>JAJRYJ010000040.1 GCA_024275795.1 Actinomycetes bacterium | reverse complement strand
CAGCTCCAGCAGCAGCTCCAGCAGCCCGCTGATGGCGTGGGAGCGGCCCGAGGCCACATTATACGCCTCACCGCCCTCGCCCCGGGTCAGCAGCAGGTGGTAGGCGCGGACGATATCACGCACGTCGGTGAAATCGCGCTTAGACTCCAGGTTGCCTACCCTGAGCACCGGCTCGATGACACCCGCCTCGATCTCCGCCAGCTGCCTGGCGAAGGCGGCGACGACGAAATCGCCCACCTGCCGGGGGCCGATATGGTTGAAGGGGCGGGCTATCACCACCTCGGTGCCGAAGGTGTCGCTGTAGGCCCGCCCGACGAACTCCGTGCTCACCTTGCTGACGGAGTAGGGGTTGTTGGGCCTGAGCCTGCAGGTCTCGGCGATGGGCAGCTCCTCGGGCCTGACCTTGCCGTAGACCTCGCTGGAGCTTATCAGCAGCACGCGCGCCTCCGGGGCGGCCTGCCTGACGGCTTCGAGCAGCGTCTGGGTACAGACGATATTGGTGCTGAGGATGTCGGCGGCGTGCTCCCAGGCGCCGGCTACCTGCGCCCTGGCCGCCAGATGTATGACTGCGTCCGGCTCTTCCTCTTCTACGACATCCCTGACCGCTTCCACATCCGCCAGGTCGAGGCAGTGCACGCGGGGGGCATAATCGCCGAAAAGGGCGGTGAAACGCTCAGAGGGCGGCGCCAGGTCGATGCCGGCCACCTGGACGTCGTCGAGGCTCTTGAGGTACTCGGTAAGGTGGCTGCCGGCGAAGCCGGCGATTCCGGTTATCAGTACCTTCAAGCGGCCGCTCCCTCAGCTGTTCCTGCTGATGAGGATCATGCGCACCAGCATCAATATGGACATCAGGGCCGCGGCCACGTAGGTGAGCGCCGCCGCCCGCAGCACCTTCTTCGCCCCGTCCACCTCGTTGGAGACGACCATACCGTTGGCCTGCAGCAGCTTCATGGCGCGGCTGGAGGCGTCGAACTCCACCGGCAGCGTCACTATCTGGAAGATGACCGCCGCCGTGAACAGGACGATGCCCAGGGTCATCAGCGGTTCGTAGGCGCTCATGAACAGGCCGACGATAAAGATTATCGGCCCGAGGCTGGAGCCGAAGGAAGCCGCCGGCACTACGGCGGAGCGGATGCGCATGGGTACGTAATTCCTGGCGTGCTGCACCGCATGGCCCGTCTCGTGGGCCGCCACCCCCAGGGCCGCCAGGGAGTCGCTCCTGGCGACGCTCTTGCTCAGCCTGAGCACCCGTTTGCGCGGGTCGTAATGGTCGGTAAGCTCGCCGGGGACCTCCTCGATGGCGACGTCGCCCAGGCCCTCGTGGTCCAGCAGCCGCCGGCTCGCCTGGGCGCCGGTGACGCCGCTGGCGGCGTGGGTCTTTGAATATTTCTTGTAGGTGCTCTTCACCTTGACCTGCGCGTAGATGCTGAGGGCGACCGCCGGTATCAGCAGCAGCAGGCTGGTGTAGAATATCGGGTTTCCCGCGTAGTACATTCCCAATTCCTCCTGGTGATTACGGCCGCAGGAACGCGGCCCGGGATCCTCATGAAAAATTATAGCACAGGCATTCGGCCCCTGAACCTGCTCACGAGTCGGGTTTCTGGTGCAGCAGCCGCACCATCCCCATGATCACCACCACGAAGGTTATCTCAATCAGCGTCCACCAGAAACGGGCGAGGATGGCAAAGGCGGAGGCAACGCCCTCGCTGCCGAAGACGCCGGAAAGTGTGGCGGCGTAGACGCCCTCCCTGATGCCGATGCCGCTGGGGAAGATGAAGGCCGCCACCGAGACGATCCAGGCGAGGGGGAAGCTCACCAGGCAGACGGGCAGGGCTTCCAGCGTGATCTGGGGGGTGACGGCGCTGGCCATGGCGAACAGCGCCGTGCCGCCGGTCATCCAGAAGCAGCAATAATAGAAAGTGAGCGCGATCACGGAGCCGAAGGAGAGGAACTCCTCGATGGGCTCCCGCTTCAGTTTGGTGAAGACGAAGTTCCCCACGGTGCCGATGATCTTCGGATGGAGGCTGATGACGGCCAGCGGCGGGATCAGCAGCAGCAGCCAGACCATGTCGGACTTCTCGCGCAGCGTCGTCCAGAACGGCAGCGAGATCGAGAGTACGATGGTGGCGGAAGCCAGCAGCAGCACATGTTCGTAGGCGATGCTGGTTAGCGACACGCGCTTGGGCACGTTATAGCGCTCTATCATCATGATGCGCCCGACTACCATCAGCACATTCCCCGGCACGTAGCGGGCCAGCAGGGACTTGGCCCAGACGTAGAAGCCCGGCAGGAAGGGAACCGGGTGCTTGAAGCGCCAGAGGATGAGCAGCCAGCCGCTCGCGTGGCCCGTATAGGTGACGGCGAGCATCAGCAGCGAAGCCAGCAGCCACGGCAGGCTGAAGTTCCAGTCATAGTCCTTGATTCCCTGCCAGTCATGGACGATGGTACGTCCAAGGAAGTAAAAGACGATGGCGATGATGATTGCCTGCACGGCATGGCGCAGCCATTTCTTCTTATGTAGCTCTATTTCCCCTCCTGCGAGCAAGCGCCCCCGCTTGATAATATCGCCGCCAGTATAGCTAATTCGACGCTGAAATGCCTGCCGGCGGCAGTTGGGATATAATGACGCCCCAGTAAGGCAGGCGTGCGAAAGGCCAGGGGCTCGGATGCAGAAGGACCTCAAAGAATTGCATGTCGGCGTGCTCATGGGCGGCATCTCGCGGGAGCGTGAGATCTCGCTGCGTTCCGGCGGCAACTGCCTGGATGCCCTGCTGGAACGGGGATACCGGGCCAGCGGCATCGACGTGGGCCGCGATATCGCCCGGGTGCTGGAAGAGGCGGGGATCGACGTGGCCTTCCTGGCGCTGCACGGGCGCTACGGCGAGGACGGCGTCATCCAGGGGGTGCTGGAGATGCTGGACATCCCCTACACGGGCTCGCGCGTCACAGCCAGCGCCCTGGCCATGAACAAGGTCATCAGCAAGCAGATAGTCAGCTATCACGGCATCCCCACGCCCGCCTTCCGCTATTTCAGCTGCCACGAGGACCTGAAGGATCCCTGCGAGGCCGCCGCCCGCGAGCTCGACTTCCCGGTGATGGTGAAACCCTGCGAGGAGGGCTCCAGCCTGGGCGTCATCAAGGTGGAGGACGCCGCCGGCCTCGGCGAAGCCGTGGCGGAGGCCTGCGAGGACTACGAGCAGGTGCTGGCGGAGGAGTTCGTCGAGGGGGACGAGATCACCGTCGGCCTGCTGGAGACGGCCCGGGAGCTGCAGGCGCTGCCCGTGCTGCAGCTGGTGCCGGCGGCCGGGTATTATGATTTCGACTCCAAGTACCAGGAGGGCATGACCGAGTTCATCCTGCCGGCCGAGATCCCGGACAGCGCCTCGGAGCGAAGCCGGGAATATTCGCTGGCGATCCACCGGGCTCTGGGCTGCCGCGGTTTCAGCCGCGTCGATTTCATGGTGGATGAGGACGGGGTGCCCCAGTTCACGGAGATCAACACGTTGCCGGGGATGACGGACACTTCGGACCTGCCGGCCCAGGCGCAGGCGGCGGGCATCAGTTACGGCGAACTGGTGGAGCGGATGCTACTGTCTGCTTTCCTGCCCTGAGCGGGCCTCGCGGATGATGCCGCTGGCGACCCGGCCCGAGTCCACATGGTAGCGGCGTTCGAGCACGGAGGCCCTGAGCAGCCTGAGCCTAAGGGCGCGCGCGGAGCGGTTGCGGGGCTGGAGCTCTTTCAGGTTCGTGGGGGACATCTCACATTTCCTCTTGCCGGGGGCGTTCTTTTTCCCGCGTACAGATGCGTTTCCGCTTCCACCAGGCTGTCGGCCCGCCGGCGATCGCCTTCTTTCTATATATATCGGAGCGGCGCGGCGGGCTTTTAAGCATTCGCCCCTGGGAGGCGCCGGGCTTTGCGGGTAGAATGGGTCTATGCACGGGACAGGAGCATAAGCATGGGTGAGTTCAGATTCGGCGGCCAGGCGGCCGGGGCCGAGGGAGTGGAGTTCCTCGCCGCCAATGGCTTCGATTTTGCGGACATCAACCTCAATGAACTGGAGAAGGTCGAGGCTGAGGCGGAGGGGATGCTGGCGGCCGCCTCCGGGGCGGGCATGTTCTTCGTGGCCCACGCCCCCGACAAGCGCGTGGATGACGACGAGGGGCTGGCCGAGATCAGCGCCGCCATCAGGGCGGCGGCGCCCTTCAGGCCGCGCACCGTCACCGTCCACCCCATCCTCGCCTCGCCCTCCAACACGCCGGAGATCATGGAGCGCAAGCTCCGGGAGATCGGGACGCTCTCGCGGCTGGCCATGGAGAACGGCACGCGGCTCTCGCTGGAGAACACGGCGGAGGCGGCGCCGGACTTTTCGCAGGCGCTGGCGGCCTGGCCCGATGTCGTGCTGACCGTCGACGTCGGCCACAGCGAGCTGCTCAGCGAGCAGAACAAGGCAGTGAGCTTCATCGAGGCCTGGCCGGACCGCATCGGTCACGTGCACATGCACGACAATATCGGCGGCGACACTTACTATGAGGACCTGCACCTGCCCCTGGGCGAGGGGCAGATAGATTTCGCGCCGATCATGCGGGCGCTGGCGGGACTGGACGGCGAGGTGACCATCACCTTCGAGATGCCCCGGCAGAAGGCCGTGTAGAGCCTGCGCTGGCTGCGCGAGCGGGGGCTGGCGTGAGGCGCTCATGACCATCGCTTACCGCGGCAGGGGCAACATCTATCTGAATATCACCAGCCGCTGCCCCTCGGACTGCAGCTTCTGCATCGCCGGCTTCACCGATATGGTCTTCGGCGCCGACCTGCGCCTGGAGCGGGAGCCGTCGCTCGACGAGATACTGGCGGAGCTGGAGAACGCCTTCCTTGACGGCCCCGCGGACCAGGTGGTGTTCGCCGGCCTCGGCGAGCCCACCATGCGCCTGGACGAGGTGCTGGCGGTGACGGAATGGCTGACGCTCAGGCGCCTGGCCTCCAGGCTCAACACCAACGGCCTGGGCGAGCTGATCAACCCGGGCCGCGACGTGGCGGCGGAGCTGGCGGCGGCGGGGCTGGGCGCCGCTTCCATCAGCCTTGTGGCACACAACTCCGAAGTCTACAATCAGTTATGCCGGCCGATATACAGCAAGGCATACCGGGCGGTGCTGAAGTTCGCCGGCCGCTGCATCGAGGAAGGCATCGGCACGGAGCTGACGGTGGTGGACCTGCCGGAGGTCGACAAGGAGGCGTGTCGAAGTATTGCCGGGAAGCTGGGCGCCGCTTTCCGGGTGCGGCCGCTGGTAACGCCTGCTTCCGGGGAACCGGTGGAATAAACGAACACGGGGGAGTAAACGACTTGAGTGACAGGAAGGAACCACGCATCCTGCTGGTGGACGATGAGGAAGCCATCCAGAAGCTGCTCACCTACCCGCTGGAGCAGGAGGGATACGAGATAGTCCAGGCCATGGACGGCGAGGAGGCGCTGGAGAAGTTCCGCCAGCAGCCCTTCGACCTGATCGTGCTCGATATCATGCTGCCCGGGAAGAGTGGCATCGACGTCTGCCGCGAGGTGCGGGCCGAGAGCACGGTGCCGATAATCATGCTCACGGCCAAGTCGGAGGAGATAGACAAGGTGCTGGGACTGGAGATCGGCGCCGACGACTATATAACCAAACCCTTCAGCATCAGCGAGTTCCGCAGCCGGGTGAAGGCCCAGCTCAGGCGCCTGCAGATGTCCCAGCTGCCCTCGGACGTCACCCGCGAGGTGATGGAGGTGGAGAAGCTGAAGATAGATTTCCTCAAGCGCAACGTCTACCTGGAGGGGGAGAAGGTGGACCTGACCTACAAGGAGTTCGAGCTGCTGAAGACCCTGGTAGGGCACCCGGGCCGGGTGTTCGACCGCGAGTCGCTGCTGCAGCTGGTATGGGGGGACGCGGACTTCCGCGACCCGCGCACGGTGGACGTGCATATCCGCCACCTGCGCGAGAAGGTCGAGCCGGACCCCCACGACCCGGAATATATCTTCACCGTGCGCGGCGCCGGATACAAGTTCCGCGATGTGTGACCTTTCCTCTATAATGTGAGGAAAGGGCCCTGCGGGGCCGACCCCGAGAGAAATGTCCCCAAGAGAAAAAATCCGCATCGGCATCGCCTTCAAGCTCAGCTTGGTGTTCTTCTCCGTCTTCCTGCTGGCCGTGGGCATTATCTACCTCTATGTGGTGCCGCAGCTTCAGAGCAAGCTCACGGATCAGAAGCTGGAGAACATGAGGAGCTACGCCACCATCTACGCCGACAGCTTCCTCACCGCCTACAGCCAGGGCGCCTCGGCCGTCTACCTGGACCTGCTGACGCAGCAGTACGCCCAGCGCGCCGACGCCCGCATCCTGCTGATGGACGTCTCCGGCAACCTCATCTCCGACTCGCTCAAGGGACAGTCCTACGACGCGAATGACTATCCTGTGGCACGGTCGGCGATAGAGAAGCGCGCCCCGGACGACGGCGTCCATACCATCGACGACCGCAACTACGCCATGTCGGCGGTGCCGCTGGGCACGGGCAACACGGTAGTGCAGGTGGTGGTGGTCTCCTCGGCCATGGACGACGTGGAATCGGCGGTGACGCTGGTGAAGCGGCAGCTCACCATCGCCGCCGTCATCGCCCTCTTGATGGTGCTGATAGTCACCTTCATGGTCTCCCACTTCTTCACGCGGCGCATCAAGCGCATCGAGGCCGGCGCCGGTATGATCGCCCGGGGCGACTTCGAGGCGCAGGTGCCGGTGGCGGCCCACGACGAACTGGGGGAGCTGGCCGCCGCCTTCAACGAGATGGGCGGCAAACTGGGTTCCGCCTTCAGGCAGATCGACGAGGAGAAGAAACGGGCGCAACTGCTGCTGGACGATCTGGATGAGGGCGTGCTGGGTATCGACGACGACGGCAGCATCGTCGTCGCCAATCCCGCCGCCAGCCGTCTGCTGGACCACGAGATAAATCCTCCGGAGGCCTTGTCCGATTGCGTGCCGGGCGAGATATTCAGCCTCTGGCAGACCATGGGCGCCGAGCATCCGCGCCGCGAGGACACCTTCCTGCTGCCCGGGGAGAAGGCGCTGATGGTCCACTGCGCCTTCCTCGGCGGGCAGAAGCAGTTCTCCTCGCTGCTGGTGCTCAGGGACGTGAGCCAGGAGGTCAAGCTGGAACGCTCCCGCCGCGACTTCATCGCCAACGCCTCCCACGAGCTGAAGACACCCATCTTCTCCCTCTCGGGATTCCTGGAACTGCTCCAGGACGAGGATGTGGACGACGCCACCAAGGACGAGTTCATCGCCACCATGAGGGAACAGGTGGACCGGCTCGCGGCCCTGGCGCGCAACCTGCTGGACCTCTCGATAATGGATTCCGGGGTGCTGGACATCCAGTCGGCGCCGGTACCGCTGAAGGAGGTCGTGGAGGCGGTGGCGGGCGAGTTCAAGATGCTGCCGACGGCGCCGGAGGTGCGCATCGTCACGGACAGGCTGCCGGACGACCTGGTGGCGCGCGGCGACCGTCAGCGCACGGCGCAGCTGGTGCGCATCCTGCTGGATAACGCCATCAAGTATTCGCCGGACGGCGAGCCCGTGGAGGTGGCGGGCTCACGCAACGGCGGCAGCATCAAGCTGACCGTCTCCGACCACGGGCCGGGGATACCGCCCGACGAGTTGCCGCGGGTGTTCGAGCGCTTCTACCGCGGCCGCGGCGCCGGGCGCGTGCGCGGCACGGGCCTGGGCTTGTCGATTGCCCGCGAACTGGCGCTGCTGATGCAGGGCGACATCAGGATAGATTCCTCCGGCGAGGGCACCGCCATCACCATCACCCTGCCGGCGGGTTAACATTTTTTAACATCGCTTAACGCTCAATATGTTGGCCCCATTCCTTACCCGGGTATAATTGAATGAGGTCGCGTGTGCAGTCGCGGCCTGGGTCTTATTAGTACGTTGCGGCGCTCCCGGAGGCTGGTCGCCCCGGGAGCCTGCCGCGGAAGGAACATTCAGGATGAACCGTATCGTCAGTGGATTGATAGGCGCGGCTGCCGGCATCGCCGGGGCGGCGCTGTTCTTTTCGATTGCTTTTCTGCTCAACTGGGGCGGCCTCGGCGAGGAGCCGTCCACCATCACCATTCCGGACTCGCCGCCGCAACTGTCTTCGGTCCCGGTCACCACCGGCAGCGATGAGGTCATGGGACCGACGCAGATCTACGACAGGTACGCCGACTCCACCGTCCAGATACTCGCGACTTTCGACGGCCCCAGTGATTTCTTCCATGCGGGACAGGAGCAGCAGGGCATCGGTTCCGGCTTCGTGGTCTCCGACGAGGGATATATCCTCACCAACGCCCACGTGGTGGTGCTGGAATCGGCCGTCAACGGCGAGCCGGCGGTGGCCAAGACGCTGGAGGTCAGCTTCAAAGACGGCAAGACCGCCGAGGCGACCGTGGTCGGCTATGACCTGAGCGGCAGCGACGTGGCGGTGCTCAAGGTGGACCCGGCGGACCTGGACCTGGTACCGATGGTGCTGGGCGATTCCTCCACCGTGCAGGTGGGGGAGCCGGTGGTGGCCATCGGCAGCCCCTTCGGCGAATATGCCAGTTCGCTGACGGCGGGCATAGTCAGCGCCACGGACCGTACGGTGGCGTCGCCGGAGGAGGGCTTCGTGATCCAGGACGCCATCCAGACCGATGCGGCCATCAACCGCGGCAACAGCGGCGGCCCCCTGTTCAACGCCATGGGTGAGGTCATCGGCATCAACGAGCAGATAATCAGTGAGAGCGGCGGCTTCGAGGGCGTGGGCTTCGCCGTGCCCATCAACCTGGCCAAGCGCGTCATGGACGAGATCATCGAGACGGGACAGGTGGAATATGCCTGGATGGGCGTGGTGGGCACCACGGTGGATGAGGATGTGGCAGCAGAGCTGGAGCTCAGCGTCACCAGCGGCGCCCTGATCAGTGACGTGCTCGCGGACGGCCCCTCCGACAGGGCCGGCCTCAAGAAGGGTGACGTGATCATCCGCTTCGACGGCAGCGACGTTGAGAAGATGGAGGACATCACCGAGCGCCTGCTGGACAAGAACCCGGGCGACAGGGTGAAAGTGACCGTGGTGCGCGACGGCGAGACCGTGGATATCGAGATAGAACTGGGCACGCGCCCCAACTCCATCAACGGCTAGAGGCTAGAGGGACGTTGGTTCACAAACTTCAATAACTATTCAGGGCGCCGACACAGCAGTGCCCGGCGCAGGCAGGTAACAGCCCTATCGGCAATGTGTAATGCTCCAGCAGGTTGCCGGTTTTGATGCGGGGGCGGCGGGCCCGAAGGGCCCGCCGCCCCCTCTGGTTTCCCGAACCCACCCCCGTGGTAACATAAACCCGCAAGGTAACATAAACCCGCCGGTGTGAAACGACGTATACGTTGAACGACGTAAAGGTGGAATAACGCGAGTGTGGAAAGACGCAAGCGTTGAACGACGCGAGTGTGGAAAGACGACTGCTTCGCAGGTGACGGGAATGAACGACGGGAACGGCATGTCAGACGACTGCGCGATCATCTACAGCGATGCCTATCAGAAATACGAACTGAGCCCTTGGCATCCAATGAAACCGGTGCGGCTGCTGCTGACCGCTGAGCTGATCAGGGCTTACGGTCTTACCGGCAGCGAAGACGGCAACGCAACCGTGCGGGTGCTCGAGCCGCGCCAGGCCACCGACGCCGAGTTGGCGCTGGTGCATGACAAGGCCTACATCGAAAAGGTCCGGGAGCTGAGCGTTCCCGGCGCCCGCGACGCCGACGGCATGAGCTGGGGCCTGGGCACCGGCGACAACCCCATCTTCGAGGACATGCACGAGGCGTCCGCCACCATCGCCGGCGGCGCCCTGGCGGCGGCGGAAGCCATCATGGCAGGCGAGCTCGCCCATGTCTTCCATTTCGGCGGCGGCCTGCACCACGCCCACCGGGCCCGCGCCTCCGGCTTCTGCGTCTATAACGACGTGGCCATCGCCGCCGCCTCCCTCAAGCAGCAGCACGACGCCCGCGTCCTCTACCTGGACTTCGACGCCCACCACGGCGACGGTGTCCAGGAGCGCTTTTACGACGACCCCCGGGTGATGACCGTGTCCTTCCATGAATCCGGGCGCCACCTCTTCCCCGGCAGCGGCTTTACCGGTCAGATCGGCGAAGGCGAAGGAGAGGGCTACGCCGTCAACCTGCCCCTGGAGCCCGGGACCACGGATGAGATATTCCTCAAGGCATACGATGACCTGGTGCCGCCGCTGGCGCGCGCCTTCGCGCCCGACATCATCATCACCCAGAACGGCTGCGACGCCCACTGGGATGATCCGCTGACCCACCTGGCGCTGACCGTCTCCGGTTTCCAGGAGCTGGCGCGGCGGCAGCATCGGCTGGCGCATGAGGTCTGCGGCGGCCGCTGGCTGGCATCGGGAGGCGGCGGTTACCAGGCCTTCAGCGTAGTGCCGCGGGCCTGGACCGCGCACACGGCGGCCATGGCGCAGGTGGAGCTGGAAGAGGAACTGCCCGAGGGCTGGCGCAGACTCTGTCGCGAACGCTCGGGCGCCGAGGCGCCCCGGTACCTCACCAGAGACGACCAGCCACCGGCAATCGACCGGGCGACGCTGGACCGCGCCCATGATGCAGCCGCGGCGGCGACCATGGAGATCAAGCAGACCGTGTTCCCCATCCTCGAGGCGGGATAGCCGGCGTCAGGACGGCGGCGTGCGAGTCGCTGCCGGCGTTGAGCGGATGGCTGCTCGTGTTGTGCAGGCGGTTGCCGACGCTGTGCCGGGCCGCTCAGCCGAAGAAGTTCTTCAGGCCGCCCAGCAGCATCTGCACGCCCAGGGTGGCCAGCACCATGCCGCCGATGCGGGCCAGCAGCATGGTGGCGGTATGCGAGAGGCGGGACATCAGACCGCCCAACCACTCAAAAGCGACGAACCCGGCGAGGCCGACGATGACTGCTCCCGTCACACCGGCAAGCAAAGACCAGAGGCTTTCCTGGGTGGAGCTGATGGTGATGGCGGTGACTATGGCGCCGGGGCCTGCGATCATGGGGATTGAAAGGGGGATGATAAGGCCGCCCTCTTCAGCGGCATCCTCCTTGT
>JAJRYJ010000039.1 GCA_024275795.1 Actinomycetes bacterium | reverse complement strand
GCGCAGGCTGCAGATATCGGTGGAAAGCTCCGGCGGCAGCATCGGCTCCACCCCCAGGGGCAGGTAGACGCTCACCGCCTTGCGGCGGGCGTCCCGGTCCAACGCCGAACCGGCGGCCACGTAATGGCTGACGTCGGCGATATGCACGTAGAGGGTCACTTCCCCCTCGCCGGGACCGTCCTCCAGGGATACGGCGTCGTCGAAGTCGCGGGCCTCGTCCGGGTCGATGGTAAAGGTCGCAAGGCCGGTGAGGTCCCTGCGGTCCCGTTCTTCCCCGCCGCCGTCCACCAGCGCCGCTGCCTCATCCAGCGCCGCCCTGGAGAACCCCCGCGGCACGCGGAAATACTCCAGGATGCCCTCCATCACCACCGGCAGGGACCTGGCCTTGCCCAGCTTGCGCACCACTCTGCCACGGCCGCGGCCCGTCTCCTTCAGCACAACCAGGTCGCCGGCCCTGGCGCCTCCCAGGTCTTTGCGGCCGACGAAGACGCTGCGTTGCTCGCCGAAGGCGGCCTCGGCGTCATAGACCTTGCCGTGTTTGCTGAGCACGCCTACGAAGGCGTAATCTTCTTGTACGTCCCTGGATTTTGAGGATTTGGCCATAATAGCGGGATTTCGCCTGCCTGCGGGTGTTTGCATGCCGGCCGCTTCCCCGAAGCAGGCCTCAGGGAACATCGCGGCATGACTGTCGCCTCTTTTCCCCTCAGCGCAACAATAACAGTATCGCCTGCTCCAGCGCCTCGTCTTCCTCGCTGTCGGGGTTCTCCGTCACCGGCACGTCCGGCTCGATGCCGATCTCGTTGATATTGGTGCCGTTGGGCGTGAAATATACACCCGAAGTGAACTTGATAGCGCCGCCGTTGCTCAGCGGCCGCAGGTTCTGGATAACGCCCTTGCCGAAGGTGGTCTCGCCTACCAGCAGGCCGCGGCCCGTGTCCTTGACGGCGCCGGCGACTATCTCGGAGGCGCTGGCGGTAAAGCCGTTCACCAGCACCACCAGGGGAATCTCTTCGTTGGCGTTGCCGCGGGCCTCGTAGACCTTGACATTCTCATCCCTGCCCTCGGATGTCAGCACCGTGCCGTTCTCGATGAAGACGCTGGCAACGTTGACCGCCTCCTCGAGGATGCCGCCGCCGTTGTTCCGCAGATCCAGAATCACCGCCTCGGCGCCCTCATCGACGAGCTTCTGCAACGCTCCCTGGACCTTGGCTCCCGCGTCCTGGGAGAACTGCTCAAGCTTGATATAACCGATCTTCCTGCCGTCGCGCTCGACGATCTCCTCCGTGACGATGGGCAGCGCCAGCGCCCTGCGCTCCATCGTGAAATCGAGCTCCTCTTCCCCGCGCCTGATGGTCAGGACCACTGTCGAACCTTCCTCGCCCCGGATCATCTGCGCCGCCTCCCCGTTGACTACGCCTTCCAGGGATTCGCCGTCCACGGCGATGATCTCGTCCCCCGGTTGTATCCCCGCCTCCAGCGCCGGCGAATCGGGCAACGCCCGCACCACCATCAGCCTGCCGTCCTTGGACTCAAGGGAAACACCGACGCCCACATATGCGCCCTCCTGGTTGTGCTGCAGGTATTCCGCGTAATCCTCGGGGGAAAGGTAGGCCGAATAGGGATCGCCCAGGCTGCCCACCATGCCCTCCATGGCGCCGTTCTCCAGGTCCTCCCGGCTCAGAGGCTGGTAGAAGTTCTCCTCGAGGATGCCTTCCACCTCGGTGGTGAGCTGCAGGAGGTCGTTTCCGGGGAAGAGGGCGCTGCGGAAGCTGTCGGGGAGGATGCTGATCAGCGGCGACAGCCTGTAATAATGACCGCCGAAATAAACTCCGAGCAAAAAGGCCAGCGCTACGGCAAGCGAGATATAGAAAAACTTGAGTGAGCGAGGCATGAATCAAGCGTAACTGCTTTGCCTGCCTTCTGCAACAACATGCAGGATGTCTTGACAGCTTCGGGCAATCATGTATTTAATTACTCGTTGCCGCCTGGAAAAACGGTTGGTTGAAGGTGGGGCGCCCGTTTGGCGGCACAGGGCAGAAGGCAACGGCCAGGGCTGGTTGGACCTGCAAGAGCCCCTCTGAAGCATCCACCTTCGAATTTATTGCGGCTGTTGCTGCGGGCAGGCCCGCCGGGAGCTTGATTCCTGGACTCCATCATCCGCGATGGGATCCATTGACAGAAGCGGTTTCACGGAGCTGAGGAGGTAAGATGGCTGAGGCCAAGAGTTCGAGAAACAAAGTTTATGCGTTGCTGGTGGTCGCTTTCCTGGTAGTACTTTCGATTCTTTATTACATATCGGCGCCGGTCTATCTGTACATCGTCGCCTACATGTGGTTCGGCTTCCTTTACGGCGTCCTGCAGCAATACGGCCGTTTCTGCTTCGCGTCAGCCTGGCGCGACCTGATCATGATCAAGGTTCCGCGCATGTTCGTCGGCATCATGATCGGCATGATGACCCTCAGTATCATCGCGGTCTTCATCTTTACCTATTACCCGGAGCGCTACCACACGGCGTTGCTCGGCTTCCACGGCCTCATCGGCGGCCTGCTGTTCGGCCTAGGCATGGTGTTCGCCGGAGGTTGCGCCACGGGCAGCCTCTACAAGACCGGCGAGGGCAACATGATCTCCCTCACGGTGCTGCTGTCCCTCTCGTTCTCCCAGGCCATCTTCGCCGTCACCCTCTTCGACTCCATCTTCGACGCTTTCATCAAGAACATGCCCAAGTTCTCAATGACGGAGATCCTCTTCGGCAAACCGCCGGAGGGAACACCGTTCGACTATAACTATTACAGCTTCTGGCAACACCTGGTTGCAGATGTGTTCCTCAACGCCATCCTCGTGGCGATGATACTGCTGATCGGCGTCTATATAATCGTCGTGCGCAAGGGCTACCTGCGCAAGCGCACCCAGGAACTTGCGGCTACCGCTGACGGCGGCGAGCCCAAGACCGGCTTCAAGGACGACCTCGCCGGTTTCTGGTCGATGATCGCCTCCTCCAGGCGCACCGCCATCGCCGCCATTCTCATCGGCATCGTCGCCGCCGCCCAGGTGTTCACCCTCGGGTGGATGGCCAAGAACTACGACTTCGTGAACTTCGGCAACGTGCTGGTGCACCAGACCGAATCCGGCGACCCCGTGCCCGATACGTGGCCCGACAAGACCTACCCTGACGATGTAGCCATCCGCTCCGGCAACACGGTATTCGACCCGGGCTACTGGTACATCACCACCCAGGAGGCCATGTTCGCAGGCTGGTTAATGAAGGAAACCGGTGTCAACAATCTGGGGGGCTCGGCCCCGGAGGAGACAATCGCTCCCAACCTGCAGGACGAAGCCGACATCCAGACCGGCCTGATGGAGGACAACAACTACTTCGGCAACTTCAACGGCCTGCCGCGTCCCTGGCACAGCCCGGCGCTGCTGCTCTCCATGGGACTGATACTGGGAGCGTCCTTCCTTTCCTTGTGGAACAGGGAATTCAAATGGAAGTTCCCCAGCAGGGAGCTTTTCGTGTATGCTGTAATCGGAGGAACCCTGATGGGCATCGGCGCCCGTATCGCACTCGGCTGCAACATCGGCGCCTTCTATGCTCCGGCCGCCTTCGGTGACCCCAGCGGTTGGGTATTCTTCGTCGGAATGGGCATCGGCGCCTACTTCTCGGCCAAGATCGTCAACTGGTGGGCCAACCGCAAGATGGCGGATATGGACTTCGATATCGACATCGATATCTAAGGCAAAGTCAGCACCATGGTCAGGAGGTGAACGACAGTGAAATTCAACAAGATCGATGACACCAACTTCGAACTGGACGTGACCGGTTATGTCTGCCCCCATCCGCAGCTCTATACCCTCAAGTCCATGGAGAAGCTGAAGGATGGCATGACCCTCTCGGTCCTCATCGACAACCCCTCTTCGGTGGAGTCGGTGAACCAGGCTTGCAGTGACAAGGGCTATACGATCCTTGAGCAGACATCTCCGAAGACCGGAGTGACAGCGGTAAAGATACAGAAGTAGGAATCGCGAGCGGCTATCTTATCAGGGCGCGTGAATGGAGAAATCCGTTTCCGTGCCCTGTTTTATTAACCTGGAACATGGAGGTGCAGAACATGGAGGTTGGATCATGATACTGGGAATACTGGTTAATTCGGACAAGCACCTCGACGACGTCGTCGGGCTGGCCAAGGCGGCGGCGGCCGCGGGCCACGAGGTGAAAATGTTCGGCATGGATGACGGCACGCTGCTGATGGAAGACATCTGCAAGCAGACAGCCGGCCGGGCCGAGGTGGCCTATTGCGACCATTCGGCCGAGCCCCGCGGCGTCAAGGACGTCGAAGGCGCCACCAGCGGCAGCCAGTACCAGAACGCCGTAATGGTGCACGATTCAGACAAGGTGGTGGTCTTCTGATGGGAGATGACCAGAAAAAAATCGCCGTAGTAGTGCAGGACCGCCAGGACGAAGCCCTGCGGATGGCGCTGGGCCTGGTGCTTGCGGACGACAGCGTCACCGTGATAAATGTCGGCGACCCCATAGTTTCTAACGAGGAGAACGACATGAACGTGGAGTCGCTGGAGATGATGGAATGCGACCGTTTCTCGGTCAACGCCGCCGACGAGGATTTCGAGCAGATAGCCATGCAGGATGTGCCGGCGAAGCTGCTTGAGTTCGACGCCGTCCTTCCCTACTAGAACCGAGGTGACCATGAAGATTCTGCATATAATCAAGGAACCGACGCCGCCGGGACACGTGGACACCATCATCGAGGACCACACCAATGCCGGCCACGAGGTTACGGTCGTGAACCTGACCCAGGACAAGGACTATGCCAAGCTGGTGGAGCTGATCGAGGCCAGCGATAAAGTGATGACCTGGTAAGGGAAAACTGAACGCGTGATTCCAGGACCCTCCATCCGGAGGGTCCTTTTTTTTCAGCGGCGGCGGTCCGGCTGGCGGCGATGCGATTCCGGCCTCAGGCCTGCCACCAGTGCCACAATGGCGATGCCCACCAGGTCGAAGCCGACATCGAGAGCCGTGCCCGCGCGTCCGGGCACGAAGGTCTGGTGGTACTCGTCACTGACGGCGTAAGAGAGAGCGATGGCCGCCGCCAGCAGGATTGCGGTTCTGTCGGACTGGATATGCTGCCGGAGCGCACGCCAGAGCAGCAGGCAGAGAATGCCGTACTCGGTCATGTGGGCCAGTTTGCGGAGCACGTAATCCCAGGCGCCCAGGTTTGTGCTTAAACTCGGCTGGGCAGATAAATAGAATATGAGGGCGGCCCAGGCCGCCACGGCGAGCCAGAGCAGCAGGGGCCGCCACGGCGTTGAGTCGCTCTGATCGATGGGCTGGTTCACGCAAGAAAGATATATTACTCGTCAATAGTCCCGCAAGCCGCGGGGCGCCGGAGCAGGAGGCCGAGCATGAACACTGTTGCAGGATATCGCCACCGTAGCGGCAACCACCGAGTTAACGGCAGCCTGATACCCTTGCTGCTGACGGCGTTGCTGGCGGCGGTCGTCGCCCTCGCGGGCGCCGGCTGCGGCGATGACGGGGAGACCGCTACCACGGCGGCGACGGCGACAGTAGAGGAAAACGCGCTTGCCGGCCGGGCGGCGGAAGTCTTTGCCTCCGCCCGTGGCACCGATTCCGAATATCCGGGCAACATGATTACCGCGGAACAGCTGTACGCCAAGCTCCAGGACCCGGTGGAGGCAGCCAAACTGTCGCTGCTGGACACCAGGCCTGCCAACGAGGTGGCTTCCCAGGGATCGATTCCCGGCGCCCTCTGGATCAAGATGCAGGACGTCGTCAACCCGGAAAACCTGGGCAAGCTCCCCTCCGACAAGACCATCGTCTGCATCAGCCCTACGGGCCACACGGCCAACCAGGTGACGACCACGCTGCGCTGGCTCGGGTACGACTCCATCCTGCTGAAGTACGGCATGGGCTCCTGGACCCAGACCCCCGCCGGAACCAATGTCACCGAGGCGGACGCCCAGCGGGCCCTCGATTTCCCCTACCCGGTGATTGAGGCCAGCGGCGCGTCGCTGGAGGGCGTTTCAATAACCGGGCAACCTTTGACGAAGCCTTCCGAGGCGGATTACGACGAGCTGCAGCAGGCGGCCCAGGAGTACATGAACGCCAACGTCTTCGACCAGGAATACCCCTTCCATCATATCTCCGCCACTGGGCTTTACGACAGGCTGGCGGACCCGGTGCTGCGGGACGAACAGACCTTCCTGCTGGATATCCGCACGCCGGAGACCTTCGACAGCCTCGGGCACATCGAGGGCGCCGTGAATATTCCCTGGCGCGAGCTGGGCGAGCCGCAGAACCTGGCGCAGCTGCCGAAGGACAAGCTGATCGTGGTCATCGGGGACAACGGCCGCGACGGCGGCCAGGTCACGCCGATCCTGACGATGCTGGGCTATGACGCGGTGACGCTGCGGTCAGGGATGGCAGGCTGGTCGCCGACGCCGGAGACACCCCGGATAATCGAAGCGGTGAAGAACGCCGCCTACCCGGTGACCTGAGGCCCGGACCTTGCAAACCGGGCCCTGCAGACGAACGGCAGATGAATGACTCCGGCTGTGCAGCCGGGAGGTCCGCCTAGATCTTCAGGAAGCGCCTGAGCGCCAGGGTGCTGCCGATGGCTCCCAGCAGGGCGCCGCCGCCGATGATGGCGATGGTCAGCGTAAAGGTAGGCACGGCCGTGGCGTTGAAGAGGAACGGCATCTTCTCCACGACGCTCTCGATGAGGAAATGGTTGGCCACCAGCACCAGCAGCGCTGCCGCCGTAGCGCCGACCACGCCCGAGATCACGCCCTCCATGACGAACGGCCAGCGGATGAACCAGTTGGTGGCGCCGACAAGGCGCATGATCTCCACCTCGCGCCTGCGCGCGAAGATGGAGAGGCGGATGGTGTTTGAGATAAGCAGTATGGAGGCGATGGTGAGCAACACTACGAAGCCGCTGCCGCCGATCATGAATATCGTCGTCACCCGCAGCACCCGGTCCGATGTCTCACCGCCGTACTTGACGCCGTCCGGCGGGTCCTTGCCGGGAGTGTTGTCGACTACAGGGTTATCGAAGAAGCGGCTGGCCACTTCCTCTATCTGCTCCGGGTCCTCCAGGGTTATCTGGTAGGACGGGGGCAGCGGGTTGCCGGAAAGGGCGTCCAGGATATCCTCGTTGCCCTCCAGGCTCTCGCGCAGGGTCTCCAGCGCCTCCTCCTTGCTGACGAAGTAGACGCTCTTGACCTCGGGCATCGCCCGGATCTCCTCACCCAGGGCGTCTATCTCCTCCTGGGTGGCCGTATTCTTGATGAAGACCTCGATCTCCAGCTTGCTGCGCAGGTCGCTGATGGCGTCCTGGAAGTTGAAGAACAGGATCAGCCCCAGCCCCAGCACGAACATGGACACCAGCACGGTGACGACGGCGGCAACGCTCATCACCCAGTTGCGCAACAGGGAATTGACCGCCTCGCTTAAGTAGAATCTGAATTGCATGTCAGCGGTACAGCCCCTTGTCCTCGTCGCGGATGACCTTGCCTTCCTCCAGCGCGATCACGCGCTTGCGCATCTTGTCCACCATCTCGCGGTCATGGGTGGCCATCAGTACGGTGGTGCCGGTGCGGTTGATGCGGTAGAGCAGCTGCATGATGCCCACAGAGGTATCCGGGTCCAGGTTTCCCGTGGGCTCGTCCGCCACCAGCAGCGATGGGTGGTTGACGAAGGCCCGTGCCACGCTCACCCGCTGCTGCTCGCCGGCGGAGAGTTCGTCCGGCAGGTTGTACATCTTGTCGCCCAGTCCCACGAGCTGCAGGATCTCCGGCACCTTGCGCCGGATCGCCCGCGTCGGCTGGCCCGTGACCCTGAGGGCGTAAGCGACGTTGTCCGCCACGTTCTTGTTGGGCAGCAGCTTGAAATCCTGGAAAACGCAGCCGATATTGCGCCGGTGGTAGGGGACGGTGGAGCGCCGCATGCGCTGCAGGTTGCGCCCCGCCACCGTGATGCTGCCCCTGGAGGGTTCGAACTCCTTCAGCAGCAGGCGGATGAAGGTGGATTTCCCCGAGCCGCTGTGGCCCACGAGGAAGGCGAACTCGCCCCTCTCGATATGGACATTGATGTCATCGAGGCCGATGATATTCGGGTCGTATATCTTGCTTACATGTTCGAATGTGATCAAAAAGGCTCTCCGTTTTCACGATTTGGCCAAACAGCACCATACACTATTCCGGGGGCAATGGTGAAACTGGAACCTGTTTCGAGGGTCTTGCCGAGCTGTGATTTGCTTTATCTAAGCTGTTTCTTCGCTTCCCGTACGGTTTTTCCTCCGAAATCCGGTAAACGGCCGCTATGGGGCGCAGGGCGTGTGCGACCCTGGTCATTATGCCACAGCAATCACCCGCTTTGACCGATTCCGCCGCCGCTTAACCTGGAATTAATGTTTCCCGGCCGCCGTTCCGTTAGTGGAAGGAAAATGGGGAAGTTTAAAAAAGCCGATGGCCAGACACTATACCGCAGACAGCGGTGCGGACCGATATGCGACCGAAAAAGGAGCGACCATGCAGCAGACTGACATCACCTGGCCGGTGCTGATAATCTCCGCCCAGTTCAACGCCGGGAACGACGAGGGTTTCCGGCTCAGGGAGCTGGAACGGGAACTGGTGGAGGTACACGGCCTCAGCGTCATCCCCTCCATGTCCCGGGCGGACGCCGTGGAACTGAGCCGCTCCCGGTCCGATTTCGGCTGCATCGTCGTGGACTGGGAGCTGCCGCAGGAGCGCGCCCCGGCGGGCAGCGTTGATGAGCGCGGCCGGAAGCCGGCGGCAGAGGCCGGCGGCGCTCCCCCGGTGGCCGCCGGGCTGATCGAGAACCTCCGCACCCGTCATGCCCATGTGCCCATATTGCTGCTGACGGGCCGCAGCGGGCTGGAGGGTATCCCGGCCGAGACACTGGAACGCGTCGACGGCTGCCTGTGGAAGACGGCGGACACGGTGCAGTTCCTCGCCGGCAGGGTGAAGATGCACCTAGACGAATACGTGGCCTCGGTGCTGCCGCCCTTCTTCGGTGAGCTGGTGAAATACGCCCGCGAATACAAGTATGCCTGGCACACCCCCGGCCACATGGGCGGCGCCGGCTTCCTGCGCAGCCCCGCCGGCGTGGCCATGTTCAAGTTCTACGGCGAGAACGTCTTCCGCGCCGACCTCTCCATCTCGGTGCCGGAGCTAGGCTCGCTGCTGGACCACAGCGGCGTCACCGGCGACGCCGAACGCAATTCGGCGCGCGTCTTCGGCGCCGACCACACCTATTACGTGCTCAACGGCACCTCCACCGCCAACCAGGTAATCTGGCGCAGCGCCGTCAGCGAAGATGACATCGCCTTCGTCGACCGCAACTGCCACAAGTCGCTCAACTACGCCATGGTGATCACCGGCGCCCTGCCCGTGTACATGATTCCCCGGCGCAACCGGCGAGGCATCATCGGCCCGGTGAGGCTTGAGGAGTTCTCGCCGCAGTTCATCAGGCGGCGCATCCGGGAGAACGAGCTCATCCCGGGCAAGCTCAAGCGCCGTCGGGTGAAGATGTCGGCGCTGACCAACTCCACCTACGACGGCCTCTGCTATAACGTCAGCGTCATCAAGAAACAGCTGGAGAAGAGCGTTCATAACCTGCATTTCGACGAGGCCTGGTACGCATACGCCCGCTTCCATCCCATCTACAGGGACCATTACGGCATGGCGGCGGAGCCGCTGGACCCGGACCACCCGCCGGTCTACTGTTCCCAGTCCACCCACAAGCTGCTCACCGCCTTCTCACAGGCGTCGATGATCCATATCAAGGACGGGGGCAGGGTCAAGATCGACCCGGACCGCTTCAACGAATCCTACATGATGCACGGCTCCACCTCGCCCCAGTACAGCATGATCGCCTCCCTGGATGTGGCCACGCGCATGATGCAGGATAACGGCCGGGTGATGCTGGACGACATCATCCGCGAGGCCATCGATCTGCGCCAGAAGGTCGTCAGCATCGGCCGGGAGCTGCGCGAGGCACGGGGGGGCAACTGGTTCTTCGGCATGTGGCAGCCACGCAAGGTGCGCGTGGGCCACAAGAGCGTCGCCTTCGAGGAGGCCGACACGGAGTTCCTAGCGAAGAACCAGTCGCCCTGGGTCCTGAGCCGGAGCAACAACTGGCACGGCTTCGACGACATCGAGCCGGGCTTCGTGATGCTGGACCCCATCAAGCTCACCTTCACCACCCCCGGCATCGACGAGAAGGGGAGGATGGCGGCGGAGGGCATCCCCGCCTCCGTGGTCACCGACTACCTGATCGGCCACGGCATCGTCGTCGAGAAGACCGACTATTATTCCTTCCTGCTGCTCAATTCCCTGGGCACCACCGAGGCCAAACAGGGGACGCTGCTGTCGGCTCTGCTGGGCTTCAAGCAGCTCTATGACGAGAACCGGCCCCTGGCGGAGGCGCTGCCGCGGCTGGTGGCGGCCTGGCCCGAGCGTTACGACGGCCTGGGTCTGAAGGACCACTGCCAGGCCATCCACGAATACTTTCGCGAACACGATATCCTCGGCAGCATGCAGCAGGCCTTTGAGATTATCCCCGATCAGGCCATGAAGCCCGCCGACGCCTACCGGCAGGTGGTTGGCGGCAACGTCGAGTACGTGCCGCTGGACGCGATGATGGGTCGTATCCCGGTGGTGATGATGGTGCCCTATCCTCCGGGCATCCCCATCATGATGGGCGGCGAGGTGATGAACAGCCGGGCGCGGCCGGTCTACGACTACCTGAAGCTGCGGCAGGATTTCGAGAACGAATTCCCGGGCCATGAAAGCGACATCCACGGCGTGGAGAGGGAAAAACGCTCCGGCGGCAAATACTTCAAGACACTGTGCATCAAGAAGAGCTGACGGGGGCGGGGAGGCCGGTTGGCTGGTAAACATCCTGCAAAATTAGGTATTTTCACCTTGGCGATGATCAATGTCGCCGCGGTGCTGTCGCTGAGGAACCTGCCTTCCATGGCCGAGTACGGCTATGCGCTCATCTTCTACCTGACGCTGGCGGCGCTCTGCTTCTTCATCCCCTCGGCGCTGGTATCGGCGGAACTGGCGTCCGGCTGGCCCCGCAAGGGCGGCGTATACCTCTGGGTGAAGGAGGCCTTCGGGCCCCGCTGGGGCTTCGTCGCCATCTTCATGCAGTGGGTGGAGAACCTGCCCTGGTTCCCGGCCATCCTCGCCTTCGTGGCGGCTTCCATCGCTTACATCTTCGACCCCGCGCTGGCCTCCAACAAGCTGTTCGTCATCGTCGTCATCTGGATCGCCCTCTGGACCGCCACCTTCCTCAATTTCCGCGGCATGCGGCTGTCGGCGTTCCTCAGCACCTCGGGGGTCATCTCGGGGACGATAGTGCCGGGGGTGGCGATCATCCTGCTGGGTGCGGGCTATGTGCTTTCGGGCAAGCACCTGGCCATCAGCTTTTCGGCGGGGGCGCTGGTGCCGGAGCTGGGCAACCTCAACCAGCTGATGCTGCTGGCGG
This sequence comes from Actinomycetes bacterium, assembly GCA_024275795.1. Lineage (GTDB taxonomy): Bacteria > Actinomycetota > Thermoleophilia > BMS3ABIN01 > BMS3ABIN01 > JAJRYJ01. The sequence goes on along the minus strand of JAJRYJ010000039.1, from coordinate 2,598 downwards.
GCATGCTGATGGCCATCTCCGGCATGGAGATGTCCGCCGTGCATGTCACCGAGGTGAAGAATCCGCGGAAGAACTTTCCCAGGGCCATCTTCATCGCCGTCTTCATCATCCTCTTCCTCAGCATCATCGGCTCGCTGGCCATCGCCGTGGTCATCCCCATCGGCGACCTCAGCCTCAGCGCCGGCGTCAACCAGGCCTTCGACGACCTGTTCAAGGTCTTCGGGCTGGGCTGGGCCTCGCCGCTGATGGCGGTGCTGCTGGCCTACGGCGCCCTGGCGATGGTGATCACCTGGATGGTGGGGCCGTCCAAGGGAGTGCTGGAGGTGGCCGGCGACGGCTATCTTCCCAAATACATGAACAAGCGCAACCGGCACGGCATGCCCACGGGCACCCTGGTGGTCCAGGGGGGCATTTCCAGCGTGCTCTCCCTGGCCATCCTCTTCATGCCCACGGTCAGCGGCGCCTTCTGGATCATGAGCGCCCTGGCGGCCCAGCTCTACCTGGTGATGTACCTGCTGATGTTCGCCGCCGCCATCAAGCTGCGCTATTCCCAGCCGGAGGTGGAGCGGCCTTACGAGGTCCCCGGCGGCAAGGCGGGCATGTGGATCGTGTCGGGCGTGGCCTTCCTCGCCTCGCTGTTCGTGATCACCTTCGGCTTCATTCCCACCAAGAACGTGCGCGCCGACGGGGGGGGCGCCATGGCGGCCTACGTGATCTTCCTGCTGGTGGGGGTTGTGCTGTTCGTCAGCATCCCCCTGCTGCTTTACCGTCGCGCCAACCAGGGGGACACAATACTTTAGGGTTTCTATAGAATATGGGTATTTGCAGGTAAAAACGACTGATTGATGGGGACACAATACTTTAGGGTTAACGACGTGACTGGAACGATTCAGGAGGCGGCAGATGAAACTCGATGATGTGGTCAACGGGGCCGTGGGTCCCTTCGACGAGTATTGCGACGGCTACGGCAACGCCGGGGCCAGCGGGCTCGGCTATATTTCCGTACTGAAGCTGCAGACTGGCAAAGTGCGGGCCGACATGGATGAGATCCTCGAGGGCATCGTCTCCTATGACCGGGCGGAGACGTCGGGCGCCTACGTGGGCCAGATAAACATGGTGGCGGCCTCGTCCTTCTGCGGCCTCAACGGCGCCGTCTGGGGCTACCATCTGGCAAAGCACGGGTCCATCGCCGACGGCTCCATCCGGCCCCTCTTCACCAGGGAGCGAGGCGACGGCGTGGAGATTCCCATCTATTCGGTGGAGCCGCTGCTCGAGGCGGGCGGGCGCCTGTTCGGCAGCGTGGATGAGCGCCGCTTCCGGCTGCTGCCCGGCGCCCACGTCAACTGCGCCGTCAAGAACCACACGGTGAAGGGGCCCACTTCCATCTGGTGTGCAATCGGCCTGGCCATGGCGGATGACCGGGAGCGTGATTCCAACCTGTTCGTCGAGGACGCCGGCGACGCGCCGGACCTGGAGAGCGACGAGCAGCGGGTGGCCTACCTGGACCGGCTGATGGAGAACATGGCCACCAGCATCGTCCGCTGCGGCGACAACTCGAAGGTGAAGTACAAGGAGGTCTTCCTGGGCTACAGGACCGAGTGGATTCCCGAGGGCTACGTGGGCTGCGCTCTCACCTGCGCGCCCTATGTGGTGCTGGCCCGGGACGCGGTGCCGCCCGGCGGTGCCGCGGCGATGCTTTCCATGAGCCTGCAGGAATGGGAGGACGCTGTGGCGGGGAGATAGGCCGGGAGCGGGGACAGGGGCTTGGGGGCGGGAGCAGGAACCTGGGAGCGGGAGCGGGCACCTGTCGCCGGAGCAGGCCGGACAGCATCAATCCGCCCCGTCCTTCATGGCCCCGCACGGGGGCCGTCGACCGGCTTTCAGCAGCCCGGCTCGCCGTGGTTGCCACAGCAGCTTTGCCGCCTCCTCAGCTTTATCAGGTTGTTACGGGCCGCTGCCAGCAACTTTCCCGCAAAGGGAAGTGACGATGACCGCCAGTTGCGCAGGAAGGGACGCGGGCTGGGGCCGCCCTTGCCGCCGGCAGGTCCTTTGCCGTCGGCGGAGCTGGCCCCGACAGCAGGGTCCTTCGCGCCAGCGGAGCCCTTCCCACTATCCTCTTCCCCCACTCCTCGCGCTGCATCATGTTTATTGGCGGATTTCATGACAATGCTTCCCCCATGGGTAGCTCATACATCTCCCAAAAGGAAACAAACGAAACCACGTCCCCGGTTGGCTCCGGGGTGACGCTGCTGATCACCCTGGGACAGCTGGACAATCTTACCGGCTATTCCAGCGACAAGGCCAACAAGCTTACTCAGGCGCTGGACACTCTGCGCCACCTGGGCGGGATCGACCTGCCAACGCTGGCTATCGGATCCATCACCATCGTACTCATCGTCGTGCTCAGCCGGACGCGCCTCAGGAGCCTGGGCATGGTCGTAGCCCTCGCCGCTGCGACGGTGCTGGTCCCCCTGATAGGCTGGGACTCGGTGGCGCTGGTACGGGACCTGGCCGAGATACCCCGCGGGCTGCCGGCGCCCGTGCTGCCCTCGCTTTCCGCGTTTTTCGGCCTGCTGATCCCGGCCCTGTCGCTGGCCT
>JAJRYJ010000038.1 GCA_024275795.1 Actinomycetes bacterium | reverse complement strand
GGTCAATGGTTGCAACCTTGACGTCGGGCCCCCAGTTAGCGCCGCCGTCGGCTGAACTGTCGAGATAGATGGTGCCGGCGCCTCCCGTCTGCACGTTGTAATCAATCCAGGTGACGTAAACGGTACCATCCGGCGCCACCGACGGCACGGGCATATTGCCCATGTCGTGGCCTACGTTTTCGTCGTTGATGCGACCCGGGAAGGCGGCGCTGGCGCCGTTGGCGACGCTGAATCCGGCGCCGCCGTTGCTGGAATAGGCGAAATAGATATCGCTGTAGGGCCGGGGCATATTCCAGCCCCTGTCCTTGATCCAGGCGACGTACAGATTATCTTTATGGGAGCTGCCGGTGAACCTGTCGGCAGTCACCTGGCATCGGTCGTTGAACCGGTAGTACGGGTCCTGCGGGGCGGTGGCGGTTCCGTTTTCGGAGACGGCGACCGGAGGCAACCAGGTTGCACCGCCATCGGCGGATTTATGAACGTAGAGGCCGCTCGAGGGACCGGTAGCCCAATTTGCGTCGGAAGCAATATGGGCTACGTAAAGATTTCCCCGGGTGTCCGATGTCGCTGTCGGGTCGAACGCTTCCACCAGCACTGCGCCGGATGAGTGCAGCGGGTACGACAACTGGCCGTTGGACCAGCTGGCGCCGGCATCGTTACTGTAGCTGATGCCGATGCCCGGCCCTCCGGCGAAGGGATGATCGTTATAGGCGGCAAGCAGAACCTGGGGCTGGCCGGGCGCGGTTCCAGGAATCAAGGCCAGCGATATCTCGTTCTGGTTGAGCACGCCGGACGGATCGATATCGACCAGCGTGTCCGCGCCCGGACCTGCAGCAAGGCCGGCGGCGGCTAGCGCTATCACGTTTACCACCAGAATCAATAAAAAGGCTGCCGTAACAAGCATTTTCCCATGAATACCCATTGTCTTCCTCCCCATTCTCCCGTTCTGCGATGCTAAATGATAAGACGGAAAAAGTGCAGATATGTTCGCAAGGAGCAATTCCGGCTTTCTGCCTGCGTTTGACTCCGGGAGAACCGACTGCGCAGACCAGGACGTGACGATCAGAAAATGAATGAAGTTATCAAAGGCTGTGCTATCCCCATCACCACCATACCCCATCCTGCTTCCCCTTTGGCGAAACCGTAGCACTTTGTGAGCTGTTTGTAAATTATGTAATCAGATAAAGATAGTCAGAAAAAAGGCGGGCCCGCTGCCGGCCCGCCCTGTCGACATTTCCCTTATTTACGCCCTCAGGCGCAGCCCCACTCGCCCTTCCTCCCCTGGGACCACATCCAGGCGGCCGCATAGATCTGCGACGGTCCGTCGAAGATGCTGGCGTCACCGTAGGGCGTTCCCGCGAAGGTGCCGGGATGGAATTGAAACAGCCCCTTGTTGACGCCGTTGTCTGCGTATGGGTTGCCCTTGCTCTCACACATCATCACCTGATAAAGGGCATCCGGGTCCTGGCCATACATCTCCGCCGCTTCCACCAGATACGGACCCCACTGGCCGTACTGCCTGCCGGCCTGCTCCAGGCGTATGCGCTTCTGCTTCTCGGCCACGAGCCGGGCGACTTCCGCCGCGTAGGCGGCCTCGGCGCGGGCCTGCTCCCTCTGTTCGATGGAGGCGGCGACGCCGGCCACGTCGGCGCGCGCCGTTTCAAAAAGCTGGTCGGCCGGCGTCGCCGCCTCATTACCCAGCGCTTCCGATATCACCACTATGGCCGGCGCCGTCGCCAGCAACACCACTGCCACTATCAGTAAATACCTGTGATTCATGCAACCTTTCCGGCCCACCGGGGCCTTTTTCCGCTTTAATTTCCGCGCGTCTCATCAGCGGACACGCTCCGAGCCCCGGCAAGCACGCCATGGCTGCCGACCGGCGCGCAGGCGCGCACGCATGCAGCATTGATGGGAATAAATGAAGAAGAAGATGCGCGGTGACTACCGCCGGGTGCCGCTGAGGCTCACAGGGCTCTTTATATGTTGAGCAAACCTGAGCAGTGTAGGCGATTTTATCCTAATTAGCAAGTATATTTGTGATTATCGTCACAAAGTCTTGCATGGATATTATTTACATTGATAATGCGGGAAAAATTAAATATCTTCAGGGCGGCGGATTCGCCGGCACCAGCTGACCGAAAGAAGATCTGTCCACAATAAACCGAATAAGGGGGAATCGACTGCCTTGGAACTCGGACCGAAAACCAAAATCGATGATCTGCTGAGCAGTTACCCGTTCCTGCTGGATTTCTTCCTGGACCAATCCCCCAAGTTCAAGATCCTCAAGAACCCTTTCTCGCGCAAGACCATCGGCAAGGTGGCCACCATGACCCAGGTGGCTTCCATCGGCGGCATACCCCTGCAGCAGCTGCTGGGGGACATCGCCCGTAAAATCGAGGCCGAGACCGGTGAACAGGTGACGCTGGCCGCCGGGGACGGCGAGGCGGAGCCCCGCGCCTTCGAGGACGAGGAGGCCCGTCGGCTGGTGCTCAAGGAGATCATCCGGGACCTGCACGACGGCGAGGACATGGAATCCATCAAGCGGCGCTTCCAGGAGCTGGTGCAGGATATCGACGCCTCCGAGATCGCCTCCATGGAGCAGGCGCTGATGGAGGAAGGCATGCCCGAGAGCGAGATCAAGCGCCTCTGCGATGTCCACGTGGAGGTTTTCAGGGAATCCCTGGAGGAGCAGGAAGCAGTGGCGGCGCCCCCGGGACACCCGGTGCATACCTTCATGCTGGAGAACCGCGCAGCGGAGGCGCTGCTGGCGCAGCTGAAGCCGCTGCTGGAAGAGGCGCGCGCGGACGCATCCGGCGGTGCCGTCGCCCGCAAGCATGCGGACGAACTCAGGCGGCTGCTGGACGGCATCGCCGCCATCGATATCCACTACCTGCGCAAGGAGAACCAGCTGTTCCCGCTGCTGGAGAAGCACAGCGTCGACGCCCCTTCCCAGGTGATGTGGGCGCTGCACGATGACGTCCGGGACGCCCTGCGCACCGCCCGCAGCGAACTGGAGGCGGGCGACGCCGCGGCCGCCGTCAACACGCTCGCTTACCTGGCGGAGACCATCGACGACATGATCTACAAGGAGGAGCACATCCTCTTCCCCATGGCCATGGAGACCCTCTCCGGGGATGAGTGGCGCAGGGTGCGCCGTGGCGAGGAGGAGATCGGCTACGCCTGGGTGGAGCCTGAGGCCGACTGGGGTGCAGCTGAGGCCGCGCCCGGCGACGGGCGCGGTACTGCCGGCGATGCTGCCGATGCCGGCGGCGGGACGGCCGCGGGCGGCCGCATCGAGCTCTCCACCGGCCACCTGACGCCGGAGCAGATCGACCTGGTGATGACCCACCTGCCCGTGGAGATCTCCTTCGTCGACGAGAACGACGAGGTCTGCTACTACTCCCAGGTGCCGCACAAGATCTTCCCCCGCAGCCCCGGCGTCATCGGCCGCCGGGTGCAGAAATGCCACCCCTCCGCCAGCCTCGACCGCGTGCAGCGCATCCTCGATGAGTTCAAGGCCGGCAGCAAGGATTCCGCCGACTTCTGGATACAGAAGGACGGCAGGTTCATCTACATCCGCTATTTCCCCGTGCGCGACGGCGGCGGCAACTACCGAGGCACCATCGAGGTGGTGCAGGACGCAACGGAGCTGAGGCAGCTGAGCGGCGAACAGCGCCTGCTTGACTGGGAGTAAGATTTGAAATTCTCAAGCCGTTGTGTTAATCTGCCCGCGCTTGATCGTTTAACAATTGAATAATTCCTGCAGGCTTCCTTTCGAGGAATACCAGGGGAAGTCCGGTGCATCACACGCAAAGTGTGAGAGTCCGGCGCTATGCCGTAACTGTGAGGCCCATCAGGGGCTGAGCCAGAGAACCAACCTGCAGGCTTGACTTCGAGACACGAGCATGAGGAAAAGTCAGCAGCACAAGCCTTTTCAGCTCGGAAAGGCTTTTTTGATTCAAAACCTCTTCTGTCTGGAAGGGGTTTTCTTGTTGGTGCAGCGCAACGAGGCGGAGCAATGCGGAACGTTTTGACACGATTCATACAACTCAACCGTGTGGAGCTGTTGGTGCTGGCGACGGCGCTGGTGATGGCCCTGCTTTCGGGGCTGATCTACCTGAACTTCGGCCAGGCGTCGGTGCTCAATGAGGCCGCCGTTTCGCCTGAAAAGGAAACAAAGGAAACCACGTCCCCGATTTTCGCGCAGGAGGGGCGGGACCTGCGCGGCGTCGACGACGAAAGCGGCAGTGGCCCTGAACCCGCTCAGGACAGCAGCGCGGCTGCTGTGGAGGCGTTGCGGCCAGGTGATTCCGGCCGGCAACCGTCACCGGCCTCCATGCCTGCCCCCGCCTCTGCGCCGGCTGCACAGCCGGGTTCCAGCGGCGGCGGCCAGGCCTCCCCCCCACCGCCTGTGGCAGCTGAAAGCGAGGCAGGCAAAATTCATGTCACCCTGGCCATCGACAGCGGTCTGCGTCAGCTGGAACTGCCGGTTTCCGTCGGGGAGAACAGCACGGTCTTCGAGCTGCTGCAGCAGGCCAGCTCCCGGTACGGCTTCAGCTTCGGTTACAGCAATGACTCATCATATGGCGCTTTCGTGGAGGAACTGGACGGCGTCCGCAACGACCCCGGGACCGGCAATTTCTGGCTCTATTACGTGAACGGCGGCTACGCAGCCCTGGGGGCTTCCTCTCAAACACTATCAGAAGGAGACGTGATCCTATGGCGTTACGAGAACACGCGTTGAGAAAACCCGCCGGCGGCCCGGCGTTGAAGGCGGCGGCGCTGCTGCTGACCCTGTCGCTGTTGGCCTGCCTGCTGCTGCTTCCCGCCGACGCGCAGGCGGTGGTTGCCGAGCCCACGGTGGAGGTACGTATCGAGGCGCCCCAGGGCACCATCTGGAGCGGCCGGGTGGCGGCCGCCGGCTGCACCATCACCGACTCCGGCGGCGTCGATCACGTACTCACCGGCTCCAAAGCTGCCTGCGCCCTGAAGGCGGCGTCTGCAGCCGGCGGCTTCAGCTACAGCTTCGCTGATTACGGCTGGGGTCTTTACCTGAGCGAGATCGACGGCGTCACAAGCGACGCCGGCAATTACTGGCTCTATCGCGTCAATTATGTCTCGCCGCCCGTGGGCCTGGCGGACTACGAGATGCTCGATGGAGACGAACTGCTGCTCTCCTTCGGTCCCTGGCCGGACGTGCCGCTGGCTGTCTCCGTTTCCAGCGCCAGCGTTGAAGCCGGGGAGCAGTTCACCATATCGAGCAGTTACTACGATGACAGCCAGGGCGCTTTCCTGCCGTTGGCGGACGCCCAGGTCCACCTGGGATCAGCGGTTATGCAGACCGATGCCCAGGGCGGGCTCTCGACCAGCCTCGCCGCGCCCGACAGCTATCCCCTGTATATCGAGAAGGACGGCTACGTAAGGAGCGCGGTCACCGAGGTCACCGTGCTCAAGCCCGTCCCCGGCCCGGCGGAGTTGCTGGCGGCTGCACAGGCGGCTCTGGACAACCTGCGGAACCTGCAGGCCACGGACGGCTCCATCGATAACGCCGGCGTCAGCGCCTGGGCCGCTGTCGCCTTCGGCGCCGCCGATATCGACCCGGCAAACGTCGTCAACCAGGGTACCTCCCTGGTCGATTTCCTTAAAACCTACGTCCCGGCTCCTGACGGCCGTGCTACCGACTTCGCCCGCCAGATCCTCGCCGCCCTGGCGTCAGGCGAGGACCCGCACAGTTTCGGCAGCGACCTTGTCGTCGGCCTCAAGACCTTTCACCAGGATAACCAGATCGGTGACATCGGCCTGATCAACGATGACATCTTCGCGGTGCTGGCGCTGCTGGGCGCCGGCGAAGGCGTTGATGACCCGGCAGTGCAGGACGCCGTGAGTTACGTGCTGGCACATCAGGGCTCTGACGGCGGTTTCGGCTACGCCGTCGGCGGCGCCAGCGACGTTGACACTACCGCCGCCGCTGTCCAGGCGCTTGTGCTGACAAGGAACCGCGGTTTCACCGGTCCCGTCGACATCGACGCAGCCCTGCCGGGCGCCCGCGCTTACCTGGCCGGCGCCCAGAACGCCGACGGCGGTTTTCCCTACAGCCCCGGCGGCCTGTTCGGCGATTCCAACTCCGCCTCCACCGCCTGGGCACTGCAGGCGCTGGCGGCACTGGGCGAGGATGCAGCAACCTGGAGAACAGCCGACGGCTCCACCCCCTATTCATACATGCTCGAATCCCAACTGGCGGACGGCTCCTTCAGCTGGAGCACAGGTGGGCCGGGACAGGGCCTGATGACCGCCTACGCGGCGCCGGCGCTCCTCGGTCAACCATGGCCGGTTATATTTGCACCGGCCTGCAGCGGGGAGGCGCCACCCCTCTCCCTCTCCATGAACAGCGTCAGCTGGGGCAGCATGTCTGATTACCAGGCGCGATTGCTTACTGTTGACTTCAGCCTGCACAACGCCGGCGGCGGCCCCGCGGCAAAGAACCTGCAGATAATCGCAACTGATAATACCAACGGCGTTATCGCCACAACCGCCTTCCCCCTTTCCCTGGGCACCGTGGATACAGGGGCTGCTGTTTCTTTCTCCACGATTTATCTCGTGCCAGAAGGTATCGGCGGCTTCAGGACAACAATCTACGCCACTACCGAGGACAGATGCGGCAACTTCTTCGAATACCCGAAGACATGGCCTGGAGCATGAGACACACGGGGGTAACAGTCAGGGTATTGACGATTTCAGCGGTGTTGGCGGCCTGCTTCTCCGTCCTGGTGATCGTGTTGCCCGGTCGAGACAGCGTTGCCACCGCCGCCGCGTCCGGCATGGAATCCGGCCTCAACGAAAGCGGTGGTGGAAGCTTCGAAACGTCCGGCGGCGCCGCCGGTCCCTCAATCGAGCTTACGGGGCACGACCGGGACTTCGTGCTGTTCCTGTTTATCTGCTCCATGGTTGCCACAGCCGTCGCCGCCGCCACAATCATAATCAAGACCTTGAGATCCAGGCGGGAAGGAGGGATGAGCCAAAGCCGCATCTGAACCGAAAGCTTCGTTATCCGATCAACCAGACAAAGGAGAGAGAAATGGAATACCTACTGATCCTGTTCGGCGTTGTCTTCAGGTTCCTGCCGCATCCGGCCAACTTCGCGCCGATCGCCGCCATGGGCCTCTTCGGCGGCTGCTACCTCAGGAGACGGTTCGCCTTCATCCTGCCCCTGGGCGCCATGCTCATCAGCGACTACTTCATCGGCTTCTATTCATGGAAGATGATGGCGTCCGTCTACCTGAGCTTCGCCGTCATCGCCCTCATCGGCATCTGGCTGAAGAGCCACAAGAGCGTCTACACGGTGATCGGCGGCACGCTCCTGGGCTCGGTGCTCTTCTTCCTTCTGACCAACTTCGGGGTCTGGGCCTTCGGGTCCCTCTATCCCCACAGCTTTAGCGGCCTGCTGACCTGCTACGCCGCCGCCATCCCCTTCTTCAAGAACACCCTGATGGGCAACTTCTTCTACGTCGGTGTACTCTTCGGCTCCTGGGAGCTGGTTCACCTGTGGATGCGCAAAAGGGAGGAGCAGCGCACGCTCGCCGGTGATTGCAGCAGTTAGGGCCGAACCAGGTCTTCCAGCCCCTGCGGGTCGAGGTCGGTGATCGAGTCGATCACCAGGTCCGCGGACGCCAGCACCTCCGGACCGGGCGGCAGCGCCCGGTTCGGCACGGCGACCACGCGCAACTCCGCCGCCCTGGCCGAACGGATGCCGTTGGCCGAATCCTCGACGGCGACGCTGCGTCCGGCGGGGACGCCGAGCCTGCGCACGGCTTCCAGGTAGACATCGGGCGCCGGCTTGCCCCTGCCGACTTCCTCGGAGGAGACGCTTGCCTGAAAGACGCCGGTCAGCCGTGTGCGGTCGAGGACGAAATCGATCAGTTCGCGGTTGGCCGATGACGCCAGGGCCACGGGCCAGTGGCCGGCCATGCGCCTGACCACGTCGACGGCGCCGGGTATCAACGGCAGTTCGCTGAGGAAAATCTTTTCCATGATACCGAGGACGCCGCGGTTGATCTCGTCCGGCGGCAGCGGCACGGCCAGCTCTTCATGCATGTAGGTAGACCACTCCCGGGAGCTCATGCCCATCATGGCGCGCGTCGCCCCCTCCCGCCAGCGGCCGCCAGCTTCCGTCGTGAAGCGCCTGCGGGCGTCGTCCCAGGACTGTTCGGAGTCGATGATTATGCCGTCAAGGTCGAAAACGACGGCGGCGATACGGCTTTTCCCATCACCATCAGTCATGGGACAAGTATACTGGATTAAGCGACCCGGGTGCCCGGCTTGCGGCTTCCCTGTTCAACCGGAAACTGTCGCGCGCCGCCCGCAATCGTCAGCTGTAGCGCGCCGCCCGGAGCCGTCAGCTGTCGATCTGCGGGCTGATTCCCACGTAGTTATGACAACGGTCACAGAAATCAGGCTTGCTGTGGCAGGCAAGGCACTGGCTGGTGCTGCGGCCCTCCTGCTTCAGGGTGTTCATGTGGTTGCGCATGTCGTCGATGCTGATGCTCTGCTGGACACCGGCGCTGCCGATGGCAGGCTTGGGCAGGCTCTGGGCGTACTGCTCTGCCGCCGCATCCAGCCCGTCCGCCGATGAATCGTCCCCGTACTCCGAGGCGGCGGCGCTGATATCGTCGGCTTCGGCGTTACCGCCCAGCGCCGGTATGGGCAGGCCGTTGAAGAGGTTGCCGTTGCCCGCGTGTATCAGGAACGGGAAGTAGAGTAAACCACCGAACAGCACCAGCAGAATCATTGCCCTGAGTTTCATGTTCATGCCTTCGCTCCCAGTTCAATCGCCCTGCCCACAAGCTGATGCACGCCGCCTGCGACACTCATGGGGACGTCGTACTTGGGCAGGATCTTGGTGAATTGTGCCTTGCAGATGGCGCAGATGAGGGCCATGAAGTTGACGCCGTCCTCCTCCATGACCGTATGCAGCGCCTGCATGCGGGGCATGGCGCCCTGCACGCGTATCTGCATGATCTCGTCCGTCAGCAGCCCGCCGCCGCCGCCGCAGCAGAAGGTCTTCTCCTTGATGGTGTCCTTGTCCATCTCCACATACTTGTTACATGACGCCCTGATGAGCGCCCTGGGGATCTCGAACTGTCCGCCGGGCTCATCGCCCATGGCAGCGCCGCGCGCCACGTTGCAGGAGTCATGGAAAGTGACAGTGAACTCGTCGTTCGCGGATTTGTCCAGCTTGATGGCGCCGCGCCCTACCAGGTCCAGCGTGTACTCGCAGATGTGCTGTGGCGCCGGGTACTGGGGGTCCAGCATGTCAAAGGGTCCGATGAGCGTGTTCCAGAAGGAATAGGCGATGCGCCAGGCATGGCCGCACTCCCCCACTATCAGTCGCCTGGGCTTGAGCTCTTCGATGGCCCTCCTGATGCGCGAGGCCGCCTTCTGCATCTGCGTGTAGCTGCCGATGAACATGCCGAAGTTGCCGGCCTCTGAGGCGGTAGAGCTTAGCGTCCAGCTGATGCCCGCCTGGTGGAAGACCTTGGCGTAGCCCAGCAGCGATTCCACGTGCGGCTCGGCGAAGAAGTCGGCCGATGGCGTCACCAGCAGCACTTCGGCGCCCTCAACGTCCAGCGGCAGGCGTATCTTCTGTCCTGTCTCCTCCTCCAGGTCCTCTTCCGTCGACTCCAGGGTAGCCTTCAGGGCCTTGGGGTTCATGCCCAGGTTGTTGCCGACCTCGTGCAACTTTCCCAGGATGGAGTTGACGTACTTCTGTCCCAGGCCGATGCTGTCCATTATCTCCCGGGCCGCCATGGATATCTCTGCCGTATCGATGCCGTAGGGACAGAACACGGAACAGCGGCGGCACTGGGAACACTGGTGGAAATATGCGTACCAGTCTCCGAGCAGCTTCAGGTCCAGCTTGCGGGCGCCCGCCAGCTTGCCGAAGACCTTGCCCTCCGTGGTGAAGTAACGCTTGTAGACCTGGCGCAGCAGCTCGGCGCGCGCCACGGGCATGTTGTTGGGATCATTGGAACCCAGGTAGAACTGGCACTTGTCGGTGCAGGTGCCGCAGCGCACGCAGATGTCGAGGTAGACCTGCAGCGACTTGTAGCGCTCCAGCAGCTCTCCCAGCCGCTGCACCGCCACATCTTCCCAGTTGTCCACAAGGGTCTCCGGGAAACCCAGCTCGGCCTGCATCGACTCGCTGGCCGGATAGGGCTTGACGTCATCGGTGACGCCCTTGATGATCAGGCCGTCCTCAACCGCCGGGGTGTCGATCTCGCCCGTAAGCTCCGGGCCATGGAAATTCTTGTTGTGCTCCGACTCGGTGACTATCTCTATGGGTGTCTTTTCTGCGGTTTCTTCCGCCATTATCTATCCTTTCAAAACCAGGGGGTCATGGTCTCCGCCGTGAGGCCTTCGTCAGGAATCGCTCGGCTCTTCCTTGACGGCGAACGACGGCTGTACCGCCACCGGCTCCTTGGGCTTGGAGCGGCGCGGGTTCTTCACGGTCCAGGGCCCCCAGCGTTTCTTCCTGGTGTTGTCTATCTGGTTGCGCGTCGGACTGAAGAAGATGCCGATCGAATGCACCAGCTTGCTGAAGGGGAAATAGGCCAGCAGCATCATCACCAGGATGAAATGGACCATGAACGGCTTGTTGGACGGCACCGGGCCCGGGTTGAACGTGAACAGCCCGCCGACGAAAGCCTTGATGTCGGGAATCATCGCCCTGGTGCCGCTGTAATCCCAGAAACGGGCCAGCAGTCCGGTGGTCGCGATCGCTATCAGCAAGCCCAGCAACAGGTAGTCATTGAAGACCGAGACGTAGAAAGTCCTGTCGATGGCCAGGCGCAGGATGAAGAGGAAGATCAGCGCCGACAGGAAGATGAACCCGGTGTAGAGGTCGATGTCCACAAGCGTATCGACGAAGGCCGGCGTCCCGGGGAAGAAGAATCGCAAATGCTTCATGAAGACGAACAGCAGGCCCAGGTGCATGATGTAGCCCCCGAGCCATATCAGCCTGTTCCCCCGGAAGAGGCTCTTGAAGAACACCACCTCCTGGAACATGCGCACGCCCACGCCTGTCGCAGTCTTCGGTGCCGGTGTCTGAGGTATCTTGAGGGGAGCGGGGGTTGAAACGTACTTCCAGAATTTAAGCAGTAATCCGATAAAGAAAATGTTGATTACAATGTAGAACAGCAAGCTGTAGACAAAGGTGAGCCCGTCCATTTAGCCTCCTTACAAGGAAAAATACCTCCGCAGGGTATCGCTATTATGATATAGGCGACCAAATAAGTCAAATAAGTTTTTTTGGTTCGGTAAAGCTGGTTACGGGACAACATTTGTGAGGATTATCGGACCGGCTGTTGAACGTGCTCTTCCTCCCTCGTCTGTCAATGCTTGCGAGGAGAACCGCACCGCAGATATCGGCGCTGTCGGTATCAATGAAGAGATTGCTCGCCCGGGAGACGGCGAAAGCGAGCTGGCTCATGAATAAATCAAGCCATTTCCAAGTGTCGGAATTTGGTGGAGGATAGGGGATTCGAACCCCTGACCTTTTGGCTGCCAGCCAAACGCTCTCCCAGCTGAGCTAATCCCCCACGCGGAGGTTGACGACGGCCGGCCGCAGGGACATATGACCGCGGAAAACCGACCAGAAAGAATTATAGAAGCGCCGCCGGTGCTGCGCAAGCTGGGTGGTCCTCTATTCCAGCAGCCTGTAGATAACGATCTCCCGCTCCGTGCCCTCGTTCTCGTGGTAGACCGCCTCAAGGGCGCCGTCGAAGTCCGCCGCGTCCGCATCCGGATCCATCAGCTCCACCAGCTGCGGCCGGGGGCCGTCCACCAGGGCGCGTGTGACTACCAGGTAGTCCACGCCCTTTTCCCGCGCGTATGCCAGCGTCTCTTCGAGGGACGCGTAAGGCAGCTCCACAAGCACGCCGTCTGCGTAATAGGCCGCGGAGGTGTCGCGGCTCATCACCCTGATGTCCTCCTCCCCCCTCTGCGCCAGCCATTCGCCGGCCTGGCGCAGTTCCACCGGGTAATCCAGCCTGAAAACGTTCCAGAAGGACAGCGCCACCAGCGGCAACAGCACCAGCACCGCGGCGACAATGTGCACGCTGCGTTTCCCGGACACGGAAAGCTCGCGTACGCCCCCGATCTCGGCCACCGTACCCGTCCCCCATTCCTCCAGGTTGAGCCATCCCCGGGCGATCAGCAGGGCGGCGATGCCCATGTAGGGCAGGATGTAGCTGGTGTCGTCCCACATGGCGGGCAACACCAGCAGCGGCGTCAGCACGATGGCGAAATAACCGTACTTGAGCGCCTCACGGCGCGTCCAGACGATCTTGAACATGCCCATGCCGATCAGCGGCAGCAGCCAGACCGGTATCAGGGAGTGCGCCCCCCGGAAATAATCGTTGTAGGCGCTGCGGGCGGCGCTCCAGAGCATGGCCCCCGGGTCTTCGACCAGGCTGCCGAAGAAGCCTTTTCCCTCCCGCAGGGAAATGATGCGCACCTCGCCGGAGCTGTCGAGCCCATAGACGTCCTTTTCATAATCGATGCTGCCCGGCGGCAGGCCATTGACCGTCGCGTAGACCTGGTCCACCGGCCGGTAGAGGATGGTGAGGTCGCCCTCCTGGTAGCTCATCCAGGCGATGCCGCCCACGGCGAAGACCAGGAACGTCACCACGAACTGGGCCGCCGCCTTGTTGGCGTAGCTGGCCACCTCCTGCCGGATACCGATGATCACCAGCATCACCAGCAGCACCGCCACGTAGAACAGGGCCGAGGGGTCCGTCAGGTAGGCCAGGCCCAGGCAGGTCCCTGCCAGCATGCCGCACATGCAGCGCTTGGTGAACTGCATGCGGTAGCCGAAGAAGACGCCGCTCAGCAGCCAGAAGGCGAAGACGTTGTGAGGGTCGATGCTACTCCCCGCCGCCACCAGCACCGGCAGCACCGCCACGACGGACGCCGCGGCGGTGGCGACGCGCTTGTTCCACATCACCTTGCCGAACATGTAAGTGGGCAGGATCATCAACGAGCTGAAGAGCACGGAGACCGCATAGCCCGCGCTGACAGCGTTGCGGGTGACCACGGCGAATGCGGAAGTGATGAACGGATAGAGTATGGAATAGCTGGTGGCCGATGTCTCAGTGATATCCCAGGGCGCCCGGCCCAGCAGCAGGTTCTCAGCCATGCGCGCGTAAGTGCTTTCGTCCATCAGCACCATCTCGCGGCTGAGCGCGGCGATGGTGCGCATGGCGATTGCCAGGAGGATGATGGCGCCGAGCCAGAACAGCTCCGGGTTTATCTGTTTTCTGCCCTTATCTCCTGTGGTTGCGGATTCCTTCGCAGCCATCATCTACTCCTCTCAACAGCCCGCGCCGCGCAACTACCCTCACTTGCCCTATTTCAAGGAGACAGGACGTTGCCCCCGCATCGTCGATCAGGCTCAGCAGATATCGCAGCGGTTCTTCCTGAGCTCGCGACGCCATGTCACTATCAGTTCACCGATAGTAAAGACCATCACAAAGAGACCAAAACCGACGACCGTGAAGGCTTCTATGGTTTTCATCTCTTCCATGTTTGCTCCTTTTTCAGTGTTGTTATCCCTAGTTTATCCCGATGCGGCGGCGGTGAAACCGGGCCGCGCCTACTCGAACCCCAGGTAGGCCAGCATGGTGAAAAAGATGGCGGTGATGATGCCCAGGGCGCCGATCGTATGCAGCGTCAGCCTGCCATAACGCCATTTGCAGATAACCGAATTGTAAAACAGCGGGAACAGCATCATGAACGGCGGGAAAATGAGGAACGTCCAGATGATGCCCAGAGCTTTGGGCACATATTTCAGTATCTGGAAGACCGTCAGGAAATACCACTCGGGCTTGATGCCGGCTGGTGTCGCCAGCGGGTCGGCGGGCTCACCGACAGGCATGGGCATCAGGGTCGCCAGGAAGGTGACGATTCCCAGTACCAGCGCCATCACCGCCACTTCCTTGAGGAAATGATCGGGGAAGAACGGCACCGCCCGCGGGTCTTCCTGAAGCTTTTCGGCTGTGTTCTTGTCTGCGCTCATTCCCGTCTCCCGTTTCTCAGGCTATAGCGGATCGGCGATTCCCTGCTTGCGTACCATCAGGAAATGCAGCCCCAAAAGGATCGTGATCGTTACCGGCAGTATCACCACATGGATCGCATAGAAACGCGTCAGCGTGGCATCGCTGATCTTCTCCCCGCCCAGCAGGAAGGCGTGAATCTGCGTCCCGATCAGCGGCATCTCCAGGGCGATCTCGCTGCCGACCTTGGTGGCCCAGAAGGAAAGCTGATTCATGGGCAGCAGGTATCCGGAGAAACCGAAAGTGATGGTGATGAAGAAGAGGATGACGCCGGTCATCCAGTTGAGCTCCCGCGGCGGCCGGTAAGCCGCGTGGAAGAACACCCTCAGCATGTGCAATATCACCATCAGGATCATGATGTTGGCGGTCCATGCATGCAGGCTCCTGAGAAACACGCCGAAGGGGACGTTGTCCATGATATTGAGGATGCTGTCATAGGCGGTGTCGATAGTCGGCTCATAGTAGAAGGCGAGCAGGATGCCGGTCAGGACCTGCACTATAAGGCACAGCAGCGTGATGCCGCCGAAACAGTAAAGCCAGTTCACGTGGGCGGGCACCTCGTGGTCCGCGAACTCCCTGAGCACGCGCCGCATGTCAAAACGTTCGTCGAAGAAATCTACAAAGCCGTTCCAGGCCCGCCGGAAGATATTACCCTCGCCTGACGACATCTTATCCCTCCTCCGGCTCGACGCCCTCGACATAGACGGCGTCGCCATCGACTTTGGTCGTGAGTTTGGTCAGTGGACGCGGAGGCGGCCCGGCTGCGACCGCTCCGTCCGGTGTGAACTTCGCCGCGTGGCAGGGGCACTCGAAGAGGCTGTCCTTGGGGACCCACTTGACGATGCACCCCAGGTGCGGACAGATGAGCGAATAGGCGGCCGGCGTCCCGTCCTCCAGCATTATCAGCTGGGCCGGTATCTCCTGGTATTCGAAATTGACTCCAGGGCCCAGCGGCGTCAGGCTGCTGATGGTAGCTACCTGCAGCTTTTCGAACACCTCAGGCTTCAGTATCGGGTACGCGTAGCGGGCCAGCGGCGCCACCAGGGCGCCCAGGCCTATGGCTGTGGCCCCGGCGAAAGTCACGGTCAGGAATCGGCGCCGGGTAACAGCGCCCGGGCTGTCGTAATCATCTTCTGCGGCCGGCTTTTCCGGTTCCGGAACCGCTTTATCTTTTTTTTCTTCAGTCTCGCCCATCTCTCCTCAATTTCCTCCGTCGTGGCTTGAGTACTCCCTGGTGGAACAGGAATATCAGCAGGCTGGCGCTGAGCAACAGGTACGAGATCCACAGCGTCACCGGCTCTATTTCGCGGCTGCCCTCGGTGGTGCTGCCCACCACCTCGAATACCTTGTAGACAGCATAGACGTCAGTGGCCAGCACTGCCACAGACAGCACCACGGCGAGCCAGCCCTCGAAGATGAAGCGCTTCGCCTTGGGATAGGGCACCAGCGTCAGCAGGAATACGCCGATCACCATGCCGAACATGGCCAGGGGGGCAGCGCTCGCCTCCTGGGTCTCGGTGGTGGGACTGAACTCCGGAGGCCTGATGAAGTGGCAACGGTTGCAGCCCTTGGCCTCGGCGGGCTCGTCATGGCAAACCAGGCAGGTGTCCTTCTCTATCTGGTCGTACTGCTGGCCTTCGTACTCGCCCGGCCCCTTGGCGAAACGCCAGTGAATGTTCTTCCAGATGCCCGTATCGAGCTTGGGGATTCCGGGATGTTCGCGCCCGGAGAGTTCTATCTCCCCGAAGAGCTGGGGTGCGGTCTGGCCGTCATGGCAGGTGGAGCAATATTCCGGGTCCGTCTTCGCCTGCGCCTTACCGCCGGTCAATTCCGCCCCGTGGACGACGCCCGAGTGACATTCGGCGCACTTCTTCTGGGCTTCGTTCACATGGAAATCATGGGGAAAATAGACAACGTTCGCCGCGTTTGTCGTATCAACGACCGGGAAATCGAGGGGGTCAAGGTATGCTTCATGCTCCGAGTC
The DNA here is from genome assembly GCA_024275795.1 of Actinomycetes bacterium. Taxonomy (GTDB): domain Bacteria; phylum Actinomycetota; class Thermoleophilia; order BMS3ABIN01; family BMS3ABIN01; genus JAJRYJ01. The sequence continues at coordinate 14,680 of JAJRYJ010000038.1, read as the reverse complement.
AGCCACGCCCTGGTGACAGCCCTCCTGGAGACAGGCGGAGTTGGTGAGCAGTTCTGCCGATTGGGGTTTGACATCCTGCTGTCCCGTGCCGTACTCGATCAGCTTCATCATCGAATAGACCTTGCCGCGGCCGTAGCCGATGATTCCGGGCTCGAAATGACACTTTACACAGGTTACGCCGGCCTGACCCATGGATGAGGTTTCCCATTTATCCACGAATGGCTCGATTATGTGACAGCTGTTACAGAAATCCGGCTTATTTGTGTAGCTTACCCCCCAAGCCGTCAATCCTATAATCGCTATGAACAGCACCAGTAGTGCCGTCGCCAGGATTGATCTTCCCTTCATGCCTCGCCTTAATAACGAATTTAGCAGGTATTTTCGCTAATCCCTGAAGGTGCCCCCCGGTAATGGCTCAGGTACCGGTTTGGATTGTATAATTTAATTACAAACTCTGTCAATACCCGGTCAATACCATTTGTTTAGTTATTTTTGTCAGATACCTCTTTTTAACCTATAATGGTTCATGAATATGCGGATGCGTTTGGAAATATCCGGAGGAATCCGATATAACTTGTAGAATTGTTTGAAGCATATGTCGCTAGTGGTATACTTTGAGTGCGGCATCCACCATGCCTAATGGAAAACAGGAGGTGAAACTCAGTGCCAGTAGAAGCCATAATCTTCCTATTCTTTATCCTGGTTTTGGCCCCTGTAGTGGCAGTCCTCGCCTACTGCGGTATCAGAGGTACTTGCGGACAGAGCGACGAGGAGAGTAAAAGTTCAGAAAACTGACTGGCCTGAGCAAGACTTTGCGCCACGGGGGTCGGGTTCCCTTTCGGAACGGTTACCCCGTGTGAACATTCATGAACATAGATAGACCCTCCAGAGAGGCCGCGACGGATACGCGGCCTTTTATACTGTCCGCAAAAACCACCGCGGCGCTTTTCGTGTTGATGCTGGCGGCTGTTCTTGTCATGGTCGCTACGGGCTGTGATGATTCCACCCGGGACAGCGTCAGCGGCAAGGAGACCGTGGTCATCTTCCAGACCGCCGACGGCGAGGTAGACCTCGATGTGGAAGTAGCCCGCACCGAGGCTGAGCGCTCCCGCGGCCTCATGCACAGAAGCGAACTGGCGGCGGACAGCGGCATGATCTTCGTCTGGGAACATCCGACCCAGGGCGGCTTCTGGATGAAAGATACGCTGATACCCCTCTCCATCGCCTTCATCGCCGCCGACGGCACAATCATCGATATCCAGAACATGGAACCGCAGACCCTGGTGTCCCATTCCCCCGGCAGGCCATACAACTATGCTATCGAGGTCAACTGGGGATACTTCACGGAGAACGGGATAGAGCCGGGCGACAGAGCCGACCTTTCGGCGCTGGACTGACCGGGGAAAGCCTCTGAGCTGCTTGAGACGGCTCAGCTGCCCATCTGCGCCGGGGAGACCTGATCCTTGAGGCGGCCCTTGAGCCGCAGTATCGCCTTGGTGTGCAGCTGTGACACCCGGGACTCGGTGACATCGAGCACCTCGCCGATCTCCCTGAGCGTCAGTCCCTCGTAATAATAGAGGGCTATCACTATCTTCTCCCGTTCAGGCAGGTTCGATATGGCATGGGCCAGGCGTTCCTTGACTTCGGTAACGTCCACCACCGACGCCGGGTCCTTGCTCTGCTTGTCCTCGATGGTATCGATGAGCGCCACCGATTCGGTGCCGGTGCTGGAGATGGTCCAGAGCTCCTCCAGGGCGACGATGGTGGTGCTGCTGATACGGGTGAGGGCGTTCTGGAACTCCTCGTTGGAGATCTTCAGGTCCTTGGCTATCTCCTCGTCAGTGGGCGCCCGGTGCAGCTTGTTCTCGAGCGAGGCGCTGCTCTTCTCTATCTGCCTGGCGATGCTGCGCACGGAGCGGGGCACCCAGTCCAGCGACCTCAGCTCATCGAGGATGGAACCCTTGATACGGGCGATCGCGTAGGTCTCGAACTTGATGTTGCGCGAAGGGTCGAAACGTTCCAGTGCGCCGATGAGGCCAAGCAGACCGTAACTGATAAGGTCGGATTCGTCTACGTGGGAAGGAAAGTTCGTACCCATGCGGCCGGCCACGTATTTGACCAGGGGCGCATAGTTGAGGATCAGCCTGTCGCGCGCCCTGACATCGCCGTCCGCCTTGTAGCGTTTCCATAGCTCATTGATTTCCTTGTTCTCTTCCGGCATATCCCTCTCAGGATCGTTGCTTCCTGAACCCGTTGCCGCGCTACCCGTCGCGTCGGAGCCCGTATTCCGTTCGCCTATCGAGCCCGCGGATGTGAGCGCTCGTAAACCTTGCGCAGGTGCGCGCCGCTGACCTGCGTATACCTCTGGGTCGTCGACAGCGCCGCGTGCCCCAGCAGTTCCTGGACAGCCCGCAGGTCGGCACCGCCCTCCAGCAGGTGGGTAGCGAAACAATGTCTGAACACATGCGATGACGTGTTCGAGTTCACCGAAGCTTTCCGCACATACTTGGTTGTGCGCCGCCTGATGTCAGACGTCCCCAGGGGCTTGCCCCTCGCAGACAGGAAGAGCGCCCCCCTGTTGCGTATGTTATCACCTTTTTTACCTTCGGGTATCAACTCTGGTCTACCCTTTTGCAGGTATTCCCTAACCGAAAAAAGTGCGATTTCCCCCACAGGCACTGTTCTGTCCCTGCCTCCCTTGCCCTTGACGCGGAGCTCCTCGTTGTCCAGGTCGAGGCTGTCCAGCTCCAGATTCACCAGCTCCTCGCTGCGGAGGCCGCAACCATAGAGCAGCTCGAAAATGGCCCGGTCGCGCAGCCCCAGCGGCTGGCCCGTGTCGATGGCGTCGAGAAAGGCCTCGACTTCCGCCGGACGCAGGACAACGGGCAGCTTGCACGGCTGCTTGGGCGAGGACAGCGAATCCGCCGGGCTGGTCTCGATCAGGCCCTCAAACCGGCAGAAACGAAACAGACCGCGTACCGATGACAGCTTGCGGCTGATACTGGATTTCTTGTAGTTGAACCCGGAAAGATGCGCCGAGTAACGGCGCAGGCAGCGATAGTCGATACCTTCGGGGAATTCCAGCCCCTCGCGCGCCACGTAGCGCAGGAAATGCCTGCAGTCGCGGCGGTAGGCTATAATCGTCTTCTCCGAGCCGCCGCCCTGCCTGATGGACTCCAGGTAGCTCTCCAGTATGACCAGATCCTCTTCCCGGGCCTCTCCCGGCTGGTATGCTGCTTCCATTTATCCCTCTCCTGCCGATGTTGTGATAATTTCGACGGGAATACCGTTCTTCCCTTGTAATCCGGGGCAGAGACGATTCCCCGCGACGCCTGCTAACGGCTGTAACCCCTGCCCGGCTCGAACCGCACCAGACCCTTGAGTTCCATGGCTACCAGGGCCGCCGCCGCGCGGCTGCTGCCGATACCGGCGCGCGCTGCCAGCGTGTCAACGGCTCTGGGAGTGCCGTCCATGGCCCTGCAGAGCGCCTCTTCCTCCCCCGACAACCGGGAAGCGCCGCCCTCCTCGGCGGCCGGAGCCTTGTTTGCGCTTTCCAGCCCCAGGGACTCCAGTACCTGCCCGGCATGCGACACGGCCGCCGCGCCCTCGCGGATCAGCCGCAGGGGCCCGTCCGACAGGGGCGAGAAGATGCTGCCCGGCACCGCGAAAACATCTCCCCCCTGTTCCAGGCAGAAATCCGCCGTTATCAGCGAGCCGCTGCCCTCCCTGCCTTCGACCACCACAACGCCGCGCGAGATGCCGGCGATGATCCGGTTCCTGGCGGGAAAGCGCCAGGGCCTGGGCCTGGAGCCGGGCGGGTATTCCGAGATTATCGCTCCGGCGCCGGCCAGCCTCCCGTGAAGAGCCCTGTTGGCAGACGGATAGACCACGTCCACGCCGCCTCCCAGGACCGCGATGCTGCCTCCCGCCCCCTCCAGGGAGCCACGATGTGCGGCAGCGTCGATACCCAGCGCCATGCCGCTTACCACGCAGACGCCGGACTCGGACAGGGCGGCCGCCAGCATCCCCGCCGCCTCGATGCCATAACGGGACGCGGCCCTTGCGCCCACAATGGCAATTCGAGGGCGCCCGAAAATCTCCTCCAGGCCGCCGGTCTCCCGCGATTTCCTGTATACGAAGATTCCCACCGGCGGGTCGAAGATGCGTGCAAGCATCTGCGGGTAGTCCTTTTCCCCCCGGGCGACAAAGGCTATCCCCCTGGAAGAGAGGTCCGCCTCGGCGCGTTCCACCGAGAAATCGCTGCGGAAACCGGGGAGCATCCTCACCTCACGGGGCCTCAACCCCAGGAGCAGCGCCGTCTGTATGCTGGATGCATCCCAGATGCGTACAGGCGATATCTCCGGTGGCGGCAGGCGCACCGGCCTGCCCACCGTGTCGAGAAAAAAGGCGAGCGAGAGCGCCGCCGCCCGGTTTCGCGGGGAATCCTCTTCTTTCAACGCGGGCGCCGGGCCCGGCCGGCCGCCGGTCATGCCGCCCATGCCCATCTCAGGCCCCCTCCCATGAGGCACGGTCTACGGAGCGGTAGCTTATGGCCTCCGCCAGATGCGCGGACTCCACACTGACACTTCCCTCCAGGTCGGCGATGGTGCGCGCCACCCTGAGGATGCGCTGGTGCGCCCGGGCGCTCAGGGAGAGCCGCTCTATCGCCTCCCCCAGCAGCTTTTTCGAAGCTCCATCGAGCCGGCAATGACGCTCCGTCTGCGCCGGTGACATCATTGCATTGTCGAAGACCGTCTCCCCCTCGCCAGGGCGGTCCGCTCCATCATGACGGCGGCCCTCATCCCTGCCGAAGCGCTGCAGCTGCCGCCTGCGTGCTTCCGCCACCCTGGACGCGATCATCGCCGAGACCTCGCCGCGTGGCTGCTCGAGCAGCTCCGAACGCCCGAGGGCGGGAACCTCGACAGCCACATCGATGCGGTCCAGCAGCGGTCCGCTGACGCGACTGCGGTAGGAAGCCAGCCGCCCCGGAGGGCAGGCGCAACGCTTCCTGCGGTCGCCCAAATGTCCGCAGGGACAGGGGTTCATGGCCGCCACCAGCATGAAGCGCGCGGGGAAGGTCGCAGAATGCAGTACCCGCGATATAGTGACGGTCCCATCCTCCAGGGGTTGCCTTAAGCTCTCAAGCGCCGACCTTGAGAACTCGGGCAGTTCGTCGAGGAAGAGCACCCCAAGGTGTGAGAGGCTTGCCTCTCCCGGCCGGGGGGTTGCGCCACCGCCTGCAAGTCCCGTCTGGGAAACGCTATGGTGCGGAGAGCGGAAGGGGCGGCTTGTTACCAGCGGCTGTCCAGGCTTCAGCATGCCGGCGACGCTGTGGATGCGTGTGACCTGTACGGCTTCCGCAAAAGCCAGGGGCGGCAATATGGAGGGCAGCCGCCGCGCCAGCATGGTCTTACCGGAACCGGGCGGCCCCACCATCAGCAGGTTGTGCCCGCCGGCGGCGCAGACTTCCAGCGCCCGCCTTGCGTGCTCCTGTCCCTTGATATCGGCCATGTCCGGAGCGCCGTTGCCGCCGGAAGCCAGCAGCGCTGCGGCATCCACGCCGGCGCCGGTGATTTCGATGTCGCCACGCAGGAAATCCACCGCCTGCGCCAGGGATTCGACGCCGATGACCTCGATGCCGTCGACCAGGGCCGCCTCGCTGGCGTTTGCCTGGGGCAGCAGCAGCCCGCTGCTGCCGGCAAGCCTGGTACCCTCGGCGATGGACAGGGCTCCCTTGATGCGCCTTACGCTGCCGTCCAGGGACAGTTCCCCGGCGGAGCTGTAGCAGCTGACCTTCGCCGCGGGCACCTGGCCGGAGGCGGCCAGCAGCGACAAGGCTATGGGCAGGTCGAAAGCCGGCCCCTCCTTGCGGATATGGGCCGGGGCCAGGTTGACCGTGATTCTCCGTAAGGGAAACTCGAACCCGGAGTTGGTGATTCCAGCTCGTACGCGCTCGCGCGACTCGCGCACGGCCGTATCCGGCAGGCCGACGATACTGAACGCTGGCAGCCCCCTGCCCAGGTCGGTCTCGACTTCGATGGTACTGGCTTCCATGCCGAGGACGGCATGGCTCTGCATCCTCGCTAGCATCCGGCATCACTCCTTGCGGAGCGGAAGATGCAGCGGGGCACTGCGGTGGGTGGGAGGCTCAGGATACCAGAAATCCCTCGCATTGGGGAACTTCTCCCCAACACGCTCTGCGTGCCCTTGCGGTCAGATCCTGGCTGGAAATCCCGGATCCGGGCCGAATCCCCCGTACAGACCCGGAATCAGCCGAAGCTCAACGGGTCTTCCCTTCGCAACGGGTCTTCCCGGTCCTCAACGGATCTTGTGGCCGTTGCTGAAGAAATCACCCCAGACCAGCAACTGCAGCACCGCTACGATGATCAACGCTATGATGATCGTAGCTACCATGCAGGTTCACCTCCCTCGGAAGCTGTACCTGAATGATACCCGCTTTTGATTCCGGCACACATGGGGTTAAACCCTGTTTTTCCTGTGCCGGTCCCCTGATTTGCCGGGAGCCGTGGCGCCCGGCCGCAGCTCAGCGGAAGGCGTCCTCGAAATGCAGCAGCGAGCGCGCCTGTCCGTCGCCGTCCAGCAGCATCGAGATGACGTCGAATCGGTAGTCGCAGTCTCCGTAGGCCGGGTGATTGCGCCGCTGCATCAGCCATGCCAGGGCCATGCGGCGGATGCGCCGCTGTTTCCGCGGCGTCACGGCCTCGAAGGGTTCACCGTAACCGCGGTTGAGCCGCGCCTTCACCTCAACGAAGACGACGACATGGTCGCGGCGGGCGATAACGTCCAGCTCGCCGTAACGGCTGCGGAAGTTCGTCTCAAGTATCTCATAGCCTGCCTGCCGCAGGTGTTCGCGGGCAAGCTGCTCGCCACGGCTTCCCGTGGCGCGTCTGGAATCCCCGCTCCCGGCGTCGCTCCCGTACCCGGAGCGCGGAGCGTCGGCCACCGCCGTTCCAGCGGCCTGCCCGACCCCCGTTCCTTCGGCCACCCAGACGGCCATGCCATCAGCCACCGTTACGCCGGCTCCCTCCGATAAGGTCATGTTACCTCCGGCAGCGGTCCGGTGCTGAATGAGCGCCGATGCAGCTCGCAGAAGCCGTGTCTGGCGATGGCGGCGCGATGCTCCTCCGTGGCGTAACCCTTGTGGCCGGCGAAGCCGTACTGGGGGTAACGGGCGTCCAGCGTGCGCATGATGCGGTCGCGTGACACCTTGGCCAGCACCGAGGCGGCGGCCACGCAGGCGCTGGTGGAATCGCCGTGCTTGAGTGGGTGGTGGGCCGGCGCCGATTTCGCCAGGCGGTAGCCGTCCACCAGGACTGTTCCGGGACAGGGTGACAATCGCATCAGGCTTTCCTCGAGAACCCTCAGGTTGGTCCGGTGCAGTCCGCGCTCGTCAATGGTGTGATTGGACGCCACCACGATGGCAAAGCGCGATGCGGCGCCGATAATCGCCGGGAAGAGCTGCTCGCGCATGGCAGCGGTCAGGCGCTTGGAATCGTCCAGTCGCTCCCGCAGGTGCTGAAAACGTCCGTCTTCGCCCTGTGAGTAATTGAAAACCACTGCGGCGGCCACTATCGGCCCCGCAAGGCAGCCGCGGCCCGCCTCATCGGCACCGGCCAGCTCGCCGCCCGCGCAGAGTTCTGCATCGTAGCTGAACAGATCTGCCGGACTGCTGCTGGCGGCCATGTTCCTGTCCGCCCAGGCTACTGATGCGTGAGAAGGGCCAATAGATCATGAAGGCCCTGCCGATGATATTGTCGACCGGCAGCCACGGCTGTTTCCAGCGCCTGCTGTCCTGGCTGTCGGGCCGGTTGTCCCCCATGACGAATACATGGCCCGCCGGCACCAGCTGCTGCCGGAAGTTGCTCACGTCCGGGACCTGCACGTAGTCCTCCACCTGCGGTTCGCCGTTGAGTATCACCTGGCCCTGTCTGACCTCGATCAGGTCGCCCTCTACAGCGATCACCCGCTTGATGAAATCGACGGATGGGTCATCGGGAGAACGGAAGACGATCACGTCCCCCCTCTGGGGGGAGCCGAATTTATAGGAAAGGCGGTTTACCAGCACCCTGTCTCCGGGAACCAGCGTTTGCTCCATGGAGCTCGAGGGGATCTTGAACGGCTTGATGAGGAACGCCTGCAGCAGGTAGGCCAGCACGATGGCCGCGATGATGATGCCGATGAATTCGAGCGTTGATTGAACAGAACTCTTGGGTTCCCTGGCGCTCTTTTTCTGCTTGTCGGCGGACGGGGCCCTTGTCGAGTAATCGGGAGGCAGGCCTACCGGCTCTCCTTCAGGCATGGAAGAGAAGGGATGGTTTGACTGGTTCTCGCCCATCAGGCGGCTGCGGCGCAGCTTACTGCTGCTTTTCCCGTACCTTGGCTTTTTTACCTACCTTGGATCGCAGGTAATAGAGCTTGGCGCGTCTGACGTCACCGACGCTGGTGACCTCGATCTTGCTGATCTTGGGAGAATGCAGCGGAAACGTCCGCTCGACGCCGACGCCGAAGGAATGCTTGCGCACGGTGAAGGTCTCGCGTGCCCCCTCGCCCTGACGCTTGATCACCGTCCCCTGGAACATCTGGATACGGCTGCGGGAGCCCTCGATGACCTGAAAATGCACGTTCACGGAATCTCCCGCCTTGAACTGGGGGATTCCCTTCCTGAGCTGCTGCGCTTCTAGTGTTTCTATGGTCTGATTCATGGTTTCACCTCAAAAGGAGTGCCAAGTCCGAGATTTTAGAGGTTATTGGGCCGAAATGCAATTCCACGGGGAATTACAGGGAAAAAACAGGGAAAAACGTCAGTCCCCGGCCTCCCCGGGGGCGCCTGTGTGCCTCTTCCTCCAGGCCTCGATCTCGGCATGGTTCCCCGATAACAGCACGTCCGGTACCCGCCAGCCGCGGAACTCCGCAGGCTTCGTGTATTGAGGATATTCCAGTTCGCCCCCGAGCTCATCGGAAAAGGATTCATACAGGGCGCTCTCGTCGCTGCCCAGTGCTCCCGGCAGGCGCCGCGCCAGGGCGTCCACGACCACCATGGCCGGCAGTTCGCCGCCGCTGACGACGTAGTCGCCTATGGAAAGCTCGCCGCTGGCCATGTGCTCACTGATTCGCTCGTCGAAACCCTCGTAACGGCCGCACAGCAACGTAAAACCGTCACCGTCGCCCAGCTCGTCCAGTACACCGCTGTCCAGGCGCCGTCCCCGCGGGGAAAGCAGGTAGACCGGCCGCCGGTTGCGCACGCGGTCGCAGGGCGCATCATAGACAGCCTCCAGGGCCGCACAGACGGCATCCACCCGCAGTACCATGCCGGCGCCGCCGCCGCAGGGCGTATCATCCACCTGGTTGTGCCTGAGCGGGGTATGGTCGCGGTAGTTGAGCAGCCGCACCGTCAGCTCCCCCGATTGCATGGCGTTGGTGATGTGGCGCTGTTCGAAGAACCAGCCGAACCACTGCGGAAAAAGTGTGAAGATATCGATGCGCATGGCGGTTGTTATCCGAGGAAACCCTCCCTGATGTCGATCCGCCGTCCCTCCAGGTCTATGGAGAGGATGGCGTCCCTGATGAAAGGGACGCAGAGCTCGCTGCCGCCGCCGGCCGGAACCACCACCAGGTAGTCGTTGGCGCCGGTGCCGGGATTTTCCAGGCTGATGACGCGTCCTCTCTCGTCGCCCGCCTCGAACACGCGGCAGCCCACCAGCTGGAAGCCGTAATAGGCCCCCGGGTCCGCCTCGGCAAGCTGTTCCCCGGGTATGAACAGCTCGGCTCCCGCCAGTTTACCGGCGAGTTCGCGGGTGTCGTAGCCCGCGAAACCGACCAGCAGGCCCTTGGCGACGTCCCTGGATGAGACGATCCTGACCTGCAGCCTGTCGCCTCCGCCGCGGCGTGAAAGGTAAAGCTCGGACCCTGCCGCGAACCGCTCCCGCCTGTCCGTCATCGGAGTGACCAGCAGCTCTCCTCCGGTGCCGTGGGGACGGCCCGTCTTGCCAACCAGGATCCAGTCGGGAACCGGGGGACCGCCGGTCAGTCGACGATCTCCACTATGGCCCGCTTGCCGTTCTTGACGGCGCTGGCCTTGACGATGGTCCTGAGCGCACGGGCGATGCGGCCCTGCTTGCCGATGACCTTGCCGATGTCATCCTTGGCCACGGTCAGTTCCAGCACCACGGTCGTGTCCGTCTCCGTCTCGTTCACCTGTACGTCCTCGGGATGGTCTACCAGAGACTTCGCCAGGTATTCCAGTAAATCCCTCACTTGCTACCTCCGTTTCCACAGTTGAGTTGCAGCTTCAGGAAATCCCCTTGACCGCCAGCAGCTTGGCGACGGTCTCACTGGGCTGCGCCCCCTTGTCCAGCCATTCGCGCGCCTTGGTCTCGTCGATCTCGATGAGCGATGGCTCCTCGCGGGGGTCGTAACGCCCGATATTCTCGATGACCCTGCCGTCCCGCGGTGAACGCGAATCGGCCACTACTATCCGGTAGATGGGCGTCTTCTTGCGCCCGACCCGGCTAAGCCTGATCTTCACTGACATCTTATCACCACCTTTCCATGGGTCTGACTTTTAATAACCGCCCTTCAGCAGGTCCGGCGGTATGTTCTGCATCTTCTTGCCGCTGCTCAGCTGCTTCATCATCTTCTGCATCTGCTTGAAGCGGTTGATCAACTGGTTTACGGCCTGCACGTTGGTGCCGCTGCCGGCGGCGATGCGCTTGCGGCGGCTGCCGTTGATGATATCGGGGGTGGTACGCTCCTCACGCGTCATGGAGCAGATTATCGCTTCCACCCGGTCAAGCTCGCGCTCGTCGATCTGGGTCTGCTTGAGCTGCTTCGGAATACCCGGGATCATGGACAGCATTCCCGTCAGCGGCCCCATCTTGCGCATGTTCTGCATCTGTTCCAGGAAATCGTCGAAGGTGAACTGCGCCTTGCGCATCTTCTCCTCCAGCTCCCTGGCCTTCTTCTCATCGACCGTGGCCTGGGCCTTCTCGATCAGCGTCAGGACGTCGCCCATGCCGAGGATGCGGCTGGCCATGCGGTCCGGATGGAAATAATCGAATGCGTTGAGCTTCTCGCCCGTGGAGGCGAACTTTATCGGCTTGCCGGTAACCGCCTTCACCGACAGCGCGGCGCCGCCGCGGGCGTCGCCGTCGAGCTTGGTGAGGATCACCCCGTCGAAGTCGACCTTCTCCTGGAACTGCTCCGCCACGTTGACCGCATCCTGGCCCGCCATGGAATCCAGTACCAGCAGGATGTTATGGGGCTTGACCCTGGCGCGGATATCCACCAGCTCGGCCATCAGTTCTTCGTCGATATGCAGGCGGCCGGCGGTATCGATGATGGCCACGTCGCGCCCGGACTCGACCGCTGCCTCCACGCCCCTGCGGGCGATCTCCACCGCGTCGTCACCGCCGTCGATGGTGAAGACGGGTATCTTCATCTGTTCACCCAGGGTCTGCAGCTGGTCGATGGCCGCCGGCCGGTAGATATCGGCGGCGATCAGCGTCGGGTTCTTTCCCTGGCTCATCAGGTGTTTCGCCAGCTTGGCGCAGGCCGTCGTCTTGCCGGAGCCCTGCAGCCCCACCATCAAAACCACGGTAGGCGGTCGCGGCGAGAAGCTGAGCTTGGTCGATGCCGCACCCATCAGCTTCGACAGCTCCTCGTGGACTATCTTCACCACCTGCTGGCCAGGAGTGAGACTCTCCATCACTTCAGCGCCCAGCGAGCGCTCCTTCACCGAAGCCACGAAATGCTTGACCACCTTGAAGTTGACGTCAGCCTCAAGCAGGGCCAGGCGGATCTCGCGCATGGCCTTGTTGATGTCGTCCTCGGTAAGGCTTCCCTGGCCCTTCAGGTCGCCGAGTACATCCTGTAATTTATCGGATAAAGTATCAAACATTTCCCTGCTCCATCAACCGTCTGCGCATGCCGCGCCCTTCAATGTGCCGGAGAGTGCAGCAGATCGGTTTCGCAGATGGGTGTTGCAGGCATTGCCGCCCGGCCGGCGAGCGCCGGCAGGCATTTCCTCGGACTCCTGAAAGCGTCTCCTTGCAACCCTTCCAGGCACGGGGTATCCCCGAGACTATTCCGTTTCACAGCTGCCATCGACTATCCACCTTGCGAACCCTACCGTACTCACTGTCCTCAGCTAGGTGTATTCTAGCCGATATCCGCAGCAAATAGAAACCTCGCCCGCGGTAAAGGGGGCGCCGTCAGCAGGTGTCGGACTTGCCGCTGTGGGTGTACTTGATGATCTCGATATTCTCCAGGGTTATCAGGCCCTCGGTGACCATGTCGTCCAGATGCGGCAACAGGCGCTGTATCTTGTCCTCCTGGTCAGCTATCTCGATCATCACCGGCAGGTCCTCTGACAGCCTCAGTATCTTCGTGGTATGCAGGCGGCTGTTGGCGCCATAGCCCTCGATGCCGCGGAACACGGTGGCCCCCGCCAGTCCCTCCTGCCGCGCCAGGCGCACGATCGCCTCGTGCAGGGGACGATTGCCGCACTTGTCCGACTCGCCGATGAAGATGCGTACCAGCTTGCCCTTGCCTTCGAATTTCATATCAGCCTCCCAAGTACCAGGCCCAGGTAGAACGCCATGAACCCGAGGATGACGCTGCCCGCCAGGTTGAGGCCGGCCAGCAGCAACTCGCCCGCCTCCATCATAGTATAGGACTCGAGCATCAGCGTTGAGAAGGTGGTATATGCGCCCAGGAAGCCCACCGCCAGCAATATGCGCGTGCCCTCGCCGATGGAGAAGCGCTCCAGCGCCACGGCGAAGAAGATGCCGATGAGGAAGCTGCCGGTGAGGTTGACCACCATGGTCCCCAGGGGGAATGTGGCGTCGGTACGTTCCATGACGACGCCTCCCAGCCAGTAACGCAGGGTGGAGCCGAAAAAGCCACCGATGCCCACCAGCAATATCTTGTACATCTCAGTCCTCGAAGAGGGCGCGGGCGAAATCGCCGGCGTCGAAGGGCCTCAGGTCCTCCAGCTGTTCGCCCACACCGATTAACTTGATAGGGATGTCCAGCTCGTGCGAGATGGCCACGGCGATGCCGCCCTTGGCGGTGCCGTCCAGCTTCGTGAGCACGACACCGCTGACGTCCACGGCCTCGCTGAAGAGCCTCGCCTGGGTGAGGCCGTTCTGGCCGGTGGTGGCGTCCACCGACAGCAGGGTCTCATGGGGGGCACCCTCGATCTGCTTGCCGATGACGCGGTGAATCTTCTTCAGCTCCTCCATCAGCGGCACCTGCGTATGCAGCCTCCCGGCCGTGTCGACGATGACCACGTCCGCGTCGCGGGAACGGGCGGCGCTGATGGCGTCATAAACGACAGCCCCGGGATCACTGCCCCGTTCCTGCCTGATCACCGGGCAGCCGACGCGTTCGCCCCATTCGCCCAGCTGCTCGATGGCGGCGGCGCGGAAGGTGTCGGCGGCGGCCAGCACCACGCTCATCCCCTCCCGCTTCAGATGCCAGGCGATCTTGCCGATGGTGGTGGTCTTGCCGGTGCCGTTCACTCCCACAACCAGTATCACCGAGGGATGGTGTGACACGTCGATCCGGTAATCGCCGGCGGCGAAGATGTCCACCAGCGCCGCCTCCAGGCGCTCGTAGAACTGCTCACGGGTGCGGATGAGGCCCTCCTGGGCCTCCTTCTCCATGCGATCGACGATGGCAACCGTGCTGTCGACGCCGCAGTCGGCAAAGATGAGTGTCTCCTCCAGCTGCTCCCACAGCTCCGCGTCCAGCTTGTCGAACATCACCGTGGACATGTGCTGTTGCATGTTCTTGCGGCTCTTGGCGAGACCGGCCTTCAGACGTTTGAAGAAACCTCCGGACTTCTCCTTCTCCTCGCCGACGGCGTCCTCCGCCGCCTCCGCCGCCCCGGCGGGTTCGTCGACGCCCTTGAATACTTCATGCCATGAACGGGTCATTGCAGGCTACCCCGCGATGGCGGCGGGCTCAGGCTCGCCGGTCCCCACAGGGGCGCCGCCGGCATCTTCGCCCGCTTCTTTCGACTGCCCATCGTCCTCGGGCGCCTCCATGCGTCGGGAAAGCACCTTTGAGGTACCGTCCGCCCCCATGCTGACGCCGTAGAGCACGTCGGCGACCTCCATGGTGCGCTTCTGATGGGTGATGACAATGAACTGGGTGCGGTCCTGGAAACGCCTGAGCATGTTCAACAGGCGGCTGATGTTGGAATCATCCAGCGCCGCCTCAACCTCGTCGAGGATGTAGAAGGGGGCCGGACGCGCCAGGAAGATGGAGAACAGGAAGGCGATCGCCACCAGCGAGCGTTCGCCGCCGGACAGCAGTGACAGGTTCCTGACCGCCTTTCGCGCCGGCTTCACATAGATCTCGATGCCGCGGCGGTCCGTGCTGACGCCCTGCGATTCCGCTTCCTCCTCTTCCTCGCTGAGGCCGCTTTCTTCCGTCTCCGTTTCACCGGCGTCTTCGCCCGCGGCCTCGGCCGCATCCTCGGGCTCGACGAGGGTCAGACGCCCCTCTCCTCCCGGGAACAGCGTCGCCACCACCTCTCTGAAGTTTTCCTGTACTGCCTCGAAAGTGGCGTTGAAGGTGGATTCGATACGCTCCGTCAACTCCCTGATGAGACTTGTGAGCTCCGCCAGGCTCTTCTCCAGGTCCTGGCGCTGCT
>JAJRYJ010000037.1 GCA_024275795.1 Actinomycetes bacterium | reverse complement strand
GTCGCCATGCCGCCGGCGTCGATGCCGCGGTCCAGCAGGTGGCTGTCCAGCCGCCAGCTGAAGAAAGTTCCCATCAGCGCGATCACGAAGGAGGCGCCGATGAAGCGCATCATCTGCGGTAGCGAGGAGGCGATGCCCCGCTTGTCCTCCGGCGCCTCGTGGATAGCGGCCGTGGTCACCGGCGCCATGGTCAGCGCCAGGCCGATGCCCAGCAATGACGTGGCGGCCATCAGCAGCAGCAGGCTCGTGCCTACGTCGAAGACCCGGGACATGGACAGGTAGCCGGCGCCGGCGATCACCAGCCCGGTCATGGCGGTCGTGCGTGCCCCCAGCCTCGGCGTCAGCCTGCCCCCCTGGGGGGCGAAGAGGAAGAACATCAGCGCCAGGGGCGCGATCGCCCAGCCGAACTCCCACGGCGACATGCCCCTGACCCACTGGAAATAGAACGGCAGCATGAACAGGGCGCCGAACATGGCGCCGGAGGAGAAGAAGCCCGTGAAGTTGGCCGCCACCAGGGAGCGGTAGCGGAAGAGCCCCAGGTCCAGCAGCGGCCGCCGCGCCCGCGACTCCCAGAGCACGAAGAGCGCCAGCAACAGCGCGAAAGCGGTGAAACATGCCAGCGTCACCGGGCTGAACCAGCCCCAGGAGCCCCCCTGTTTCAGCGCCAGCAACCCGCCGTAGAGCCCGCCGACCAGCAGCAACGCCCCCGGGATGTCGAAGCCCCTGCCCCCGGGGGCCGGCGGCGTCTCCTTCAGCACCAGCGCCGCCGCCGGGATGATCAGCGCCGCCAGCGGCAGGCTCACCAGAAAGACGCTGCGCCAGCCCAGGCCGGCCACCAGGAATCCGCCCAGCAGCAGCCCCAGCATCGGGGCGATGCCGTTGATGCCCCCCATGATGCCGATGCCGCGGGCGCGCTCGCCTGCCGGGAAGGCGCTGAAAACGAAGGCCAGGGACATGGGGGAGATGGCGCTGGTACCGATGGCCTGCAGACCCCTCCCGGCGATCAGGCTGGCCGGGTTCCATGAGAGGGCGCAGAACAGGGAGTTGACGGCGAAGATGGTGACGCCGGCGATAAACAGCAGCTTGCGCCCGTAGATATCTCCGGCGCGGCCGGACACGGGCATCAGCGTCGCCTGGGTGACGGTGAATACGATCACCACCCAGGCGATGGTGTTGAAGGCGGCGTCGAAATCCTCGGCGATGGTCGGCAGGGCCATGTTGACGATGGACGAGTTGAGGATGGACATCATCATGCCGCCGGCCACTACCGCCAGCACGAACCAGTTGTACCGCGGATGGGAAAGGATGCGGCCCCGCAGCCCTGAGCCCACGTCGGCCTCCCCGCCGGGGCTCACGCCCGCCTCCTCCCCGGAAGCCCGCTCATACCTGCCTGCCGAAGGCGGCCACGGCGATGGTTATCATCACGCCGGACATCACCACGACCACCACCACGTCCGTGAAAAGGCTGTACCTGGATGCCACCTCCGTGACCATGATCGCCCGCATGGCGTCGACGCCGTAGGTGAGCGGGTTGGCCTTGGCCAGCGCGTCCATCCAGTCCGGCGCCCGCGACAGCTGGAACATGGCGCCCGAGAGGAAGAACATCGGCATCATGATGAAGTTCATGATCATCTGGAAACCCTGCATGCTCTTGAGCCGGGTGGCGAAGAGGATGCCCATGCCGGTCATGGAGAAGGAGATCAGGAACATCAGCGGCAGCAGCCGCACCAGCATCCAGAGGCTGAGGTCGATGCCCACCAGCGGCGCCAGCATCAGGATGATGATCCCCTGGAAGGAGGCGATGGTGGCGCCGCTCAGTACCTTTCCCAGGGCGATGCTCCAGCTGGAGACCGGGGCCACCAGCATCTCCTTGAGGAAGCCGAACTCCCGGTCCCAGACGATGGAGACGGCGGAGAAGACGCCGGCGAACAGCACGGTCATCCCCAGGACCCCCGGGAAGATGAAGACCTTGTAGTCGAGCCCGGACGCGTCGCCGCCGAAGCTGAGCGACGAGCCCAGGCCGACGCCGAGGATGAAGATGAAGATTATCGGGCTGCCAAGGGAGCCGATGATGCGGCTGCGGTCGCGGAAGTAGCGCTTCATGTCCCGTAGCCAGATGATGTAGGTGGCGCGGAAGCGTTTCAATGTCCCACCATCCTCCGGCGGCGGCGGATGCGCGTCTTCATGGCGTCCTTCTTGTCCACCGTTTCCTCACGTATCTGCCTACCTGTCAAGCGAAGGAAGACGTCGTCCAGGGTCGGTTCCCGCACTGTCACCGACAGTATCTCACCCTCCAGTTCCCGGAACAGCCGCGGCAGGAAGGTGCGGCCGCTGGGCACCTCCAGGTGCAGGCGCTCGCCGGCGGGGCCGCCGTCGCCGGGCGCCGTCGCCGTCGTTGCCTCCAGACCGAACTTCTCCACTATCTCCTCCAGCAGCCGCGCCGCCTCCGTGGAGCGCAGCGTGATGATATCGCCGCCCACCTCATGCTTGAGCGCGCCCGGCGTATCCAGGGCCACTATCTTCCCCTTGTCGATGATGGCGATGCGGTCGCAGTTCTCCGCCTCGTCCATGTAGTGGGTTGTCAGGAAGACCGTTATGTCATACTGCAGCCGCAGCTCGTGCACGTGCTCCCAGATGGCGCTGCGGGTCTGCGGGTCCAGCCCCAGGGTGGGCTCGTCGAGGAAGAGCACGTACGGGTAATGCATCAGGCCGCGGGCGATCTCCAGGCGCCGGCGCATGCCCCCGGAGAAGGTCTCGACGCGGTCGTGCCGCCGCGAAGTGAGCCCTACCATCTCCAGCACCCGCCGGGCGCGGCTCTGGCGCTCCGCCTTGGGCACATTGTAGAGCATGGCGTGGAACTCCAGGTTCTCGCAGGCCGTGAGCTGCTCGTCCAGGGTCGGGTCCTGGAAGACGATGCCGATGGACTGGCGCACGGCGTTCTGCTCCCGGGCGATGTCGTGGCCTGCAAGCGTCGCACGGCCCGAAGTAGGCTTAAGCAACGTGCAGAGCATGTTGATGGTGGTGGTCTTGCCGGCGCCGTTGGGCCCGAGGAAGCCGAAAATCTCGCCCCTGCCCACCTGGAAGCTGATGCCGTCCACGGCCGTCAGCTGGCCGAAGCGGCGCGTGAGGCCGTCCACATCGATGACCGGCGGGGCGTCCGGCGCCATCACTCGTCCTCCCGCGCCATCTTCTCGATGCGCGACAGCTTGGCCATGGCCCGCGAGACGTACTCGCTGACCTGCTCGGCCTTCATCACGCTCAGCGCCGGCTTGCCGTGCATGCCGGAGAAGATCAGCAGCTTGTCGCCGGGCTTGATGTCCAGCTTCTGCCGCGCCTCCGCCGGTATCACTATCTGGCCCCGCTCACCCACGGTGGCGGAGCCGAAGAACTCGTTTTCCAGCTCCTTCTCCTGTTTCTTCCTCTTGGCCACCGCTCCCGTCCCCCTGTCGTTGAAAAGTATGATTTATCATACTAAAACATACTTGTGTGCTATTCAACGGTGATGTTTAAAACCCGGCGATATGGAAAAAAATATACTGGAAGGCCCGGCCGGGACCATCGGTCGGAGGCAAGGAAAAGGTATCGACGGACAGAGGCGGCGGGCCTTCGGGTTTGACGCCTCCTACTGTTTGAGAGGAGGTGAAAAGTGATGACGCTGGTAAGATGGACACCATTCAGGGAACTTCGGGACATGCCTCGGGAGATGAGCAGGCTGTTCGGCAGGCCGTTTGCTTCGCTGTTCGAGGAGCCGCTGGCGGGGCTCGATTCGCTGCCGGCGATGGACGTTTATGCCAAAGGCGATGACCTGGTGATCCGCCTCGAGCTTCCCGGCATGAAGCAGGAGGATATCGACATCTCGCTGGTGGAGAACACGCTGGTGATTTCCGGTGAGCGCCGTGAGGAGAAGGAGGTCAAGGAGGGCGACTACTACCGCCGCGAGAGCTCCTTTGGGCGCTTCGAGCGCACCCTTCCCGTTCCCGACAAGGTCACGGAGAAGGATATCGAGGCGATCTATGAGGACGGCATCCTCAAGCTCACGGTGGCCGGAGCCGCCGGCACCGCGCCGGTCAAGCACATCGAGGTTAAGGCCGGCAAGAAACAGGCGGAGCCCGAGACCATCGAGGGGGAGAGCAAGCCCGCCGAGGCAGCCGGTTCCGAGGAGAAGAGTGCCGAGGCCTAACCCGGGAAAAGGGGCTTTCTGCTCGAGTCGATGAGCATGAACACCTCGCTCAGGTGCTCGAGTGTGACCATACCCAGAAGGCGGCCTTCGTCGACGACGGGGACCGCCTTGACCCGGGTCTGGTTGATCTTGTCGTAGACCTCCGAGAAGGGCGCATCCGGTGACACCACCGGGAAGGACGTTTCCATGGCCTCGCCCACGGTAGTTTCCGTTCCCCCCTGGCCCAACCCCTTGATCAGGTCGGCCCGCGTCAGCACCCCCACCAGCGCCCCCTCGTTCACCACCGGGAAATCCTCCTGGTAGGAATGGAGCGTGAAGGAGACCACTTCCCCCAGGGACTGCTCCGGCGACAGCACCTTCATCCTGCCGGTGACCGCGTCCGCCACCTTCAGCTTCGACAGCTTGGATTTCATCTCCGCCTGGGAACCTTCCGCGTCGGCGCCCAGGTAGATGAAGATGGCGATCAGCACCCAGATCCAGGCACCCAGCCAGATGCCGGCGAGGGCCATGAACAGGGCGAACAGCTGGCCCGTCACCACCGCCATGCGCGTCGCCCTCGGAAAGGGCATGTGCTGGGCCAGGATGCTCCGGAAGACGCGGCCGCCGTCCAGCGGGAATGCGGGGATCAGGTTGAAGAGCGCCAGCATGATGTTGATGACGAACAGGTAGGTGACGGCTCCCCGCAGGCTGATGCCGGTCACCAGGTCGAGGAAGCCTTCCGCCGATTCCGGAACCGCCCTGCCGGGGGTCGCCAGCAACAGCAGGGCCAGCGGTATGGCTATCACGATATTACTGAGCGGGCCGACCACCGAGACCCACATCTCCTTGCGCGGATCCTCGGGCATGTCCTTGAGCAGGGCCAGGCCGCCGATGGGAAGCAGGGTGATGCTCCTGACCTCGGCGCCGTAGTGCTGGGCCATGCGCGAGTGGCTGAGCTCGTGGATGACGACGCAGACGAATAGCAGCAGTATCAGCAGTGACCCGTAGACCGCCCCGGCTGTGCCGTGTCCGTAACTGACGCCCCAGACATAGGCAGCCCAGGCGACTATGAGGAAGAAGGTGATGTGGACGCGCAGCTCGATGCCGAAGGCGCGGCCGATCTTGAAGGACCATTTCATGATAGTTAGATACCCGGTGCCGCTCCGCAATCAAACCCGGAGGGCGTCGGCGGTTGCCGGGAATCGTCCGGTCCGGGCAGCCCGGCCCTGCTTTAACAGGCCACTACTCTTCAGGCAGTTCATGCCCGCCCTAAAAGCCAAACCCCCCTCTGGAAAGCCTCGGCTACTGACTGTCGCCTCCGCCAAACTGGGTAAGCAGGCCCTGGGCTGCCCGGGCACGGTGGCTGATGCGGTTTTTTTCTTCGGCAGTTAGTTCGGAAACCGTTAGCGAAAAACCGTCGGGGATGAAAACCGGGTCGTAGCCGAAGCCCGTGGAGCCGCGCGTGCGGCGGGCGATGGCCCCCGGGAAGACTCCGTCTGCGCGTAGTTCCTCTCCTTCCGGTGATATACAGGCGATCACGCATACGAAGCGTGCGCTGCGGTCTTCGACCCCTTTCAACTCCCACAGCAGCTTCTCCACGTTATCGACGTCAGTGGCGTCCTCGCCGGCATAGCGTGCCGAATGGATGCCGGGGCGGCCGTCCAGCGCCTCCACCTCGATGCCGGAGTCGTCCGCCATCACCCAGGGTGTCTCCACGTCAGACATGCTCGCGAACTGCTCGTGCACGGAACGCGCTTTGAGCAGGGCGTTCTCGAAGAAAGTGTTTCCGGTCTCCGGCGGCAGGATGAAGCCCGGCGGCAGCGGCTCGACGCTGATACCTCTCAGCAGCGCCTCGAACTCGCGCGCCTTGTGGGGATTACCACTCGCCAGCACAATCCTTGAGGGACGTTGGTTCACGAAGTTCACGAACTCAACCCCCGGCCGTGTCCATTTGTTGAACTTCGTGAACCAACGTCCCTAACGCGCCGCGGTCACCCTGAGCTGCTCCTCGATGATGCGCTCGATGCCCGTGGTGGCCAGATCCATGAGCTCGTCCAGCATCGCCCGGGAGAAGGCCACCTTCTCCGCCGTGGCCTGGACCTCCACCAGGTCGCCCCGGCCCGTCATGATCACGTTCATGTCCACCTCCGCCGCGCTGTCCTCCGAGTAATCCAGGTCCAGGTGCGCCTCACCGCCGACGACGCCGACGCTGACGGCCGCCAGGGAGTCTTCTATCGGTATCTCCCTGATCAAATCCTTGTCCACCAGACCCGCCAGCGCCAGGTAGAGCGCCACGAATGCCCCGGAAATGGAGGCGCAGCGCGTGCCGCCGTCCGCCTGGATGACGTCGCAGTCAACCCATACGGTGCGGTCGCCCAGCCCCCGCAGGTCCACGACGCTGCGCAGGCTCCTGCCGATCAGCCGCTGGATCTCCACGGTCCGCCCTCCCTGTTTGCCACGGACCGCCTCCCGCGGTTTGCGGTTATGGGTCGCGGCGGGCAGCATACTGTACTCGGCCGTCACCCAGCCCATGCCCTGCCCCCGCAGCCAGGGCGGTACACCGTCCTGGATGGTGGCGGTGCAGATGACCCGCGTCTTTCCCGCTTCGATCAACACCGAGCCGTCCGCCCATTCTATGTAACCGGGGGTGAACCTCAGCGGCCGCAGCTCCCCGGGACGCCGGTTATCATTGCGCCTGGCGCTCACCGGGGCCGCCGCTCCCCGGCGCCCAGCATCGCCGGATGGCTCTTGAGCATGGCGAACATGGGCGCCCCCAGCAGCGCCATCACAGCCGCCTCACCGAGTCCCACCCAGAGCACCGACGGCCAGTAGGGGAGGCCGCCGGCCAGGCTGAGGACGAGGGCGACGCCGAAGGCGTTGACGACCACCGGCACCGACAGGCTCTCCCAGCGCGGCCCCATCCGGTACATGATCGCCGCCGCCAGCAGCGTCAGGCCGGCGCCCAAAGTGATGTCGAGGATGCCGAAGGGGCTGCCGTAGGCGTTGGCGACCAGGCAGCCCAGCCACAGCCCCGGCACCGCCGCCAGCTCAAAGGCCGCCAGCGGCATCAGCATCTCCGATATCCGGAACTGCACCTGGTAAAAACTTATGGCGTTGAGGCCGGGACTCACGGTCAGGACCACGTACATGGCCGCGATGATCGCCGCCCGCGTTACGAACCTGATGCTCATGCGATCCCCGCCCTTTCCAGCTCCTCGACTTCCACCCGCTGCACCTGCTCGAAGGGCATCTGCAGGAAGGGGGCGCCGACGCTGACGAAGCTGTCCACATCGCCCGTACAGAGGAAGGAATATTCCCCCTCGCGGTCCGGGTCGTTGACGATGCCCTTGCGCTCCAGCACTTCCCCCACCTCGCGCGCCGTCTCCCGCGCCGAGTTGATCAGTACGATATCCTTGCCCAGCGAGCGCTGCAGCATCGGCGTCACCAGCGGGTAGTGGGTGCACCCCAGGATCACCGTATCGACACCCGCCTGCTTCAGCGGCTCCGTATAGGATTTGACGGTCTTCACCATGTCCGGCGACGAGACGTCCCCGGCCTGGATCAGGGAAGCCAGATTGGGACACGGCTGCGCGATGACCTCCAGCCCCGCATCCAGCTCCAGCAGGGCCCGCTGGTAGCTGCCGCTCTCGATGGTCGCCTCCGTGGCCATCACCCCCACGCGGCGGTTGCGCGTCGTCTGCACCGCCGCCTCCGACTCCGGATGCACGGCGCCGACGATGGAGGCGTCCAGCCTCTCCTGCAGCCAGGGCAGCGCCGCGGCCGTGGCAGAGTTGCAGGCCACCACCATCAGCTTCACGTCCAGTGAAATCAGGTGCGAGGCGATCTGCCAGGCGTAGCCGCGGATCTCTTCGATAGACCGGGGCCCGTAGGGGAACCTGCCCGTATCGCCCAGGTAGATGAAGTCCTCGTTCGGATGCGCCAGCAGGCACTCGTGCAGCACCGTGAGGCCGCCGACTCCCGAATCGAACATGCCGATGGGCCGCTTATCCATGCTTGCGCTTCTTTCTGCGCCGGCCGCGGGAGGGTTTTGCCGTCTCGAGCTCGTCCAGACCCGCCTCGATCTGGCGCCCGTCACCGATATCGATGACGATCTTCTCCTTGGGGACCAGGAAGTCGACCACCTTGCCCTCGCCGCGGCTGGTCCTGACGACGGTACCCTTGCCGGGCGCCTTCTCCTTGAAATCGACGTAAGCCTCGTATTCATACTTGAGGCAGCACATCAGCCTGCCGCAGAGCCCGGAGATCTTCATCGGGTTCAGGGGAAGCTGCTGCTGCTTGGCCATCTTGATCGACACGGGCTGCTGGTCACCGGCGAAGGTCCTGCAGCAGATCTTGCGCCCGCAGGGGCCGTGGCCGCCGATCAGCCGCGCCTCGTCCCGCACGCCGATCTGGCGAAACTCTATCCTGGTGCGGAACTTCTTCGCCAGTATCTCCACCAGCTTGCGGAAATCCACGCGCTCCTCGGCGAAGAAGGAGATGATGATCTTGCTGCCGTCGAAGACGACCTCGGTGGCGACGATGCTCATGTCGAGGCCCAGCTCTTCAACCTTCTCCTCGCAGACCCGTGCGGCCCTCGCCGCCAGCTTGGCGTTGCGGGCGATGGACTCGCGATCGCTGGCGGTGACCTTGCGTATCACTTTCTCCAGGGATGTCGTTATCTCTTCCTTCGGGACCTCGTGGTTGGCCACCACCACCCGGCCCGCCTCGACGCCGCGGGAGGTCCTGACGATCACCTCGTCACCGACTTTCAGTTGAAGTTGATTGGGGTCGAAGGAGTAGACTTTGCCGCCACTCCGGAACACTATCTCGACAAGTTCCGGCAACTATAAAACCTCCTGCAATCGATGGAACATCGCCATCAGGGCAAGCTCCAAGTCGATATTATAGCCTAGTTTGGCCCGGGTGGCGTTGACCGCCCCCACGGCCTGCCTGTAGGCGTCGGCCCGGGATTCATGCGCCTCGCGCTCCAGCTCCAGCTCGTAGTCCCTGTTGATGACAGCCTCGGGAGCGCCGCTGGCGACCACCAGCATGTCCCGGAACCAGGCGCTCAGGGTGTCCAGCGCCGTCTCGACCTCCGCTGTCCGGGCCGCGCGGGCGCGGCGATGAGCGTCCTGCTTGAGCTGCCTGCCGCCCTTGCCCTCGAAGCCCTCCGGCGGCGCCTCCCCCTCTGCGCCCGCCGTTTCGCCTGCCGCCGCCGCGGCCTCCATCAGGTCGTCGACCATCGCCCGCGCCTCCCCCTCGCCCCGGGCCAGCCGGCGCCCCATGTCGATATATGTCCTGCGCCTCCCGACCAGGTCCTCATCGCCACATAACCGCCGCGCCAGCGCCAGGTCGCCGCCGCTGATGCGGGCGAACGTCTGCGCCATGGTTTCCGACATGCCCTCTTCCTCCCTCAGCACCCGCTCGATGTCGGCAGGCGGCACCGGGCCGAAGCGCACCGTCTGGCAGCGCGAGAGTATGGTGGGCAGGACGCGGTCACGCCCCGCGGCCAGCAGCAGGAAATAGGCATATTCAGGAGGCTCCTCCAGCGTCTTGAGGAAGGCATTGGCGCTCTCGGAGTTGAAGGCGCCCGCATCGGCGATGATGAACACGCGCGACCGGCTCTCGCTGGGCCTGAGATAGACGGAGCTGTTTATCTCCCGTACCTGGTCCACGGTGATGAAGGCGCCCACCGGCGCCACCACGCTGATATCGGGATGGGTGCCGCGCCCGGCCTTGCGGCACGAAGCACATTCGCCGCAGCCGTGCCGCTCACAGGCCAGCGCCGCCGCAAAAGCCAGCGCCGCCTCCATCCTGCCGCTGCCGTCCGGGCCGTGGAAAAGATAGGCATGGCTGGTGCGGCCCTTGTCGATGGCCGCCGCCAGCAGCCTGGTCGCGTGCTGCTGTCCGATCACATCATGGAACAGGGAATGTCCGGCGCCCAAGTTTCCTCCCGCGGATCATGTATGAGAAAGGGGTCGCGGGCGGGTCGCTGTCGCTGCCCCGCTAAAGCTCCCGTCCGAACCTCTAGAGCTCCCAGCCGAACCGCTCGTTGATAATCGCCACCACGCGCTGGTGGACCTGGTCCGCCGCCTGCCCGCCGTCGATTACGGCTATCCTCTCGGGGAACATCTGTATCAGCTTATGATAACCGTCCTCGACCCTCTTGTGGAAGTCCAGGGGCTCGTTCTCGATACGGTCGCCGCCGGTGGCTCGCCGGGACAGGCGTCTGCGCGAGGCATCCACGTCCAGCATCAGCAACAGCGTCAGGTCCGGCATCAGGCCGCCGGTGGCCCACTGGTTCAGCTCCAGCACCCGTTCGGCGCCGAGGCCGCGGGCGAAACCCTGGTAGGCGAGCGATGAGTCCAGGTAGCGGTCGCAGACGACGATCTTCCCCATTTCCAGGGCGGGCTCTATGATCTCCCTGACCAGCTGGGCGCGGGCGGCGGCGTAGAGCAGCGCCTCGGACCAGGCGTCCATGTCCTCGTGCCCGGACCCCAGCAACAGCTCGCGGATGTGGTCGCCCAGCGCCGTCCCCCCGGGCTCACGTACATTGATGAAGGATTTGCGCGCCCGGCTCAGGTCGCGCGAGAGCAGCTCGATCTGGGTTGATTTGCCGCTCTGGTCTATCCCCTCGAAGGTGATGAAAGGCATAGCGCCCGCTCAGGAAGCTTTGCGTTTACTTGCCTTTTTCTTCTTGTATTCCTCTTTGGTGGGGCAGTCCGGGTCCAGGCAGAGCCTCCAGGGCCGCCGCCTGGGCACGATTACCTTGACCATGGGCGTGTCGCACTCCGGGCACTGCTTGCCCATGGACATCACCATGCCCCGCTGGGGCAGCGGATAGGTGGTCGAGCAGTCCGGGTAACCCTCGCAGCCGACGAAACGCTTCTTGGTCTTCTTGGAACGAATGACCCTGAGTTGCTTGCCGCAGTTGGGACAGGCGCCCATCACCTTGTCCTCCTGGATGCCCTTGACGATCACGTCCGCCAGCGCCTCCTTGTTATCCTCCAGCGATTCGTAGGCGGAGTGCAGCAGCTCGCGCGAGCGGTCAACCACCTGCTGCTTGGTCATGTCGCCGTCGGCGATGGAGCTCATCTCCTTCTCCAGCTCGGCTGTCATCTCCGGCTTGGCGATCAGCGAGGCGTAGTCGTTGAGCGCCCGGATCATGGCGATGCCGGTCTCCGTGGGCTCGATGGGCGTGTTACGTATATAGCCCCGGTCGTAAAGGTTCTGGATGATGCTGTGCCGGGTGGCCTTGGTGCCGAGGCCGTTCTGCTCCATCAACTCTATCAGCCGCCCCTGGCCGTAGCGTCCGGGAGGCTGGGTCTCCTTGTCCTCGCGGTGGACATCCACCACGCTGACCTCGGCCCCTTCTTCCAGCCGCGGCACTTCGTCGTCCTTGCTGCGGGAATAGGGATACCAGGCGAGCCAGCCCTCCTCGACGATGCGCGAGCCGCTGACCACGAAAGGCTCGTCGCCGATGGAGAGGTCCAGGCGGTTGCTCTCGGAGACGGCCTCGTCTCCCAGGGTCGCCAGGAAGCGCCGCGCCACCAGGAACCAGACCTTCCAGTGGGCGTCGTCCCTGAGGTCGCCGGGGCCCGGCACCCCCACCGGATAGATGGGCGGGTGGTCCGTGGTCTGCTTCTTGCCCCGCGTCGGCGTCAGCTGGTCGCGGGCCAGCAGCTGCTTCGCCGCCGCGCCCAGCTCGCTGCTGCCGGAGAGCTCCGTCAGTATCTCCCTCAGGTCCAGCGACTTTGGGTAGACGGTGTTATCTGTCCGCGGGTAACTGATAAAGCCACCGAGGTAAAGGTCCTCGGCCAGGCGTATGGCCCGCGCCGCCGTCAGGCCCATGGATGTAGCCGCCTTGGTGTAGGCGGTGGTGTTGAACGGCGCCGGCGGCTTGATCTTCTTGCGTGTGGACTTGACCCCGGTGACCCGGCCGCTGCCGGCGGCCTTCGCCTTCTCCAGGGCCGCGTCCGCTTCCTTGAGCACCTTGAAGCGGTTGGTCTTGTGGCGCGCCCTGAAGGCGCCCTCGCTGGAATCCAGATCCGCGAATACCTGCCAGTAGGGTTCGGGCTTGAACGCCCGCCGCTCCAGCTCCCGTTCGACGATCAGCGCCAGCGTCGGGCTCTGCACCCTGCCCACCGAGAGGAACTGGTTGCCCAGCCTCGACGTGGCCAGGGACATGAAACGCGTCAGCGTCGCCCCCCAGATGAGGTCGATGTCCTGCCGCGCTTCGCCGGCATAGGCCAGGGGGTAGGAGAGGTCCGAGAGCTCGGAGAAGGCGCGTGTGACCTCGTCCTTGGTCAGGGCTGAATAGCGGGCCCTGAGGACGTCCTTCTCCAGGTCCGGATTGGCCTCGATGGCCTGCTTGAGCGCCTCTACGCCGATGAGCTCCCCCTCGCGGTCGAAGTCGGTGGCGATGATGATCTGGTCCGCTTCCCCGG
Organism: Actinomycetes bacterium; assembly: GCA_024275795.1. GTDB lineage: Bacteria > Actinomycetota > Thermoleophilia > BMS3ABIN01 > BMS3ABIN01 > JAJRYJ01. The sequence continues at coordinate 9,120 of JAJRYJ010000037.1, read as the reverse complement.
CCATCTTCTTCAGGGCCCTGACCACGGCCTTGGCCGAGGGGGCCTTGATCAGTTCGGCGTCGATCAGCGCCCGCGGCTCCACCTTGCGCCAGTCCGAATATTCCTCCGGGTATTCCAGCTGCAGGATATGGCCCTTGAGGCCGATGCAGGCGCATTCTTCGTCCCCGTCCAGGCTGTTCTTGAACCTGTAGATGGGAACCTTGTAAAAAGAATCCTTCTCGACGTCGTTGCCGCCGAGGATGCTGGCGATCTTCTTCGCCGCCGTATCCTTCTCTGTGACTATCAGTTTCAAAGCAGTCCTTTTATCGTCGCAATGCAGGGAATATTTAGACGCCGGGCGACTAAAGCAGATTCTGGGTGCAGGATAATAGAAGAAAACCGCTGGTTTTGCAAAGAACCTATGGGGACGGTTCTGCGGGCACCTGAATATTCTCCGCGCCGGGGAGGGCGGTTTCCTGCGAGGTCACCGGCGGCAGGGCCGCCAGTTTCTCGATCTCCTGGCGTATCAGGTCCGCATTGGCGCTGTCGGGCGCCAGCTCCAGGTAACGATTCCAGGAGAGGATGGCGGCCTGGTTCTGGCCCGCCTCCCGCTGGGCGAGACCGAGCAGGTAGAAGGCGTCGGCGTTATCCGGGGCCATGGCCGTGACCTCGGTCATCACCGCCACCGCAGATTCGGCATCTCCCATGTCCAGGACATAGATATTGGCGATGCGCATGCGCGCGTCGATGTCATCCGGATTGAGCTCGATGTATTTCTGCAGCCAGGTGATGGCGTCCTCGTAGCGGGCGACGCTGTCGTCCGCATAGAGGGCCTAAAGCTGCAGCATCACAACGCCGTCCTCCGGGTTGGCCTCCAGCTGGTCCAGGTAATACTGCTCCCGGTCCTCAAAGGAGCTGAGGCTGGAGATCTGGTTGGTGCCCTCGCAGCCGGAGAAGACGTTGCCGGCCGAACTGGAACCGACCCCCAGCAGCACGAAGCTGAGCAGGAAGACGACTGCCAGGATGATGGCGCCCCAGCGCGCATAGCGGTTTATCTTTTTTCTGTCAAGCAGCATTGGTTTTGATTTGGGGGGGTCGAACCCGGAACATTATAGCGGAGACGGGCGTCCTTTTCCTAATCCGGCGCCCGGGAGGTTCAGGCGGACAGGGCCGCAGCCACCGCCGTTTCGAGCTCCGCCAGCCCTTCGGCGGCGTTTTCTCCGAGGTCGACGCGCAGCACGCGCCGGCCGTGGCCCCTGAGCGCCTCCATATCCCCGAGGGCCTGTGCATCCCTGAATGCGGCAAAACCATATGCCGCCCCCGGAATCTCCGCGTCCACGCTGTCGCCTGCGGTGAGCAGCAGGAAGAGCCCGCTGGATGGGCCTCCCTTGTGCAATTGTCCCGTGGAGTGCAGGTAGCGGGGGCCATAGCCTGCGGTCGTGGCCAGCCCCAGCGCCGTCCGCAGCGCCGTCCGCAGGCGCGCGAAAGCGGCGTCCGCCGCCGCCCCCTCGCTGATGAACGCCAGTATGGCCAGGTAATCCCCGGGGGCCGACTGGTCCAGGAACCGTGAAAGCGCCTCCGCCGCCGAGCCGGCGGCCTCCCCGCCATAGATGGTCAGTGGCGCCTCGCTCACCGCCGCCTCGGCTTCCGGCAGGCTGCCCTCCCTGCCGACCACCTCCAGCAGCCGGTTGGTGTTGTCCTTGCTCTCCTGGACGTTGGGCTGGTCGAAGGCGTTGATGCCCAGCACCGCACCCGCGGTGGCCGTGGCTATCTCCCAGCGGTAGAACTCGCGGCCCAGGTCGAGCTCGTCGTCCATCTCGAGAGTGACCAGTGGCTGCCCCGACTCCACCAGGGCCCTGACGGCCCTCTCCGTGGCCTCATCAGCCTTTCCGGCCATGCGCGTATGGATGAAGAGGCGGTCATCGCCGTAAGTCTCCGGGCTGCCCAGGGGCTCGCCCGCCACGGGAATCAGCCCCGTCCCCTACTTGCCGGTGCTCTCCGCCATCAACTGCTCCAGCCAGGCGCCCAGGGTGCCTATCTGCTGCGGCACGATCAGCGTCACTTTGTCGCGCCCCTGCCGCGCCAGCTCACCCATCACCGCTCCGAGGACAACCCCGGGGTTCGCCGATTCCGGGGAGCGGCAGGCCTCGGTCATCGCCACCGCCCGCGACAACAACTCATCCAGGTCCACGCCGTAAAGCGACGCCGGGACCAGACCGAACCAGGACAGGGCGGAGAACCGGCCGCCGATGTCCGGGAAGTTCAAGAAGACGCGCCGGTAGTCCCGCTCTTCCGCGGTCTCCACCAGGCGGCTGCCCGGGTCCGTAACCACAGCCATGTTGCCGCCGGCATAGTCGCCTTTAAGTTCCCGTACGCGTTGATATAAATATTCCCCGAAGGCCAGCGGCTCCGCCGTGGTCCCCGATTTGCTGGCCACGAAGAAGATGGTCTCCTCCAGCGGCACGCGCGCCTCGATGTCCAGCACCGTACGCGGGTCCGTGGTGTCCAGCACCGTCAGCGGCAGCGCGCCCTCACCGGCGGAGAAGCTGCGCTCGAAAACCAGCGGACAGAGGCTGCTGCCGCCCATGCCCATGTAGACGACGTGCCGGAAGCCGGCGTCCGCCACCTCCCCGGCGAAACCCGCAAGCTCGCCACGGGCTGCCGTCATCTTCTCCACCACATCCAGCCATCCCAGGGCGTTCGCTATGGTCTCCTGCCCCTGCGGGTCCTGCGTCCAGAGGCCCGCGTCCCTTTCCCACAGCCGCGCAACGAAATCTTCAGCCGCCAGCCTCTCGAGCCTGTCGCCGACGGCCTCTTCATAGGGGCCCAGTTCCAGCTGCGGCATCAGCGGGGAGGCCATCAGCGCTCCGCCTCCAGTTGCCGCACCTTCTCCAGCCGCCGTCGGTGGCGTTCGGCCCCCGTGAACTCAGCGTCGAGAAAGGCCCGGGTCAGCTCCCAGGCCAGCGAGAAGCCGATCACCCTTCCCCCCAGACAGATCAGGTTCATATCATCATCCTCCACACCCTGCCGCGCCGAGAAGATGTCGTTGATGAGGGCGCTGCGCACGCCCGATACCTTGTTGGCCGCCACGCAGGCGCCGACGCCGCTGCCACAGATAGCGATGCCGCGCTCCACCTCTCCCGCGGCCACGGCCCGGGCCAGGGGGATCACGTAATCCGGATAATCATCCCCGGGGTCGAAGGAGGCCGCACCGAAGTCGCTGACCTCGCCGCCCGCCCCGGACAGCGCCCCCGCCAGCTGTTTTTTCAGTTGGTAGCCGCCGTGGTCGGCGGCGATGCCTATGCGCATCAGCCTCTCCTCCGGCGTCGGGCATGGGTTCAGTCCACAAGCATCCGCGCCAGCGTCGGCAGGCCCTCGGCCAGCGTCGGGTGGATATGCACAGACCGCTCCAGCACCTGCCAGGTGGAGCCAGCCTCCATGTGGTCCAGGAATACGTGCACAAGCTCTCCGGCGGCGGTGCCCACCAGGGTGGCGCCCAGGATCCTGTCCGTGTCACGGTCGATCACCATGCGGTAGAATCCCCGGGTATCCCCGGACAGGTACGCCAGCGCCACCCATTCCAGGGGTATGGTTACAGCCCTGGCGTTGAAACCCTGCTTTTCCGCCTGCTCCAGGGTCAGGCCCACGCGGCCCACCTGGGGTTCGGAGAAGAAGGCGTATCCGAGCACCCTGTCTCCCTGCCTGCGGTCGCCGCCGGCCAGGATCGACAGCATGCGCCGGTAATCCTCCCAGGCAACGTGCGTGAACGCCGGCTGACCGGTGACGTCGCCGATGGCATAGACGCCCGGGGCGGTGGTCTGGAAGCGGTCGTCCACCTTTATGTGGCCGCGCTCATCGAGCTCGATGACGGCCGCATCGACATCAAGGGAGCCCGTGTTGGGCTTCTGGCCGACGGCCATCAGCAGGGCCTCGCCCTCAACCGTTTCCCCGTTGTCCAGCTCCAGGCTGAAAACCCCGTCCGCATGGCTGACCTTTTCAGCGGTTGCGCCCAGGTGGAAAACCACCCCGTCATCTCGCAGCGATTCCGTAACCAGGTCGCTGACGTCCGTCTCCTCGCGGGCGATTATTCGGCCCGAGCGCTCGATGATATGCGTCTCGCTGCCCAGGCGGGCCATTCCCTGTCCCAGCTCAACGCCCACGTAGCCGCCGCCGATTATCAGCAGGCGCGGCGGCAGTTCGCGCAGGTCCCAGAAGTCCAGGTATGTCAGGTAGGGGGTGCCCTCGAGGCCATCGACGGGGGGGACGAAGGGCGAGTTGCCCGTATTGACGACGATGGTCTCAGCGGACAGCGTCTCGCCGCCGCCGCTGACAGTCCGCTCGCCCGCGAAGGAGGCCTCGGCCATCACCACGCGCACCCCGGCCGACTCAAGGCGCGACGCCGTCCCCTCGCTGGAGCCGCTGATGATGCCCCCCACCCGCTCCATCACCTTGCGGAAATCCACGCTGGCGTTGACGGTGACACCCAGCTGCTCGCGGCCGGTGCCGCAAGCCGCCACATGTGCGGCCGCGAGGAAGGCCTTGGAGGGCCGGCAGCCATAGTTCACGCAGGTGCCACCCAGGGCCTTGCTCTCGAAAAGCACCACCTGCCTGCCTGATTTCGCCAGGTCGATGGCCAGGGGCACGCCACCCTGGCCGCTGCCGATGATTATCGCGTCTACTTTCTCCATGCCGCCTCCGTTCAAAGCCTGCCCCAATTCTGCCCGTGAGGGCTTGCCGCCAAACACCGGCTCGTCCCCGCTATTGCCTGGGCCGGGCTGAAGGGATTGTTTAGGCCGGGCTGAAAGGCAACAGAATAGAATATAAAAGAAAACCGGATGTCGATCGACAACAACCCCGGCGACCAGGAGGCCCCTTGAAGATAAGTGATCTTGCCTTCCTTTCCGACTGCCAGTCATCGGCGCTCGTGGGAAGGGACGGCTCCGTGGAATGGTATTGTGTCCCCCGTTTCGATTCGCCCAGCGTCTTCGGCAGGCTGCTGGACCCGGACGCCGGCCACTGGCAGTTGCGGCCGGTCGGCGAATTTTCCAGCAGCCGCTCCTACGTGGGCGAATCGCTGGTCCTGGAGACCCGCTTCAAAACGGAGGCCGGCGAGGTTTCCGTGCGCGACGCTCTCGCTCTCGAGCCCGGTTCCCGCGGGCACCAGATAGGCCGGACCGTGCCGCACGCGCTCCTGCGCGGCGTCCGCGGGCTCGAGGGCGAGGTGGAGATGCTGATGGAGTTCTGCCCCCGCTTCGAGTACGGGCTGACCCATCCGCGGTACATCGAGACCGGCCGCGGCGTCCGGGTCTCGGGGGGACCTGTGGAGCTGGAGCTGTCGTCCCCTGTCCCCCTGGAGAGCGTCTGGGAGGCGGCCCGCGCACGTTTCAGCGTCGGCGCGGGCGATTCGCTCGGCTTCTGCCTTTCATACAAACCCACCTTTTCAGACGACAGTATGGCCGGCCTGCCGGTGGAGGAGACCATCGACGAGACGGTGCGCAGCTGGGAATCCTGGGCCGCACAGCATACAGGCTACCAGGCGGAACATCTCCCGCAGGTGCGCTTCAGCGCCATGGTCCTGCAGGGCCTCACCTACCAGCCCAGCGGCGCCGTCATCGCCGCCGCCACCACCTCGCTGCCCGAGACCATGGGCGGCGGCGACAACTGGGACTATCGCTTCGCCTGGCTCAGGGACGCCAGCCTGATGATGCGTGCCCTCTGGGTGGCCGCCTGCCCGGACGAGCCGGAGCGCTTCTTCGAGTGGATCAGCAAGGCCGGCGGCCACCTCGACCGCGAGGCGGTCCAGATAATGTACGGCGTCGAGGGCGAGCGCGACCTTACGGAACATTCCCTCGATCATATGCGGGGCTTCGGAGGCAGCAGGCCCGTGCGCATCGGCAACGACGCCTGGAAACAGAAACAGCTGGATGTGCTGGGGGAGGTGCTGGACGCTGCGCACCTGCTCCGGGAGCGCCTGGGAGGCATCAGCGACGCCACCCTCAGCATGCTCGTAACCTTCGCCGACAAGGCGGCGGAGAACTGGATGGAGCCGGACGCCGGCATGTGGGAGGCCCGGGACCGGGAGCGCCACTACCTGTCATCCAAGGTGATGTGCTGGGTGGCGCTGGACCGGGCCGTGAAGCTTGCCGAACAGCTGGGGGCGGAGCAGCACCGGCCCGCCTGGGAAAAGGCCGCCGCCGAAGCCCGTGCGGCCATCCTCGAGCAGGGCTGGAATGGGGACGTGGGGGCCTTCACCGGCGCCTTCGGCTCCAGCCACCTGGACGCCTCGGTGCTGCTGATGCCACTGATGGGTTTCATCCCGGCGACGGACGAGCGCATGCGCTCCACCATCGACGTCATCGACCGCGAGCTCTGCGAGAACGGACTGGTGCGGCGCTGGCGGGAGGAGACCAGCGGCTTCATCATCTGCAGCTACTGGCTGGTGGAGTGCCTGGCGCTGGCGGGTGAGGTGGAGCGCGCCAGGAAGAGGTTCGAACAGGTCACGTCATGCGCCAACGACCTGGGTCTGATGTCTGAAGAGGCGGTGCCGTCCAGCGGCGAACTCCTGGGCAACTATCCCCAGGCCTTCTCTCACGTGGGTCTGATCAACGCGGCCTGGCAACTATCCCGGGCCGGGGACTCAAACGCGTAGTTTTTCCTTGACTGCCAGCGATTCGGCGTTGATCTTCTCGATGTCCAGCGTGTTGAGCTTCTTGCTCTCGTAAAGCGGCCTGCCGGCAACCAGCGTGAAGTACACGTCCTCCTGGTTGGCGCCGTAGACCAGTGCCGAGTAGGGGTCGTAGATTGGCGTCAGGTGGCTGTGCTCCATGTCGACGGCGATCAGGTCCGCCTGCTTGCCCGGTTCCAGCGTCCCCACCTGGTGGTCCATGCCGAGGGCCCGGGCGCCGCCCAGGGTGGCCATCTGCACGCAGTCCTCGGTGCTGAGCACGCTCACGTCCTGGTTATGCCCCCGGTGCAGGAAGATGGCCGTGCGCATCTCGCCGAACATGTCCATGATATTGCTGCTGGCGGGGCTGTCGGTGCCGATGCCGACCCTGACCCCGGCCTGCAATAAAGCCGGCAGGGGGGCGATGCCGCAGGCCAGCTTGGCGTTGCTCTTGGGGCAATGGGCAACGGCCACGTCATACTTGGCAAGGATCTCCACGTCCCTGGGCGTCGCCTGGACACAGTGGGCGGCCAGCATGTCGCTGCTGTAGACATTCCACTGCTGCAGCAGCTTCACCGGTGTCACCCCGAAGGCCTCATGGCTCACACTTTCCCAGCCCACCTTCTCGCGCAGGTCATGGGCGAGCACGCCGGTGCCTGAGCGGATGTACTTGGACTCGGCCCGGCTCTCCGCCAGGTGCGTGGCGATCTTCATGCCCCGCTCGCGCGCCAGCGCCGCCAGCGCCTGGTACAGCCTGGGGCTCACCGTATAGGTGGCGTGAGGATAGATGCCGATCTCGATCAGGCCGCCGCTGCGCTCCACCAGGCCGTCAAGCCGCTCCGAGTATTCCCCGATAACCTCGTCGAGCCTGTGGTCATCGATGCCGAAGACCTCCTGGTAGGCCCGCGCCCTCAGGCCGGCGTCGCGCATCACATCCAGGCTGGTGCCCGAGTACATGGAGTCGCCGAGGGTGGTGATGCCGGAGGCGATGCATTCCGCGGCGCCGAGCTGTGAGCTGGTGGCGAAGTCCACATCCTCCAGCTTGCGCTTGAGGTCGATGAAGTCCAGCAGCCAGGCGCCGAACTTGCGGTTGTCCAGCAGCCCCCGGAAGACAGCATACTCGATATGGCTGTGGCAGTTGACGAAGCCGGGGAGGAGGATGGTGTGGTGAAAATCGGCAAGGCCCACATCCGGATTGGCCGAGATGATCTCGGAGGCGTCGCCCACCGCTGTGATGGTGTCACCCTCGACGAGGACGGCCCCGTCGGCGATCGGGTCCGCCACTATCGGCAACACCCAATCCGCCTTGTAGATCCGCTTCTGGTACATGTCGGGGTCGGCAGTCATTTTCTCAGGCTCCAGACGGCCAGCTGTCAGCGGGCCGTCATTCAGCCCATCAGCTTAAGTATATTGGACAACGGCGCGAGTGCAAAACCGCAAACCTCGCTTGAGCATGGCCGCTGCATTCTATAGGATATTGCGGTCAACATGAGAATCCTTCCCGGCCGTTCCAGCGACCCTTCCCCCGAGCAGGCGACAAGAACCTTGACCCTATGGCGACCTTGATAACCGCGACACGAAACAGAATAGACGCCGCCTGGCGGGACGCCAGGGCCGACCCCGTGAGATCGCTCAAGCGCATCGGCTTCGTCAGCCTGCTGGTCTACAGCGCCTACGCCGTGCTGCCGCTGCTGCTCCCGGAAACGGACAGCAGCCGCTTTCCCCCTTATATAGCCCTGCCCGAGGGGGACTATGAACTGGAGAACTTCTTCTTCCTCTACACGCTCCTATCGGCGATGATCATCGGCATCTTCGGCCTCTATTACGCCGGCCTGGGCCTGTCCGGCGGCGACCGCCTGAAGCTCCCTGCCGCAAGGGAGCGCTTCGGCCTCGACAGGAGCCTCAGGGTCATCTTCTTCTTCGCGGCGCTGTTCCACCTGCTGATGCTGCTGGCGCCGGCCATGCTTTCCACCGACCTCTTCGACTATATCCGCCACGGCCGCATATTCGCCATCTACGGTGAGAACCCCATGATAGTGCCGGCCACGTTTTTCAGCAATGATCCCTTTTTAGACCTGGGCGGATGGGTCGGGACCGGGTCTGTATATGGACCGGTACATGTCTATCTTACGGGAGCGCTCGCCTGGATCGGCGGCGATAGCTTCGCCCCCACCTTCCTGCTTTTCCGGGGCTTCTTCGTGGCCGTGAACATGCTGAACCTGGTGCTGATATGGAGGATCGCCCGCCGTATCAAGCCCGGCCTGGAGAGGAAGGCGCTGCTCTTCTACGGCTGGAATCCCTTCATCCTGATACTGGTGGTATCCAACGCCCACAACGACCTGCTGATGCTGGCATTCGTGCTGGCCGGCTTCCTGCTTTACATGCACAAGCGGCTGCTGCTTGGCGCCCTGCTGATCACCCTGGCCATACTGGTAAAGTTCATCGCCCTGCCCATCCTGCTCGTATACATAGCGCTG
>JAJRYJ010000036.1 GCA_024275795.1 Actinomycetes bacterium | reverse complement strand
CCGATGACGGCGTAGGGCACCTGGGCGGCCAGGTCGCTGAAGCGCTCGAAATCCCCCTCGGGGACGCTCACCAGCACCAGCCCGGGCGCCTCGCCGAACAGCAGCAGATCCGCCCGCGGCGCCTCGGCCCTACCGGGCGCGTCGCCGGCTCCAGCCGTCGTCCCGCCTGCGGCGACGAAAGCGCCGCTCTCCATGTCGACGACGGCGCCGAGGCCGCCCTCGATGGCCGACTCGGCGATGCAGCACGCAAGGCCGCCGTCACTGACGTCATGGGCGCTACTCAATACACCTTCAAGGATAGCTGTTCTTAACAATGTCTGCAGCCTTTTTTCCGCATCCAGGTCAACATCGGGGATGCGGCCGGCGTTCTCGCCGTGCAGGTAAAGCTGGTATTCGGAGCCGTCCACCGCCGGGCGGGCGTCGCCGATGAGCACGATGGCGTCACCCTCGCCCTTGAAACCATGGGTCATGAGCTTCCCCGTATCCTCGACGATGCCCATCATGCCCACCACCGGGTTGGGGTAGACCGCCTGGCCGAAACTCTCGTTGTAGAAGCTGACGTTGCCGCCGGTGACCGGCGTCCCCAGGGCCTCGCAGGCCTCGGCCATGCCCTCCACCGCCTGCTTGAACTGGTGGTAGATGGGGCCCTTCTCCGGGTTGCCGAAGTTGAGGCAGTTGGTGATGGCCACGGGACGGGCGCCCACGCAGGAGAGGTTGCGCGCCGCCTCGGCCACCACGGCCCTGCCGCCGCGCCGCGGGTCCAGGAAGCAGCGGCGGCCGTTGCCGTCGGTGGTGAAAGCCACGCCGCGGGAGCTGCCCTTGACGCGCAACACCGCCGCGTCGCCGCCGGGCCAGAGGGCGTTGTCCGTCTGCACCATGTGGTCGTACTGCTCGTAAACCGCCCGCCTGGAACAGATGTTGGGGGAGGCCAGCAGCGTCAGCAGTACCTCGCCGTAGTCGCCGGGCTCGCCGTAGTGGTCCTCCGGCAGGGGCTCGTCCACCTCGTGCTCCGGTCTCACCGGCTCGACCACATAGGTGGGGGCGTCGTCCACCAGCGCGTCCACGGGCATGTCGGCGATGAGCTCCTCGCCCCTGAAGACCCGCAGGCGGTCGCCCTCGGTCACTTTGCCGATGACGGTGGCGTCCAGGTCCCACTTCTCGCAGACCGCCAGCGCCGCCGCCTCGTTTTCGGGCGTGACCACCGCCAGCATGCGTTCCTGCGATTCGGAAATCATTATCTCGAAAGGCTCCATGCCCGGCTCGCGCAGGGGCACCCGCTCGATGTCGATGTCGATGCCGGTGCCGCCCTTGCTGGCCATCTCGCTGGAGGAGGAGGAAAGCCCTCCCGCGCCCAGGTCCTGCAGCGCCACCAGCAGCCCCTTGTCGCGCATCTACAGGCAGGCCTCCAGCAGCTTCTTCTCCATGAAGGGGTTGCCCACCTGGACCGTGGGCCGCTTCTCCTCCGCCGTCTCGTCGAACTCGGCCGAGGCGAGGATGCTGGCGCCGCCGATGCCGTCGCGTCCCGTGGTGGAGCCGATGAGCACCACCAGGTTGCCGGGGCCGGTGGCGCGGGCCTTCAGTATCCGGTCCTGCCGGACCATGCCCACGCACATGACGTTGATGAGGCAGTTGCCCTCGTAGGCGTCCTCGAAATGAATCTCGCCGGCGACGGTGGGGATGCCCATGCAGTTGCCGTAGGCGGCGATGCCCTCGACGACGCCGTCCAGCAGGTAGCGCTGGCGCGGCTTGTCCAGGGAGCCGAAATGCAGGGGATCAAGGTTGGCGATGGGGCGCGCGCCCATGGCGAAGATGTCGCGCACGATGCCGCCGATGCCGGTGGCGGCGCCCTCGAAAGGCTCGATGGCCGACGGATGGTTGTGGCTCTCTATCTTCATGGCTATGGCCAGGCCGTCGCCGATGTCGATGACGCCGGCGTTCTCGCCGGGGCCCTGGAGGATGCCCTCCCCCTCCGTGGGCAGCTTCGACAGCAGCGGTCGCGAATGCTTGTAGCCGCAGTGCTCGCTCCACATCAGCGAGAAGACCGCCAGCTCCACGTAGTTGGGCTCGCGGCCCATGCGCTCACAGATGTCCTGGTATTCGTTGGCCTTGAGGCCCAGCAGTTCGTAGGCCGGCTTCTGACCGGTGGCGTCAGCCATGCGCGACCTCCGGGAAGGCTGTCAGCGCCGCGCGGCTCAAGCGCCGCCCCCCGCGGTGACGCTGCTGATGATGGACTCGAAGACGCCGCGGCCGTCGGTGCCGCCCACCAGGGCGTCGCAGACGCGCTCCGGATGGGGCATCAGCCCGAAGACGTTGCCCTCGCGGTTGCAGACGCCGGCGATGTTGGCCAGGGAGCCGTTGGGGTTGGCCGCGCGTGTGGGTTCACCGGACTCGTCCGAGTAGCGCAGCACCACCTGGTTGTTGGCCTCCAGCTCCGCCAGGCCCTCGTCGTCGATGAAATAGTTGCCCTCATGGTGGGCGATGGGGACCCTGATGACCTGGCCCTGCTCGTAGGCGGCCGTGAACGGCAGCGTGTCGTTCTCCACCCGCAGGTTTACCAGGCGGCAGATGAACTTCAGCTTCTCGTTCTGCTGCATGGCGCCGGGGAGCAGCCCCGCCTCCAGCAGCACCTGGAAACCGTTGCAGATGCCCAGCACCAGGCCACCCTCGGCGGCGAAGCGCCCCACGGCGTCCATGATGGGCGAGAAGCGGGCGATGGCGCCGCTCCGGAGGTAATCGCCGTAGGAGAAGCCGCCTGGCAGGATGACGCAGTCCAGGTCGTCCAGCT
>JAJRYJ010000035.1 GCA_024275795.1 Actinomycetes bacterium | reverse complement strand
TGGCGGAGACGCCCTTCCTCAGGCCCGAGCTTACGGACAGCTTCTCCGGTTTCGCCCATTACATCTTCGACATCTGGGCCCGCTGGGACTCGGTCTGGTACCTGCAGATAGCCGAGCACGGCTACGCCGCCGACGACTTCTACACCGCCTTCTTCCCCCTTTATCCGCTGCTGACAGCCGTGGTCAAGCCGTTCTTCCTGGGAAACGGGGTGCTGGCGGGCATCAGCATCTCCCTGGCCGGCTGCCTGGCTGCTTGCTATCTCCTCTACCGACTGGTGGAGACGGACTTCGGCGACCAGGTGGCGCGCAAGGCGGTCTTTTTCCTGGCCATCTTCCCCACGGCCCTCTTCTTCCAGGCCATCTACACCGAGTCGCTGTTCCTGGCGCTGACCATCGGCTGCCTGCTGGCGGCGCGCAAGCGCGAGTACTGGCTCGCCGGGGTGGCAGGGCTGCTGGCGACGCTCACCCGCAGCGCCGGCCTGTTGCTGCTGGTACCGCTGGCGATCATGTACATGCAGGAACGGGACTGGCGGCTGGACCGCGTCGGCTGGGATGCCTTGCACCTGCTGCTCGTCCCCCTGGGGCTCGGCCTCTGGATGCTGTTCCTGGGCGTCCGCTTCGGCGACCCCCTGCTGTTCACCCAGGCCCAGAGTTACTGGCTCAGGGACTTCATCGAACCCTGGCGGGGCGGCCCGCTGAAAGGCCTCTGGGAGGGCTTCGTGGCGGCGCTGCGGGGCGTGCGGACGCTGTTCGACACGCCGGACGACCTTTTCTGGCCCGTGGTTGACCGCGACTCGCGCCTGTGGGCGGCCTATGACATCATCAATTTCGGCTTCGCGGCCACCTTCGTGGCTCTCTGCGTGGCGGCTTTCAGGAAACTGCCCCTGGCCTACGCCTCCTATGCCCTGGTTGTGCTGTTGCTGCCCCTCTCCTACGCCTCGACCACGGTGCCCCTGTTCTCCATTCCCCGCTTCATGCTCACGGCCTTCCCCATCTTCATCCTGCTGGGCATCTGGGCGGTGAGGAACCGCTGGGTGGACATGACCGTCACCGTCTTCTCCCTGGCCTTCCTCGGTTTCTTCACGGCCAAGTTCGTGGTCTGGACCTGGGTGGCCTGAGCGGGTCCGGTGTATACTCGTCTGAGGATGAAACAGAGAACCGGCAACGATAAAGCAACCGGGTGGGCATCCCCCGGGACGGGGGTTTCCCTGGCGCTGCTGGCGGCGGCTGTGCTGATCATCACCCTGCCCTTCATCTTCAAGGCCTTCCGCATGGACGACACCTTCTTCGTCTGGCTGGGCCAGGAGAAGCTGACCAACCCCCTGGCCCTGGGACTGCCGGACCACGGCTACGAAGGCAACTACTTCTCCCTCTACCTGGACACGCACCCGCCCCTGTTTACCAGTTTCGTATCCCTGCTGCTGATGCTGGCGGGCGGAGCCTCGGAGGCGGGTCTGCACCTGGGATTCCTGGTCTTCCCCCTGCTGGCCGCCGGCGCCATGTTCTTCCTGGCGCGCCGTTTCACCGACAGCCCCCTGGTGGCCGCGCTGCTGCTGGTGGTGACGCCCGGGTTCATGGTGATGTCCCAGAGCGTCATGACCGACGTGCCCACCCTTGCCCTGTGGCTGGCGGCGGTGGCCTCCTATATCTATGCCGTGGACCGCGACGACGGCCGCCTGCTGCTGCTGGCCGCCGTATCCATGTCGCTGGCGGTGCTGACCACCTACCAGTCCCTGAGCCTGCTGCCGCTGCTGTTCCTTTACGCGCTGCTCAAACGCCGTATCAACCTGCGCACCATGGCGCCCCTGGCCGTGGCGCTGCTGGCGTTTCTCGGTATCGTCATTTTCTACCTGGCGCAGACCGGCCATCCGCCCAAGCTCTCCTACAGCATCGGCCTCAACCTGTCGCCGGCCTTCATCGCCAACAAGATACTGGCGACCCTTTCGGTGATCGGCGGCGCCATCGTCTTCCCCCTCTTCCTGATACCGGGGATGCTCAGGGGCCGCAGGGAGTATCTCTATTTCGCGGCCCTGCTGGCCGTGCTGCTGGCCGTCTTCCTCTACAAGGAAACGACCGGGGAATATACGCCGGCGGCGGCACTGCTGCAGGCCGTCTTCTACGCGGCGGGCGTGCTGGCCGTCTACCGCTTCTTCAACACCGGCGCCGACTCGGCCTTCGCCCGGAAGCGCTCACCGGAGGACCTGGACAACATCTTCCTCATCCTCTGGATAGGCGGCGTTCTGGTCTACAGCATCATCCTGCTGCCCTACGCCTCTACGCGCTACCTGCTGACCCTGTTCCCGCCGGTGATACTGATGTTCATCCGCTACACCCGCGGCGTCTTCCCGCAAGCCCGGCGCTGGCTGCGTTTCGCTTTGGCGATGCTTGTCCTGACGGCGCTGCTGGGGCTGGCGGTCTCCGTCGCCGATTACAGGCTGGCGGGCGTCTACAGGGAGTTCGGCTCCACCTGGCCGCAGCAGCTTCAGCAGCAGGGGGGGCGCGTCTGGTTTGCGGGGGAGTTCGGTCTGCGCTACTACCTGGAGGAGAACGACGCCACCTACCTGACGTCCGACGACAATTCGCCGCAGCCGGGGGATTACGTGATCGTCAGCCGGGAGCTGGTGGCCCACTTCCTCTCTCCCGAGCTGGTCGGACGCCTGGAGCTCGAGCGCAGCGTCGAGTATCCGGACGCCTGGCCCTTCCGGGTCTCGGACCCGGGCAGCCAGGCAGGCTTCTACAGCCAGTTCCACGGCTTCCTGCCCTGGTCGCTCTCGGGCGGCCCGGCCGAGACCATCGATATCTACGTGGTGAAATAAGAGCGCCGCGCGCCGCTGCCGGCGCGGCCTCTCCCGTCCCGGCGCCTATCCCATCTTGGGGATCTTCGCCATCGACTCCTTGATCTTCTCCTCGGGATAGGCGTAATCCTCGAGGCTGCCGCTGAGGTACGAGTCGTAGGAGCTCATGTCGAAGTAGCCGTGGCCGCTCAAGTTGAAGAGGATGGTCTTCTCCTCCCCCGCCTCCTTCGCCTCCAGGGCCTTGTCGATGGTGGCCTTGATGGCGTGGCTCGATTCCGGCGCCGGGATGATCGACTCGCTGCGCGCGAACTGGATGGCCGCCTCGAAGATCTCGTTCTGCGTGTAGGCCACCGCGTCCATGTTGCCCGTGTTCACCAGGGCGCTGATCAGCGGCGCCATGGCGTGGTACCTGAGACCGCCGGCGTGGATGCCCGCCGGTACGAAATCGTGACCCAGCGTGTGCATCATCATCAGCGGCGTCGACTGCAGCGTATCCCCGAAATCGTAGGTGAACTGCCCCTTGGTCACCGTGGGGCAGGCGGTGGGCTCGGCGGCCAGGAACTCGATGTCCTTGCCATTGGTGAGCTTGTCGCGCATGAAGGAGAAGGCCAGGCCGGCGTAGTTGCTGCCGCCGCCGATGCAGCCGATGACGATGTCCGGGTAGTCGCCGGCCATCTCCATCTGCAGCTGGGCCTCCTCGCCGATGATCGTCTGGTGCAGCAGCACGTGGTTGAGCACGCTGCCCAGTGAATAGTTGACGTCGTCGTGGGTGGCCGCGTCCTCCACGGCCTCGCTGATGGCGATGCCCAGGCTTCCCAGGGATTCCGGGTCCTCCTCCAGTATCTTCCTGCCGGAGTTGGTGCGGTCCGTAGGGCTGGCCAGCACCTCGGCGCCCCAGACCTCCATCATACTGCGGCGGTAGGGCTTCTGCTGGTAGCTGACCTTGACCATGTAGACGGTGCATTCCATGCCGAACATCTCGGTGGCCAGCGCCATGGCGCTGCCCCACTGGCCGGCGCCGGTCTCGGTGGCGATGCGCTTGATGCCCGCCTCCCGGTTGTAGAAGGCCTGGGGAACGGAGGTGTTGGGCTTGTGGGAACCGGCGGGGCTGACGCCCTCGTACTTGTAATAGATCTTCGCCGGCGTATCCAGGGCCTTCTCCAGCCTGGTGGCGCGGATCAGCGGCGACGGCCGCCAGAGCTTGTAGATCTCCTGCACCTCTTCGGGGATATCGACGAAGCGGTCCGTGGTCACTTCCTGGCCGATGAGCGACATGGGGAAGATGGCCGAGAGGTCCTCGGGGCCGATGGGCTCGCCGGTACCGGGGTTGAGCGGCGGCTTCAGGCTGCCCTCGGGCATGTCCGGGGCGATGTTATACCACTGTGTCGGCAGTTTGTCTTCAGGAAGTATCGTCTTGATAGCCATTGATCCTCCAAACGGAATTTATATGCCGGTTTTGGAACTTTAGCCTGCCTGAGGCGCTATGGCAAGTCTTTCGGGCCGCCTGCCGGGCCGCCGGACCCGCGGCAGGCGGGCCTCAGCGCAGCAGCGGAGCCCTTCAGATCTCGGAGGTGATGACTATCTTCTCCTGGTGCGTCAGATCCTTCAGCCAGGGGATGTACTTGAAGACGTAGGTGTCCGCATCTCTGGAGCAGACTATCTTGTAGGTATGTCCGTAGTCGTAGCGGATGACGAACTCCTGGAAGACCAGCCCCTTGGCCTCGCAGTGGTCGGCGGCCGCGTTCTCGGCGTCGATATCGCTCTTGTTGGTCTCGTACTCGTACTTGGCCTTGCGGCCGGCCTCCTCCGTCGTCTCATCCACCAGCTGGTAGGTGGAGAAGATGGAGAGGCCGTCGATGACGATGATCCCCATGATGATGATGACAATGCCGAAGAAGATGACATTGCCCATGAGGCTTCCCTCTTCTCCGGCCAGCCTTTGTATGATTTTCCTGATGCTCATCGCCGCGTCTGCCTTTTTGTGTCTCTCTCAATTCGCCGGTGGCGCCCGCTATCCTGCCCGGCGCATGACCACGAAATAGTACGCCAGCGCGGCGGCCAGGGCCGCCAGGGCCACGATGATCACTATCCATACCCGTCCCGCGATGGGATGGATGACTGCGCCGTCGGCTGCTATCTCCGTTCCCCCGGAACTGATACGGGCGTCCAGCGTCCGCCAGCCCTCGGTGACGAAGGGGACTTCGATCCTTGTTTCACCCGGCTCCAGCCTCAGCCTCGTCTCATATGTGCCCGTGAGTTCGACGCCCTCGCCCTCCAGCACCAGGTCCACCGTGAACGGGTGCCCCGAACTGTTCTCGATATTGACGGTGGCCGTGCCCTCCATGGAACGCTGCAGCCAGGGCGTATCCACGTCGATGCCCAGCCCCCTGAATTCTTCATCGGTTATTCCGTCGATCTCATCGAGATATTCCAGCCCCCGGTTGGCTGCGGCGGGGTCGGCGCCGTCTCCCGCCAGGTAGAAGCTCTCGGCGGTGAACAGCAGCCTGTCCAGCTGCTGCAGCACCGGCTCGTGGGTGTCGAGAGAAGCGCGCAGGTCCTCATAGCGTGCATGGGTCTCTGACAGCCGCTGGAAATATGCCTGGGAGATATAGCTGGAGGTCGGGTCGACGTACCTGAGCAATGTCACTGGCTGCGTGTCCGGGCGGTATTTGTCCTTGGCCTCGGCCATGGTGATGCTGTTGAGCCACGGGGCCTCGGACAGGGCCGTGTAGACCCCCTGGCGCTGCTCGGCTGTAAGCGCCGGCGATGGGGGCACCGCCGCCGCAATCAGCAGCGGTTCGCCTTCGACATAGGCGTTGGCCAGCGCCGCGAAGAAAGCGGCCGCATCAGGGCTCTCGCCCAGCAGGGCCGCGGAGGCGCCGTCGTCGGCGAAGAAACCGGTGATGCGTTCGCCACTGACATCCCGCAGGCGAAAGGACACGGCCCCCTCCTGCAAGTTGCCCTCGACCTGCGCACGGATGGCTCCGGCAAGCACGGCGTACTCGCCGCCGGTCGCCGCCACATAGCGCAGGGAATCGGTAGTCAGGTCCAGCAGGGGGATGTATGCCCCGATGGGCTCCAGTGGCAGCATCAACGCCCTGGTCAGCACGTCGTCGCCGATCCTGTATTGTGAACTGCCGTCGCTCCAGCCCTCCTTGGCCAGCAGCGGCAGTTGCGTGAAGGCGAAGGGCGAGGAAAGCACCTCCGTGTTCTCCATGGCGGCGGCCCTGGCGAAGCTCTCCAGGCAGGCGGCGGCGGCGGCGGCCTCGCCGGACGTGGCCGGGTAATCGACCAGTTTGTCCCCCTGCCGCAGCTGGAAGCCGTCCGACAGGTCCTGGAGCTGGTCCAGCAGCGCGGGTTCGATGGCGTAGACACTCCTGATTCCCGGAAATGCCGCCGATATCTCCTCGTGTTGCAGCAGGGTGTCCGGCCGGTCCAGCTCGCTGCGGCAACGGTCCACCAGGCCGGTGGAGATGAATTCCCCCCGGGCGTTACGCTCCGGCGGGTTGCCGACGGTCCAGAGCAACACCAGGTCCAGGGGGTCGCGGTCCCCCTCGGCGACGATGGCAAGCCAGGTGCTTCCCGCCGCCAGCACACCCTCTTCACCCTGAAGGCTGACTCGCACCGGGTATCCGCCGGGGTCCAGGTCGAGCGCGTCCGTATCCGTCTCAAAGCTGATGCTCTCCCCATCGCCGGCGGTGTAGTCCGCCGCCGCCAGTTCGCTGGCGAGCGGCTCCTCCGCAAAGGGGTCCGGGGACAGTGGCGATGCTGCCGGGAACACCTCCAGCACCAGGTCGCCCGCTGCCTGCCCTCCTCCCGTGTTGACAGCAATCGTAAACGTGATGTCGTCCCCGGGGGCATGGACAAGCCTGCCGGTGGTGACCGTGATGCCGCCTGGGACGGGTTGGGCCCGGGCGTCCGCCGTCATGACCACGGACGTGCCGGCGGCCATAAGCAGCAGCAACAACGCTATGACGATCTTCCTTGGCAGTTCTTTCAAGCGGTCACGGATAGGTTGGCCGGGTGATGCCTGTCTGCGCGCGCGTATGATACCATAGTCGCCGACGCGGGCCGGCGGCATCCGGGCCCCAAAACAGCCCGATACTTTTTTAACCAAATGAGCCGTAAATCCTTGCAGAAGAACACGCCGGCGCCAAACACGCCGACGGAGATCCAGCAGGTCCTGGAGCCGCTGCTGGCGGACCCGGGACAGGCCGTCGTGCTGCTGGACCTGGATGGCACGCTTGCTCCCATCGTGTCCCATCCGGGAGATGTGGCCGTGCCCCCATCCATCACCCGGCTTATCCGCGAGCTCTCCCACATCTACCTGGCGGTGGGCATCGTCAGCGGGCGTACGGCCAATGAGGCCAGGCGCATCGTCGGCAACGCGGAGCTGGCGTACATCGGCAACCACGGCTTCGAGACCATGGTGCCCGGGCATGCCATCGTCGTCTGCGAGGAGGCCCAGCCCTGGATGGACAAGATACGCAAGCTCACCGAGTCCGGCTCCGTCGAAGCGATGACCGAGGCCGGGGTGTGGCTCGAAGACAAGGCCGCAACCCTCTCCTACCACTACCGGCGGGCCCAAGACCCGGAGGCCGCACTGGCCTGGCTGCAGCAGAATATCATCCCCCGGGCCGAGAAGCTGGGACTCAGGGTGAGCGAGGGCCGCATGGTGGTTGAAATCAAGCCGCCGGTGGAAATTAACAAGGGAGTGAGCGTGGGACACCTGCTGGACCGCCTCGGCGCGCGGCGGGCGATCTACGTCGGGGACGACACCACGGACATCGACGCCCTCAAGGAACTGAGAAAACGCCGGCGTCGCAAGGACAGCATCATGGTGGGCGTAGGCGTCATCTCGAAGGAGATGCCCGAGCGGCTGCCGAAGTTCTGCGACCTGATGGTGGCGCGGGTGAACGGTGTGGAAGCCCTGCTGGAGATACTGGCCGGCAGGGAACCTTGATTACACAGCCTGATAAGTTCTTGTCAATGAAATGGATGGAGGCGGTATGTGCAACCCGGAATTCACTGACGGCGTCCGCGAACAGGTGCGCAAGCTGATAAACCACACGGATGAGCTCAGGCTCAAGTACAGCGATGTAGCTGAGCGTCACCGTGTGGGCAACCTGGGCGACGAGGCCATCGAAAACCTGAACCAGGTTATCCACCTGCTCGAATCGGACTCCGCGGCCTTTGAGAGGCTGCTGGAAAAGGCATGACCTTGGAGGACGGCGGCAAACAGCTCTCCGCGGCGCAGGCGGACATGCTGCGGTCGCTGCCCTCGGTGGAAGAGGTACTGGAGGCGGCGGCGCTGGAAGCAGCCGTGGAGGAATACGGCCGCGGGCTGGTGACCGAAGCGGCGCGCGGCGTCATCAATGGCCTGCGTCGGGATATTCTGGCTGGGAACGATCTGGACGGGGAACGATTGGGCATCGAGAGCATCGCCCGGGCGGCTGTTGCGGAGGCGGCGCGGATACAGAGCCCCTCGCTGAGGCCGCTGATCAACGCCACCGGCGTCGTGGTCCACACCAACCTGGGCCGCTCGGTACTGGCCGCTGAAGCCATGCACGCGGTGGAGGAGGTGGCCGTATCCTATTCCAACCTCGAGTACGACCTGGGCGCGGGCAAGCGCGGCTCCCGCCACGACCACATCACCGAGATCATCGTCGAGCTCACCGGCGCCGAGGAGGCGCTGGTGGTCAACAACAACGCCGCCGCCGTGCTGCTGGCGCTGGCCACCTTCGCGGCGGGGCGCGAGGTGGTGGTCTCCCGCGGCGAGCTGATCGAGATCGGCGGCTCCTTCCGCATCCCCGACATCATGGCCTCCAGCACGGCGAAGCTGGTGGAGGTGGGCACCACCAATAAGACGAAGCTTGCGGACTACGAGGCGGCCATCGGCGACGCTACCGCCATGCTGCTGCTGGTCCACTCCAGCAACTATGCCGTCGTCGGTTTCACGGCGGATGTGGCGGCGGATGAACTGGCGCGGCTGGGGCACGAGCGCGGCCTGGTGGTGACCCACGACCTGGGCAGCGGCGTGCTGGCGGACATCGAGGCCTTCGCCGATGAGCCCTCGGTCTTCGATTCCCTCGAGGCCGGCGTCGACGTGGTCACCTTCAGCGGCGACAAGCTGCTGGGCGGCCCCCAGGCGGGGGTGGTTGTGGGCAGGGCGGAGCATATCCGCCGGATGAAGGCCCACCCCATGGCCCGCGCCATGCGCGTGGACAAGATGACGCTGGCGGCGCTGCAGGCGACGCTGGCGCTGTATCTGAAGCCTGAGGCGGCGCTGGAACGCATCCCCACCCTGCGCATGCTCAGCGAGGGCGAGAAGACCCTGCGGGCCCGCGCCGGTGAGCTGGTCTCGGGCGTCGGCGTCGCCGTGGGCGAGGCGGGCGGCGTGGAGCTGGAACAGGCGGCGTCGAAAGTGGGCGGCGGCGCCCTGCCGCTGCTGGAGCTGGACTCCTGGGTCTGCGCCGTGAGCCCGACGGAGATGTCGGTGGACGAGCTGGCGGCGCGGCTGCGCGAGACCAACCCGCCGGTCATCGGCCGCATCCAGAAGGACCGGCTGCTGCTGGACGCCCGCACGGTGCTGCCGCAACAGGTGGAGGCGGTAGCGGTGGCCTTCGAGCAGGTTTTCGCGGAATAGGACTTTTAGACCACTCAATCGGGACTTGTAGACCACTCAGTCGGGAGACCTGATAGATGGAGAACACATCCGGTTCCGGAGACAGCGCCGCGGTTCCACCTGAGCTGCAACGGTGGAACTGGGCGGCGTTCCTGGGTGGGTTTCTCTGGGCCCTTGAGAATCGTATGCCGCGGGAGATTCTCCTTGTCAGCTGCATACCTTTTTATGGACCATTTGCCTGCGGTAAAAGGGGTTATGAGTGGACCTGGAAGCACCAGGGTTGGATAAACCTCGATCATTTGCTTCAGAATCAGAAGAAGCAGAGAAACTATTTCCTGGCAGTATACGGGCTTACGCTTCTCTCCGTACCGTTATTGTTCCTCCTGGATTTTCTGTTATAGATAGAAGATAAACCGACTGATCGAGACTTGTTGAAATCATATGTCCGATAACCGACACCTGGTCCTCGGCACCGCCGGTCATATCGACCACGGCAAGACGGCGCTGATCAAGGCGCTCACCGGCGCCGACACCGACCGGCTCAAGGAGGAGAAGCAGCGCGGCATCTCCATCGAGCTGGGCTACGCCGAGCTGGAGCTGCCCTCGGGCACCAGGCTGAGCGTCATCGACGTCCCCGGTCATGAGCGCTTCGTGCGCAACATGGTGGCCGGCGCCACCGGCATCGACGTCTTCCTGCTGGTGGTGGCCGCCGACGACGGTGTCATGCCCCAGACCCGCGAGCACATGGCCATCATCGAGATGCTGGGCATCCCCCGCGGCGTGGTGGCCATCACCAAGACCGACCTGGTGGACGAGGAGATGCTGGAACTGGTGGAGGCGGACGTGGAGGAATACCTGGCGACGACCGCTTACGCCGGCACGCCCATGGTCAACGTCAGCTCCAAAACCGGCGCCGGTCTGCCGGAGCTGCTGGGGCTGCTGGAGACGGCAGCGTCCGAGGGCGGGGGCCACGCGGCGAAGGGTCCGGCGCGGCTGCCGGTGGACCGGGTGTTCAGCTTGCGCGGTATCGGCACTGTTGTCACGGGAACTTTATGGTCGGGAAACATCTGCGCCGAGGACAGCCTGCGGGTGCTGCCGGACGGACTGGAGGCGCGGGCGCGGGCGCGGGCCGTGCAGGTGCACGACCAGGATGTGGAATGCGCCGGAGCCGGCTCGCGCGTGGCCGTCAACCTCACCGGCGTCGACAAGCAACAGCTGCGGCGCGGCCAGATGATCGTCAAGGGGGAATTCACTCCCACCTACATGGTGGACGCGCGGCTGAACCTGCTGCCCTCGGCGCCGGCGCTTAAGTACGGCGCCCAGGTGCGCTTCCACCACGGCACCGCCGACGCCACCGCCAAGCTGATGTTCGCTGACCGCCGGCAGATGGCGCCGGGCGACAGCTGCTACGCCCAGGTGCGGCTGAAGACGAAGATAGTGCCCGCCCGCGGCGACCGCTTCATCATCCGCTCGCTGACCCCGGTGACCACCATCGGCGGCGGCGTGGTGCTGGACCCCCACCCGCACAAGCACGGCATGGGGGAAGAATATGTGCGGCGCCTTGAGACCCTGGAGAAGGGGAAGCCTGCCGAAGTCGTGGCGCTGATGCTGGATGAGGCCCGGCCGGGAGGGCTCTCCTTCGAGCAGCTGCGGGCCGCCAGCGAGCTGCCCGCGGGCAAGCTCAAGGAGATACTCGCGGATGCGGAAAACGCAGGCGCCGAGGCGGCTTCGGGCAAAGATGCGGAGACGGGGCAGGCTGCATTGAGGCTCGCCGACCCGGCCGGTGAACTATATTTCTCCCGCGACGCCGTCATTGCCTTCAACACCCGCGTGCTCGAGGCTCTCGCCCGGCGTCAGCAGGAAGCCCCCGCCGACCCCAGCCTCAGCCCGGACCGACTGGGGAAAGCCGCCGGCCTGCCCGAGGACGGCCGGGACTTCCAGATGCTGCTGGCGGCGCTGGCCGGCGCCGGGGAGATAACCGCGGTCAAGGGCGGCCGCTGGGCGCTGGCCAGCGCCGAAGCGCGGCTCTCCGACTCCCAGAAGCAGCTGATGGACAAGCTCCGGGGCCTGCTGGATGAGGGCGGTGCCTCACCGCCCACGCTCAGGGAGCTGGAGGAGGCTGCCGGCGGTAGAAAGGATGACCTCAAGCTGGTGCTGGGGCTTCTGGAGGATGCCGGCGACGCCGTCCGGATCAAGCCTGACCTCTATTACGCCTCCGGGCCGCTTGAGACCGCCCGCGGGCAGCTCATCGCCCGCTGCGGCGAGAAGGGACAGATAACCCTGGCGGAGTTCCGCGACCTGCTGGGCATCAGCCGCAAGTACGCCCAGGCGCTGCTGGAGTATTTCGACCGCTCCGGCGTCACCCGCCGCATCGAGGATTACCGGGTGCTGCGAAAGAAGGCGCAGTGACCGGGGACGTGGTTTCCTTTGTTTCCTTTTTGCCGGAATTAACTTAACTGCACGCTATAAACTGAAAAAAGGAAACAAAGGAAACCACGTCCCCTGAACT
>JAJRYJ010000034.1 GCA_024275795.1 Actinomycetes bacterium | reverse complement strand
ACCACGTCCCCGGCTCCCCTCCCCCTACAGCAGGCGCGACGCCGCCAGCATGATGGCGAAGCCGGCGGCGAAGGAGAGCGGCACGCCGTAGTCGCGCCAGCCGCGCTCATGGGCCTCGGGCAGCAGGTCGCCGGTGGAAATATAGAGGAAGGTGCCGGCGGAGAGGCCGATGGCGAAGCCGAGGACCACGTCGCTGACGTCGGAAAACAGCAGGCCGGCGGCGGCGCCCACCGGAGCCAGCAGCGCCAGCAGGATAAGCGTCCCCCAGGCACGGGAACGCCCGTAGCCGGATGCGAGCATGATGCCGGCGAAGGAGATGCCGCTGGGGAAACGGTGCGCCAGCACCGCCAGCGCCACCACTGCGCCCAGCGACGCCCGGGCCTCGCCGCTGACGGCGATGGCGAAGCCGTCCAGCACCATGTGAAAGCCGATGCCGGTGATGGCGAAGATGCCCAGCGTGTGGATGTGGCGGCCATGTTCGCGGCAGGCATGCACCAGGGTCACCCTCTCCGCCAGGTAGAGGAGGATGAAGCCGGCGCTGACCCCGAGCACCGCGGTGCTGCCCGCCAGGTCGTAACTTTGCGGCAGCATACTGTTGATGGCCGCCGAGAGCATGATGCCGGCGGAGAAGGCCACCAGCAGCGAGAGGCCGCGCTCGCTCAGGCCCCGGCGCCCCAGCGGCAGGGCGCCGCCGGCGACGGTGAAGAGCGCTGCCAGGAGGGCGAGTAATATCGCCGTCATGCCGCCGCCCGGCTCATTTTATCGAGGCCACGCCGTCAGTCCTCCGACACCCTGACCAGCAGCTTGCGCGTGCGGGGACCGTCGAATTCACAGAAATAGACGGCCTGCCAGGTGCCCAGCACCAGTTTGCCCCCCGCGACCAGTATCGTCTCCGAGGAACCCAGCAGCGATGCCTTGATATGGGCGGCGGAATTGCCTTCGGCGTGAGCGTAGCCGCCGTCCCGGGGGACGCTCCTGTCCAGGCCGGCGAGGATGTCGCGCGTGACCGCCGGGTCGGCGCCCTCGTTGATGGTGACCGCGGCCGTGGTGTGCGGCACGAACACATGGCAGACGCCATCGGAGACGCCGCTTGCGGCCACCGCCTCGCGCACGTTGGCGGTGACATCGACGAACTGGTCGCGGCTGCCGGTGGATATTCTGAATTGCATCACCCTACCCCCGAGGGACGTTGGTTCACAAAGTTCAATAACTCACAATAATGGCAGCCACGGCTCAGTGCAAGAATTGTTGGTGGACGGGGATGTCCCATCCGGCGTTCCTGGTAATCCGCGCCAGTCCCCAACCCCTGCAGTTTAGTCAGGTAGGGAGGCGGATAGATTAGCAGAACACCAGCGCGGCCGCAGCCCGTGCCGTCTTGCCGGGCGGCCGCCCGAACCAGCACCCGGCCGTACGCCGAAGGCGTACGCATCAATTCCACAGGAGGAGCAACCATGTCACTCAGGGAATACAAAGCGGGTTCAGCGTTCAACGGAGTCATCGGCCGCACCTTCGACGTCTCGGAGCCGGCCTGGCCGGCGCCGCTCAGAGCCAGGGAGGGCGCGCCCAACGTCCTGTTCATCGTGCTGGACGACACCGGTTTCGGCCAGCTGGGCTGCTACGGCAGTCCCGTGGAGACCCCCAATATCGACTCGCTGGCGCAGGGCGGCCTGCTCTACAACAACATGCACACCACCGCCCTGTGCTCGCCCACGCGCACCTGTCTGCTAACCGGCCGCAATCATCATTCCAACGGCATGGCCAGTATCACGGAGGCTTCCACAGGCTATCCCGGTTACAACGCCAACATCCCCTTCGAGAACGGCTTCCTCTCGGAGATGCTGCTGGAACATGGATACAGCACCAGCGCCATCGGCAAGTGGCACCTGACGCCGGCGGACCAGATATCCGCCGCCGGTCCCTACGACCGCTGGCCCCTGGGCAGGGGCTTCGAGCGCTACTACGGCTTTCTGGGAGGGGAGACGCACCAGTATTATCCCGAGCTCACCTATGACAACCACCGGGTGGAGCCGCCCGCGACGCCGGAGGAAGGTTACCACCTGACAGAGGATCTGGTGGACCGGACCATCGGCTTCATCGCCGACGCCAGGCAGGTGGCTCCCAACAAGCCCTTTTTCACCTACTTCTGCACCGGCGCCATGCACGCGCCGCACCACGTGCGCAGGGAGTGGTCCGACCGCTACAAGGGCAGGTTCGACGAAGGCTGGGATATCTACCGGGAACGGACCTTCGCGCGCCAGAAGGAGCTGGGAGTGGTGCCCGCCGACGCCGAGCTCTCCCGCCACGACCCGGACGTCAAGCCCTGGGACGAGTGCTCCGACGAGGAAAAGAAGCTTTACGCGCGCATGATGGAGGTCTACGCCGGCTTCCTCACCCATACGGACCACCATATCGGCCGATTGCTGGATTTCCTCAGGGAGATGGGCGAGCTGGACAACACGCTGATCATGCTCATCTCCGACAACGGCGCCAGCTCCGAGGGCGGCCCCACCGGCTCGGTCAACGAGAACCTGTTCTTCAACAACGTGCCCGAGTCGCTGGAGGACAACCTGGCGCAGATGGACGAGCTGGGCGGGCCGACCACCTTCAACCACTACGCCTGGGGCTGGACCTGGGCGGGCAACACCCCCTTCCGCCGCTGGAAGCGGGAAACCTACCGTGGCGGCATCAGCGATCCCTTCATCGTCCACTGGCCCGCCGGCATCAAGGCTTCGGGCGAGGTGCGCACCCAGTACACGCACGCCATCGACCTGGTGCCGACGGTGCTGGACGCCCTGGGGCTGGAGCCCCCGGAGAGCATCAAAGGCGTGACCCAGTCGCCCATCCAGGGCGTGAGCTTCGCCCATACCTTCGACGACGCCGGCGCCGAGAGCCGCCGCCGCACCCAGTACTTCGAGATGATGGGCCACCGTTCTCTCTACCACGAGGGCTGGCGGGCGGTCTGTCCCTGGCCCGGCCCCTCCTTCACCGAGGCGGGCAAGCCCTTCGGCTCGTCCATCACCCGGGGGATGCTGGAGGAGCTGGACGCCGACGGCTGGGAGCTCTATCACGTGGAGGAGGACTTCGCCGAGAACCACGACGTGGCCGCGGAGAACCGCGAGCGCCTCATCGCCATGATCGCCACCTGGTACGTGGAGGCGGGCAAGTACGACGTCATGCCCGTGGACGGGCGCGGTGTCCAGCGCTTTGCGGAGGAGCGGCCGCAGATCGCCGGTGAGCGTGACAGCTACACCTATTATCCCGGCACCCAGGCGGTACCGGCCAATTCGGGGGCCAACGTGCTCAACCGGCCGCACAGCATCACCGCCGAAGTGGAGGTGCCCGCCGGCGGCGCCGAGGGCATATTGCTGGCCCACGGGGGCGTCGACAGCGGCTATGCCCTGTACATGAAAGACGGCAGGCTTTACTACGTCCATAACTATGTTGCGAAGGAACACTACTACGTGGAGTCAGGGGAGGCGGTGCCCGAGGGACGTCACCAGCTGCGTTACGAGTTCGAAGTGACCACACCGGCTGACGTCGCCAACGGCAAGGGCGCCGGCGGCAACGGGCAGCTGTATATCGACGGCGGACTGGTGGGACAGGCGGAGATACCCGTGACCACGCCCCTGGCTCTTGGTCTCACCAGCGGTATCACCTGCGGCGAAGCCCCCGGGGCGCCGGTCACGCCCGAATATGCGCCGCCCTTCCGCTTCACCGGCACCGTGTACAGCGTCACCGTGGACATCAGCGGCGATCTCATCGAAGACGCCGAGGCGGAGATGCGGCGGCTGCTGGCGCGGCAATAGATAACCAGGTCTCCCCATCTCCTGCGGGGATAGGGGGATTCCCCCAAATCAGCGGGAACAGCGTTCGGGCGTGAATCCCGCGCCCCTTTCCGTAGTCTAAAACTGGTAACAGGCACCGGTGCAGGTTCCAGCGCGTCGGCGCCTGCCGGAGATGAACGGAAAGCAAGGAAACCTGAACGGAAAGGGGCAGGAGCATGTACAGGGAAGTCAAGTATTCAAGCGAGGTAGGCGAGAACTGCAGCGCCAGGTGTTCGGAGCAGCTGCCGGGCTGCGAGACAACGGTGAGCTATCATGTCTGTTTCGACGACGGCAGCGGCGAGTTCGTCTGCCGGAAATGTTTCGACCAGCGCGTCAACGAGGGCGAGTGGGTGACCGACGCCACGGAGCTGGTGCTGGCCTCCTGAATCCGTCCGGCTGCCCGGCGGCCGCCAGGGGACGCGCGCCCGGGGACGTGGTTTCCTTTGTTTCCTTTTGTTGCGGCGGCAGGGCCCGCAAGCGCTGAAACGGCAAAAGGAAACAAAGGAAACCACGTCCCCGGCTGCCCCGGCTACAAGCTCACTCGCTGACGGTGATATCCCTGGTGGCCTCCCAGAGGCCGTGAACGTTGCAGCGCTCCACCACCCGCAGCGTCCCCTCGGCGTGCTTGCCGCCCTTGACCAGGGTGACCGTGACCTCCGGGCGGGTGAACACCGGCGTCAGCTCGATGCGTTCGTTGAAGTTCTGGCCGAAGGAGACCTCCAGCCACTGGATGTGATGCCCCTCCTCCATCACGTGCGGGATGGAGCCGACGTTGATGGAGACCTTGAAAGGCTCGCCTGCCTTGACGTTATCCGGGCAGTCGATGACGGGGATGTGTTTCTGTTCCATCTCCGTCAGCTCATCCGGGTTCGCCGGCTGGTTGATGCCGCAGAAAAGTCCTTTTTCGCTCATTTCCTTACCTCCATGAATATCCGGTTTCGTTCCGGTCTCTGCCGCCGGGCCCTCTGCCCGGCCTGATGCTCAGGCTATCCTCTCGAACTGGTCCCTGCCGACGCCGCAGTTGGGGCACCTCCAGTCGTCGGGCAGCTCCTCGAAGGGCCGGCCCTCTTCATCCTCCTTGTAGAGCCACTTGCAGGGGGCGCAGCGCCAGACGGCACCGTCGCGGCGTTCGCCCTCACGGCCGGTTACCTCCCAGCCGCGACTCTTCCATTCCTCGATGGCCGGCGGGAAGTAGCCCGAGTAGATTTCCTTGTCCGCCGCGTCCTCCACGGTGACGTTGACGGTGACGCCGTCCTTGCTGACCGTGTAACTCCAGGAAAAGGTGTCGCTGGTGTCGGGCCCGGACATCTTAGCCTCGAAGTTGACCGTATCGCCCTTGCGCTTCACCTTGGACCAGGTGTGGCAGCAGGCCAGGCCGCCGCCGTCGCAGCCGCACTTGCCCTTGCGCAGCCTCAGGCCGTCCACCTCGAGCCCACCGGGTATCTTCTTTACCTCGACCGCCATCAGCTTACCGGCTCAAAGGCGTCCTTGGGAGCGTTGCACATGGGGCACTTCCAGTCGTCGGGAAGGTCCTCGAACTTCGTTCCCTCCTTCTCTTCGTCATAGAGGTAACCGCAGACCGTGCATTTGTAAGTCATCTTCCGTTCTCCTTTTTCTCTTGTTGTTTTTCCAGACCGGCGCTCGCCGCCGCTCAGAACTGTTTGTGATACTCGCGCACCTTCGCCGCGAACTCCTGGCCGAAGGCGTAGCATTGTTCCATGTCATCGGGGGAGGGACGGTACTTGACCTCGACGCCCGGCTCCACCGTCTCCAGTTTCATCTGCTCCAGTTCGCTGAAGAGCCACTTTACGGCGCCGCCGGACCAGCCGTAGCTGCCGAAAGCGCCGGCGATGCGGTTGCTGGGCCTCAGCCCCCGCAGGTGGGTCATGAACTGCGCCACGGAAGGGAAGACCTCGTTATTGAGGGTGGGGGAACCCACCAGGCAGCCGCGGGATTTCCAGAACTCCTTGATGGCGACGCTCATGGGCGTATCGCGCAGCTTGATCACCTTGACGTCGACGCCGGCGTCCTTGATCCCCTCCATGATCGGCTGGGTCATGATCTCGGTGCTGTGCCACATGGTGTCGTAGATGATGGCTACGCTCAGGTCCGCCGCGCCGGCGGCCATGTCCCCGTACATCTGCAGTACCCGCTCCGGCTCGCTGCGCCAGATGATGCCGTGGTCCGGGGCGATCATGTCGATATCCAGCCCCAGCTCGCCGATCTCCTTTATCTTGGCCTTGATCAGCATGCCGAAGGGCATGAGGATGTTGGCGTAATAATCCACCACCGCCTCCTCCAGCTCCGCGTGGGAGGCGCAGCGGGTGAACTCGTCGTCGAAGCGCGCCGAGGTGGCCAGGTGCTGGCCGAAGGCGTCCTGGGAGATCAGCAGCTTCGCCTCCGGGATATAAGTCATCATCGAGTCGGGCCAGTGCAGCATCGGCGTCTCCAGGAACTGCAGCGTATGCTTGCCGATCTTCAGCTCGTCGCCGCTGCTGACGATGGTGATATCCCAGGGGGATACGTCGAAGAAACGCTCGACCACCTGCAGGCCCCGCTCGGTGATGAAGATCTTCGCCTCCGGCGCCAGCGCCATCACCCGGTCCAGCGAACTGACATGGTCGTTCTCCACGTGGTTGATGACCACGTTGCGTATCTTCGCCGGGTCGACGATGTTGGCGATGTTCTTCAGCGCCGTGGTGGCGAAGTCGTACTTGACCGTGTCCACCAGGGTGATGTCCTCGTCCATGATCAGGTAATTGTTATAGGTCGTCCCCTGGGGGGTCACGTACCCATGGAAGTCACGCACGGCCCAGTCGATGGCCCCGACCCAGTAGATATCAGGCTTGATCTCCGTCGGCTTCATGCAGGCAACACCTTCCTTATCCTCTTCAGTTGCATCATTTTCGTGGCTGGCCGGTCATCAACCGCCGGTCTTCCCGCGGCAATCCCGGCAGAGGCCGTGAAACTCGATCTGGCTGCCCAGGATTTCATATTCCCTATCCAATTCCTCCGGGATGGAAACATCGAAGTCCTGGAATACATCCGCGATCGAACCGCAGCCCACGCAGATTATGTGGTGGTGCGGCTGCGTGTTGGGATCATAGTGTTTCCGCCCGGGGTCGATGGTGAGCTCCAGCACTTCGCCATGGTCCCTGAGCGTCCTCAGCGTGTTATAGACGGTGGCATGCGACATGGTGGGATGGCGTTTCCTGACAGCCGCATGCACATCCTCGGCGGTGGGGTGGGCCGTGTTGCCCTCCAGGTATTCCAGGATCGCCAGCCGCTGGGGCGTGAGCTTGATGCCTTTTTTCCGCAGCCTTTCCATGGCAGCCATTCGATAATCATTATTTGTTAATAATAATTATCATATAGGACCATGGAATGCAAGCCGGCTGCTAGAGGACGATCAGCGCCACCACCATCACCGTCCCCCAGACTAGCCCGACGAAGGTGCCGGCGATCACGTCCGACGGGTAGTGCACGCCCACGTATACGCGTGACCAGGCCATCAGGAAGGCCAGCCCGAAGAACACGGCCCACAGGGGGGCATAATAGAAGGTCATGCCGATGGCGGCGGCAAAGGACATGGCCGCGTGCGATGAGGGGGATGAATAACTGGATGGGACCTTAACGAGCGGTTTCAGTTCCGGGTCCTCGCTGACGGGACGCTTCTTTTTCAGCGCCTGCTTGATCAGGTAGTTGACCAGCAGGGTCGAATATATGAGCGGAATCAGGAAGACGAACATGCCTCGCCCCAGGTCCATGCCGATCAGCCAGAGGAACAGGGACAGTCCCAGCCAGAACAGGCCCCAGTTGCCCATGCGCGAGAAGATGACGACTATCTTCTCCAGCGTCGGCGAGTGTCCCCTGGTCCTCAGCGCTACAAAGACATCCTGGTCCAGGCTCTCTTCCTCGATGTTCATCCTACGCACCTCCCTGGTAGCTTTCTGTGACTATACCCTCCGAGGTCAGCAGGGCCTCTATCTCGGTCAGCTCGCCGGCGTAGACCTCGATGGCCAGCCCGCAGAGGGAATCCGACACCTGGGGCGGCCGCGGCACCACATCACACCAGAAGCCGCCTGTGATGATGTGCTCCTCCGCCTCCATGGCGGCATGGGTCGTGTCGAACAGGAGCAGGGCCCGCCTACCGGGCCCGTTCATCGTCCGCCTCCGCCTGCGGCGCCTTGAACATCAGGCGGTCGCCCACGTCTATCTGGAAAGTACGGGCCGCGTCTCCCTGGTTGATTGCAAAGGACACCTTGCGGTAGGAATCCTCGTAGACAAGCAGTTCCTCGGAGGCCACCTCGGCGAAGGAGCTGACATAGGGGACGCTCCAGCTGATATCGCCGTGGCGGACCTCCAGCCGGTCGCCCAGCTACAGGCCCAGGCCCTCCAGCTCCGGGCGGCTCAGGTGCACCTGCACGTTGCCGAAGCGGTCGATATAGACGACGGACGCCGCCAGCTCGCCGTCGCGGACCTCCACCTCGGGGAGCTCGATGCGTGTCAGCTCCTCGACGGGCACGGGCGCACCCAGCTTCGCGAGCGCGACGCCGTTGACAATGTGGGCGGCGGCCGGAGAGAAGAGGTCCCGGCCCTCGAAAGTCTTGCACACCTCACGGAGGCTGTAGGTGGAACAGGCCAGCTCCACCGCCTCGGCGGCGCCGCCCAGCTCCTCGGCCGCCAGTGACAGCAGGCCGTTGTCCGGTCCCACGAGGAAGGCGCCATCGGCGGTGCGGACAGCCACCGGCTTGCGGCTGACGCCCACCCCGGGGTCGACGACGGCCAGGATCACAGACGGCGGCATGTAGGGCAGGGTGTTGGCGAGGATGATCGCCCCCTGGGTGATGTCGTGCCTGCGGATGCCGTGGGTGATGTCGATGATCTGGGCGTCGGGCGCGATGCCCTTGATGACGCCGTGACAGGTGCCGACGAAATCGTCCGCATGCCCGAAGTCGCTCAGGAACGTGATGAACTTGGGTTCAGCCATGATTCCCCCGGCTTGCATGGCCAGCAAAGCTTACAATTCTTTATATTACCCACAAACGCCAGTCTGCAACCTGCCTCGGGACGGTCCCCGGATTCACATATGTCCGGCCCATCTGTTATACTCAATTCTCCCCACAGCATGAATATTTTTACTCCTGCTCCATGCGCCGCAGCATGGGGCCGCTTAGACCGAAGGAGGTGAGAACAACGAGCAACTACGAGATCATGCTAGTCTTGAACCCGGAGGCGGAGAGCTAGCGCCAGAAGCAGATTCTGGACCGTATCAAGGAGATCGCCGCCGCCGGAAAAGGAACGGTTGATAACATAGATGAATGGGGCAAGAAGCGCCTTGCCTATGAGATCGACCACCTCCGCGACGCATACTATTACGTCATCACTCTCACCGTGACCACGGATGTCCTGGACGAGATATCGCGCATCCTCAGAATCACCGACGAGGTAGTCCGGTTCATGCCGGTGAGCCTTAGTGAAAAAGTAACCAGTGAGAGTTAAAGGAGAAGACCATGGCAAGCATCAACCGTGTGATACTGGTGGGAAATCTTACCCGCGACCCCGAGCTCAGGCATACGCCGCAGGGCGCGGCGGTCTGCGACCTGAGGCTGGCGGTCAATAACCATCGCAAGCAGGGAGAGGAGTGGGTCGAGAAGGCCAACTTCTTCGATGTCACAGTCTGGGGCGCCCAGGCGGAGAGCTGCAGCAAGTATCTCAGCAAGGGACGCCAGGTGGCCATCGACGGCCGCCTCGACCACCAGACATGGGAATCAACGTCGTCATGCGAGCAGTGCGGCAACGAGAGCGCCCAGAAACGCTCGAAGGTCAAGGTCATCGCCCAGAACGTGCAGTTCCTGGGTTCGCGGCAGGACGCGGAGACGGCGCCCGGAGAGCCGGTGGCCACAGCTGCCAACTCCTCGGGCCTGAAGCCGGATACGTCTGATTTCGAATCCGGCGGCTCGGCTGGCGCGGACGACGACATACCGTTCTAGCGCAGTCATCGGACGCGGCCGGCGGTTGCGGCAAGGGCAGCCGGCTGCCCAACTGATAATCACGAGGAACAGGAAGGTTAAATGGCACCGAAAGGATCACGAAAAGGAAAGCGGCCATCCTGGCGCGGCGGCGAGCGCGGCGGCCAGCGGCGCCGCTACTGCTATTTCTGCAAGGACAAGGTCGAGGAGATCGACTACAAGAACTACAATCAGCTGAGGCGCTACATCTCGGACCGCGGCAAGATCCGCTCGCGTCGGGTGACGGGCACCTGCCGGCGCCACCAGCGTCAGCTGGCCATCGCCGTCAAGCGCGCCCGCGAGATGGCGCTGCTCCCATATGTAGCAAGGTAGCGGGCCGGAAGCGGCTGGTCTGGGCACCTTGAGCAGCATGTCAACAACGGCGCTGGCGGACGGCGGCAAGGCCGTGGCTCTGGCGGTTGTGCTGGGAGCAGTGCTGGCATTCGTGCCGGTATTATCGATAGCAGCGCTGCCGGTGCTGCCGGTACCGGTGGCCTACATCACCTCGCGGCACGGGGTGGTGCTGGGGCTGCTGGCGAGCCTGGCTGCCGGTTTTCTCTGCGCCACCTTCGCCGGGCTCTTCGCCGGGCTGCTGGTAATGCTGCTGGCCGATGTGGGCGTCGGCGCCGGCGCCGGACTGCGCCGGGGCTTGTCCATATTGCGGCTGTTCCTGCTGGTGGCGGCGCTGTTCATGGCGGCGCTGGTCCTGTGGTCCGGTGTCGTACTGGCGAGCGCCGGCGTCGGCCCGGTGGGAGCCATCGATGAGATGGCCGGCCAGGCTGCGGTCACCGCCGGCGGACTATATGGCGCCCTGGGCATGAGCCAGTCGGACGTGGACGCGGCGGTGGCGGATTTCAGGGACTTTGCCGCGCTGCTCCCGTACCTGCTGCCGGCGTTGCTGCTGGTGATGTCCATCGTGCTCTCCGGGGCCACGGTGGCCCTGTCCAGGCAGGTGTTCCAGCGGCTGAAGCAGCCCTTCCCCGCCGGTTTCGAGTTCCGGCAGTTGCGGCTGCACTTCGGCTTCGCCTACCTGATGATCGCCGGGCTGATACTGGAACTGGTGAGCCCCTACCTTTCCAGCGGTTATGCGGAGGCGTCAAGGCTGGCGGGGATGAACATCCTTATCGTCTCGGAGATGCTGTTCTTCATCCAGGGAATTGCCATCGCCTCCTTCTTCATGGAGAAGTACAAGCTGGCGCGGGCCATGCGCATCCCGGTCTACGTGGCCCTGGTGCTGATACAGGCAGTCTTCTCGCTGGTGAGCTGGCTGGGGCTGTTCGACACCTGGATCGACTACAGGCGAAGATTTGGCAGAAAAAAGGGCCCAGGTCAACAGATCAGGCAATAACTGTAAGCAGAAATGACAACAGATGTTTATTAGGGAGAGGAGATAATATAGCATGGACGTGATACTGCTGGAGGACGTAGAGAAGCTCGGTTCCAGGGGCGAGGTGGTAAGCGCCGCGGACGGATACGCGCGCAACTACCTGCTGCCGAGGAACCTGGCGGAGGAGGCAACGCCGGGCAAGGTGGCCGAGATCAGGCGGCGCCAGGAGGCGGCGGAGGCGAAACTGGCCAAGGATGCGGAGCGGGCCGACGAGCTCGTGGACATGATCGGCAGGACCGTGATAACCATCACCGCCCAGGCGGGCGAGGACGGCAAGCTGTTCGGCTCCGTGACCTCCGCGGATATCTCCGAAGAGCTGGCCAAGGCCCGGCAGGTGAAGATAGACAAGAAGAAGATCAGCCTGGAGGACCCGATCAAGGAGACCGGAGACTACATGGTCGAGGTCGAGGTGCATACGGGCAAGGTGGCGACGATGAAGGTGATAGTGGCCCCGGCGGAACAGGCCTGACGACAGCTACTGAAGGAAAAGCCCCATGGCGCGTAACTTGAAGGAAGCACAGCTGCTCCCTCCCCATGATCTGCAGGCGGAGGAATCGGCGCTGGGCGCCATGATCATCTCGCCGGGCGCGGTCACCTCCGCGGGCGAGCGCCTGCACCGCAACGATTTCTACCGGGACTCCCATCGCCTGATCTTCGATTCCATCATCGACCTTTTCAACCGCGGCGAGGCCATCGATATCATCACCGTTTCCGACGACCTTGCCAGCAAGGGACTGCTGGAGCAGGTGGGAGGCCGGGCCTATATCCATACGCTGGCGTCGGCGGTGCCGGCGGCGGCAAACGCGCCCCATTACGCCGACATCGTCCATGAGAACGCGGTGCTGCGTTCGCTGATCGAGGCGGGAAACAAGATCGCCGAGATGGGATACGAGCGCGGCGGCGAAGTCAGGGAGCTGCTGAACCGCTGCGAGGAGATAATCTTCTCCATCTCCCATCACCAGGCCAGCGACGAGATCCAGCCGCTCGAGGGCTTTCTGGCGGATCAGTTCGACCGCATCGAGAAACTCCATGCCGAGGGCAAGTCCATCACCGGCGCCCCCAGTGGCTTCAAGGACCTGGACGAGATCACCTCCGGGTTCCAGGAGTCCAACCTGATCATCCTCGCGGCCCGCCCCTCCATGGGAAAGACATCGCTGGCGCTGGATATCGCCCAGCATCTGGCCTTAAAGGAGGATGTCCCGGTGCTCCTGTTCAGTCTCGAGATGAGCAAGGAGGACCTGGCCCAGCGCATGATGTGCACCCAGGGCAGGGTCAACAGCCAGCGGCTGCGCACGGGCAAAGTGAGCTCCGATGACTGGACCAAGCTGACGGACGCCTGCGGCCGCCTGATCAAGGCTCCCATCTACGTCGACGAGTCGCCGAACCCCTCGATCTTCGAGATCAGGGCCAAGACCAGGCGCCTGAAGAGCAAGCAGCCCCTGGGCCTGGTAATCGTCGACTACATGCAGCTGATGATGCCGGAGGACAACCGCTCGAACAACCGCGAACAGGAGATCGCCACCATCTCGCGTTCCCTCAAGGCAATGGCCAGGGAGCTGAAGATACCGGTGCTGGCCCTGTCACAGCTCTCCCGCGCCCCGGAGAAACGCAACGTCCCCCGCCCCCAGCTGTCCGACCTGAGGGAGTCGGGGGCGATCGAGCAGGACGCGGACGTGGTGCTGTTCATCTATCGCCCCATCGATGAGGATACGGGCAACCCGGGCAACCTGGCCGAACTGATCATCGCCAAGCACCGCAACGGCCCCACGGGCTCGGTTGACCTGGTCTTCCTGAAGGATTATGCGACCTTTTCCAGCGCCAGGCATGGATCGTCCCAGGCTTAGCCCGGCCCTGGCGGTTTCGCGCCGGTCCCTCGGGGGCCGACTGGTATCGCCGGAGCGCCTGATCAGGGACCTGGGCATCGAGGAGGGCGACCCCCTGGTGCTGCTGGACAGCGCCGGCGGCAGCCCCGGCCTCTGTGCCTACTCGTTCATCGCCTGGGACCCGCGGCTCACCCTGTCCGTCCGCAAAGGCGTGGCGACGCTCGCAGGACCCGGGCTGGCAGCCTCGCTCACCGCCGACGAGGGGTCACGGCATGGCGGCCGCCACGGCGTCGTCACCATGCAGGCCGGCGACCCCTTCCGGCTGGCCCGGGAACTGCTGGCCGCCCTGGAGCCGGAGGAGCCGGCGGATGCCGGAGCCCTGGAACTGCCGATGGCGGGCGGCGCCCTGGGCATGGTCTCCTACGATGCCGGCCGCTACATCGAGCGCCTTCCCAGCCTGGCCGCCGATGACCTGGGACTGCCCGAGTTCAGCCTTATCTTCCCCCGCAAGCTGGTCTGTTTCGACCACGGAAGCTCCATGGCCCACGTCCTCTTCGAGGACCCGGAGACCGGGGAGTTGGAGCGCGCCGCCGCCGCCATCGAGGGTCAACGGCGGCTGTCGCCGCCGCCGGTTCCCGCCGCCATCGGCCGGCACGCCTTCAGCCTCAGTTCATCGACCCGTTCCAACATGACCCGCGAGAGCTTCAAGCACATGGTCCGCCGCGCCAAGGAATACATCCTCGCCGGGGACATCTTCCAGTCCAACCTTTCCCAGCGGCTGGAGCTCGAGTACGGCGGCGGCGGCCTCGACCTGTACAGCGCCCTCAGGCTGGTGAACCCGTCCCCCTTCGCCGGTTACCTGGACATGGACGGCTTCAGGCTGATCTCCTCCTCGCCGGAGCGGCTGGTGCAGCTGGAGGGCCGCCGGGTGCAGACGCGCCCCATCGCCGGCACCCGCCGCCGCGGCGTCGACCTCTCGGAGGACGACGACCTGACCCAGGAACTGAACCTGGACCCGAAGGAGCGCGCCGAGCACATCATGCTGGTGGACCTGGAGCGCAACGATATGGGCCGGGTCTGCGATTACGGCAGCGTCCACGTGGACGAGCTGATGGTCAACGAGGCCTATTCCCACGTGATTCATATAGTCTCCAACGTGCGGGGCAGGCTGCACAGCTCCAAGGACGCCCTCGACCTGCTCAGGGCCATGTTCCCGGGAGGAACGATCACCGGCTGCCCCAAGGTCCGCTGCATGGAGATCATCGACGAACTGGAGCCGGTGCGCCGCGGCCCCTACACGGGCAGCTTCGGCTACATCGGCCATAACGGCAACATGGACATGAACATCATCATCCGCACGCTGGTGCAGATCGGCGGGAGGGTTTTCGCGCAGGCGGGAGCAGGCATCGTCGCCGACTCTGACCCGGAGCGGGAGTACCGCGAGACGCTACGCAAGGCCGAGGCGATGGTAAGGGCCGTGCAGCTTGCGGGAAACCGGGCGGAGGCCCGCGGCTTCCGGGTCTCGGGCTGAGGCGCCGTCCATGGGCGCCGGCGAGACCTTCGTCTACCTCAACAGCCGCCTGCTGCCGGCGGCGGCGGCGATGGTGTCGGTCTATGACCGGGCCTTCGCCTTCGGCGACGCGCTGATCGAGACCCTGAAGCTCGTAGACGGCAAGCCCGTCTTCTTCGAGGACCATTACCAGCGGCTGCGACAGGGGATGAAAGAAGCGGGCTTCACCGCCACCCTGGAGCCGCTGGGCCTGCGTAACCAGGCGCTGGCGCTGGCCGAGGCCAACCGTATCGACCGGGGCCGCCTGCGCATCATGCTCTCCCGGGGGACGCCGCCCTCGCCGGCGGGCGTGGATCCAGGCGACGACCTCACCCCGACCCTGCTGCTTACCGCCGAGCCCTTCGCCGGCCACCCCGAGGAGATATATTCCCGTGGCGTCGACTGCGTCACCGTGCCGGCGAACCGCGGCAGCTACGCCGGGCTCAAGTCCACCAGCCTGATCGCCTCGGTGCTGTCGCGCCGCCGGGCGCACGCCGCCGGCGCCTTCGAGGCCATCTTCACCAGCGGCCACGGCCGTATGCTCGAGGGGTCCATCAGCAATATCTTCTTCATGCACGGCGGCGGCCTGATGACGGCGCCGGATGACCTGCCGGTGCTGGCGGGGGTGACCCGGCAGAAAGTGATAGAGATCGCCGCCGGGGAAGGCATCCCCCTGGTCTACGGCGCCCCCGTGCTGGAAGAGCTCGACCCGG
Source organism: Actinomycetes bacterium (assembly GCA_024275795.1). GTDB lineage: Bacteria > Actinomycetota > Thermoleophilia > BMS3ABIN01 > BMS3ABIN01 > JAJRYJ01. The sequence goes on along the minus strand of JAJRYJ010000034.1, from coordinate 4,512 downwards.
CGTCCACCACCGTCTTCCTCACCGGCAGCGTCCTCGGCGTCTGCCCGGTCAGGGACATCGACGGCGTCAGCTTCCACCTCGATACCGATCTGACAGGCCTGCTGCGGGAACGACTGCTGGCGCTGGAGAAGGCCAGCATCGACTGACCTCCCGGGAACGGCCTCCCGGAAACAGGATTACCGGCCCCGGGAAAGCCTTGACAATAATATATAAATAAATAATGATGTTATTATGTATTTCAGCATCCCGGAGGCATCATGAGATCGACGGTTGAGAAGATAACCAGGGACAGGGTGGAGCTCCTGAAGATCGTGGGCCATCCCCTGCGGGTGGAGATACTGGAACAGCTCGAGGACGGTGTCAAGTGCGTCAGCGATTTCACGGAGTTCTTCGAGACCAGCCAGCCGAACGTCTCCCAGCATCTGGCGATACTGCGGAAGTCCGGCCTGATCGACTATTACATGGACGGCCGCTTGCGTTGCTACTTCCTCGTCGACCCGATAGTGCCGGAGCTCCTGGAGCTGTTGAGGACACGCTACGCGGAAGACCTGGAGGCGCCGGCATGCTGCCCGGTGACAAAAACCGGTAAATATCCGGGCGACAGAAGTCACTGACCGCCGCGGGAACAGACGGAGCAGCGGATTTTATCATGAACAGGCTGACAGAGTCAGGGGTGATGGCGCATGAAAGTTCTGGATGAGAGCCATAAGGGGGTTGCGGAGGGGACCGTGGTTCCATTGGAAGAGGTGGGTCTGCCCGCTCCCACCAGCGGCGGCCTGCTCATCGTCTTCTGGAAGGGGCAGTGACAGGGTTGCCGGCGGGAGGCCCCCGCCATAAAGCGCCTGTATGAGCGCTTCTCGGAGAAAGGGCTCTCGGTCATTTACGTGGGTCCCTTCGAAACAGCGGATAGCTGCAGGGAGTGGAAGGAAGAGTACGAGCTACCCTTCGACGTGATCCCGGACGGGGACGGGAAGATCTTCGAGAGGCTCACCAACGGCTGGGTCCCCTATACCATCCTCGTGGGGCCGGACGGCAAGGTCGCGCTCTGGGAGAGCGAGTTTGACGAGGCCGGCTTCGCCCCCGCCGTGGAGAAGCTGTACCAGGAGCCGCCCGCGGAAGGAACCACGGAAACAGGGGCGGAGAGGCCCGCGGACACGGCCGTGCCCGGTGCGCCTGCGCCACGGGACGCGGCGCCGCCGCCGACGCGGTCTTTCGGCGCCGACATCGTCATCCTCGGCGGCGGCACGGGTGGGCTGGTGGCTGCCCATCACCTGCGCCGCAGGCTTGGCGCCCGCGACCGCGTCACCCTCATCGACCGCTCCCCGGATCACCTGTTTCAGTCATCGCTGCTCTGGCACGCCGTGGGGCAGCGCCGGGCGGACCAGATAAGGCGGCCGCTGGCGGACCTGTCACGCAAGAGCGTTGAGTTCATCAACGAAGAGGTCGTCGGGATAGATACCGACGCCAGGCAGGTGCGGACGGGTTCACGGGCGATCGGCTTCGACTACCTGATCGTCTCCCTGGGCGCCGAACTCAGGCCCGACAAGGTCGAAGGCTTCGACGAGATGGCCCTGAATCTTTACGACATCGGGGGTACGGCGAAAATCCACGCGGCCCTGGATGCCTTTACGGGGGGCAGTGTCGGCGTACTGGTCACCGACATGCCCTTCAAGTGCCCGGCGGCGCCCTATGAGGCGGCGCTGCTGCTGGAGTCCTTCCTGCGCGCCAGGGGCGTGCGCGAGAGGGCGGAGATACACATCTACACACCGGAGCACCAGCCCATGCCCATCGCCGGCCCGGTAATGGGCGACGCCATCGAGAAAGTGCTGCGCCGGCGCGGCATCCGTTACCATCCTTTGTTCACCTTCGAGAGGATGGACCCGGACGAGCGCACCATCATCGCCTCCGGCGGCGAGCCGCAGCAGCTGGATCTGCTGCTGGCGGTGCCTCCCCACCGGGCGCCCGAGGTGGTGCGCGCATCGGGGCTCATCGGCTCGTCCGGGTGGATGCACACGGACGCCCACACGCTGGAGACGGAGCACGCCGGCATCTATGCCATCGGCGACGTCAACAACATCAGGCTGGCCAACGGCAAGAACCTGCCCATGGCCGGAGTCTTCGCCCACTACGGGGCCAGGGTCGCCGCCGAGCGCATCGCCGACGAGATAGAAGGGCGCGCGCCTGAGGCCGTGTTCGACGGCAAGGGTTACTGCTGGCTGGAACTGGGGGACGGCAGGGCCGGCTTCGCCGGCGGCGACTTCTACGCAGAGCCGGAGCCCGCCGTGCGCCTCTATCCGCCCACGCGCCCCTGGCACTGGAGCAAGGTCGCCTTCGAGAAGTGGTGGTTCAGGCACTGGTTCTGAAACAAGCGTTCATAGCGACGGCCGGCCGTCGTACAGCGAGAGCTTGCCGGGGGGCAGCTAAAGCCGGGAGCATCCCGGAGTCTACCAGGACAAGGAGGAGGAATGGAAAGTCTGGTCAACATCCTGCTGGTGGTCCACGTGGTCGCTGCCATGACCATGGCCTGGCCTTACTATGCCCTGGCGGCCGTCAACCAGCGGGTGGCCCTGGGGCCGCCGCTGGGGGACCGCACCGACCGTTACATGGAGAACATCCTCAAGAACCGCACCATCGCCTGTTTCGTCTTCCAGGGTACCATCCTCATCGGCGGCTTCCTGCTCATCTGGGCGCGCGTGCAGAGCACGCCCCTGACCTACGCCGACTTCTTCGGGGACTGGGCCATCATCGCCAAGATAGCCATACTGCTGGTGATGGCGGGCATGCTCTCCTGGGTCTATTTCAGCGTGCAACCGGTCATCGACCGCCTCTTCGGCGACTACGGCGAACTGGATGAGGCGGCGAAGAAACAAATCATGGCCCTGAGGGTGCGCCGCAAGAAGATGGCGTCCGTCTGCATGTTCCTGGCTTTCACGGCGGCGGTGCTGGGAGTGGAGAGCGCCGTCGGTTTCCCGGCCTGGCTCACGGCCGCGCTGGTGGCCGCCGTGGCGCTCTGGGCCTGGCGGTCATATTCCAGCAGGACGGCGTACGGCTGGGTCTGAAAGCGCCCGCCCTCCGACGCCCCGGCAAGCTGCGGCCCTCGCCCATGGCCCGCTGTGCCCTGGGCGCCGACCGCTGTTCCGCGGTCAGGCGCCGGCGCGCTCGTCGGCGTCGATCTCCTCCTGGACGATCTTCAGGTCGCTGTCCACCATCATGTGGATCATCTCCTTGAAGCTGACCCGCGGCTCCCAGCCCAGCTTCTCCTTGGCCTTGGAGGGATCGCCGATCAGCAGGTCCACCTCGGCGGGCCTGACGAACTTGGGGTCGATGACCACGTATTTCTCCCAGTCCAGGCCCTGGTAGTCGAAGGCCACCTCCACCAGCTCCTGCACCGAGTGGGTCTCGCCGGAGGCGATGACGTAGTCGTCCGGCTCGTCCTGCTGCAGCATCATCCACTGCATCTCCACGTAGTCCATGGCGTAGCCCCAGTCGCGCTTGGCGTCCAGGTTGCCCATGCGCAGCTCGTCCTGCAGCCCCAGCTTGATGCGCGCCACCGCGTCGGTGACCTTGCGGGTGACGAACTCGTAGCCGCGCCGCGGCGACTCGTGGTTGAAGAGGATGCCGGAGCAGGCATAGAGGTTGTAGCTCTCGCGATAGTTGACGGTGATGAAATGGCCGTAGACCTTGGCGACGCCGTAGGGGCTGCGGGGGTGGAAGGGGGTCTCCTCCGTCTGCGGCGTCTCCTTGACCTTGCCGAACATCTCTGAGGAGGATGCCTGGTAGAAGCGGGCGTCCTCCTTCACCAGCCGCAGCGCCTCCAGCATGCGGGTGACGCCCAGGGCGGTGAACTCGGCGGTGAGCACCGGCTTGGTCCACGAGGTGGGCACGAAGCTCTGGGCCGCCAGGTTGTAGACCTCGTCCGGCTGGGATTCCTGGAAGATGGAGATCAGCGACATCTGGTCCAGCAGGTCCCCCTGGATGAGGGTGAGCCGGTCGCGGATATGCGCGATGCGCTCGAAGTTCTCGGTGCTGGAGCGGCGCACCATGCCGTAGACCTCGTAGTCCTTCTCCAGCAGGAACTCCGCCAGATAGGAACCGTCCTGTCCGGTGATTCCCGTTATCAGGGCTTTCTTGGCCATTTCATTCCTTCCCTGTCGTATTCCTCTGCTTACAGTTCACTGTCCGGCGCTGGCCCCGTTATGCCTTGACGGTCTCGCGCCAGTAGTCCAGCGTATCCTTGAGGCTCTGCCTGAGCCCGATGGTGGTATCCCATTCTCCCAGCGATTTGAGCTTCCTGCAATCCCCGACCACGTCCGGCGTGTCCGAGGGGCGCATCAGTTCTGGAATCGGCTCCACCCGCGGCTCGGCCGTGGACAGCTCCAGCAGCAGCTCCAGCAGCCCGCTGATGGCGTGGGAGCGGCCCGAGGCCACATTATACGCCTCACCGCCCTCGCCCCGGGTCAGCAGCAGGTGGTAGGCGCGGACGATATCACGCACGTCGGTGAAATCGCGCTT
>JAJRYJ010000033.1 GCA_024275795.1 Actinomycetes bacterium | reverse complement strand
TACCAGCGCCGCCCCTCTCGAGAGGACAAGGCGGGGGCCGCCGGCACGCAGATGGAACCTGAGCCTACCCATGTAATGGGAAAGGCCCCGCTTCTCGCCCGGCGGCAGCCACATCCGGAAGTCCGCCGCCCCCGGGGGGGCTGCCGGTGTCTCCAGCGTTATCAGCGCCGCCTCGGTCAGGCCGCCGCCGATAATCGTATCCCAATCGACCCGAAAAAGCTTGCCCGATTCGGAGAAGAAAGCATAATCGCTGGCGGCGGCGGCTTCAACCAGCACCAGGTCCGAATCGCCCGAGAGCAGCGGCAGATTGCGCCTGTTATAGAAGACAACGGCGAAGTCCGGGTGCGAGCCCCTGCCGGTGGCGGGGGCCGCCAGGATGACATCATAGTCGCGGGAGAGGGCCTCGGCCAGCTTCCAGGCGGGCGGCGCGTCTTCCCGCTCCTTGTGCACATCGACAGCAGTGACGATCAACACCCTGCTTCTGCCGGGAGAATATATCTGTGGAGCTTCACTCGGGAGATCGTTCATCACATGTAGTTTACGATGAATTGGGGACGGTGTTAAATTTGACAGCCGAAACCTTTTGCTCTACTATCCATCCTTGCGCCTGAAACAGGCGGGCGGTCTTGCCTGCGGCGACGCGGCATGCGGACGGGCGCCTGAAACACTAGAGCGAGCGGGGATTTTTCAGACGGATGAAGACTTACGTAGCGAAACCATCGACCATCGAGCGCGACTGGTACGTCGTCGACGCCAGCGGCCAGCGGCTGGGAAGGCTGGCTACGCGTATCGCCGACACCCTGCGCGGCAAGAACAAGCCCGAATACACGCCCAACATCGACACGGGTGATTTCGTGGTCGTGGTCAACGCGGAGAAGATAGCCGTCACCGGCCGCAAGCTCGAGGACAAGAAATATTACCGCCACAGCGGCTATCCCGGCGGCCTCAGGGAAAGGACGCTGGCGGAGATGCTGGAGCGCAAACCGGAGGAGGTCGTCCGCCTGGCCGTCAGGGGGATGATGCCCAGGAACAGGCTCTCACGCGCCCAGCTCAAGAAGCTGAAGATCTACGCGGGTCCGGAGCATCCACACGAAGCCCAGGGCCCCAGGGAGTTGGACATTGGTTAGGTATACAGCAACAGGCAAGCGCAAGACCGCCATCGCCCGCGTCATCCTGACGCCCGGCGAGGGCAGGATCACCGTGAACAACCGTCCGCTGGAGGAATTCTTCGGCCGCGAGCGGCTGCGCACCGAGGTGCGGATGCCCCTGAAGGCCACGGGCACCGACGGCCGCTTCGACGTCACCGCCAACATCATCGGCGGCGGCATCGGCGGGCAGGCCGGCGCCCTCAAGCACGGCATCGCCAAGGCGCTGCTGCAGGCGGACGACTCCCTGCGCAAGGAGCTCCGGGTCGGCGGCTTCCTCACGCGGGATTCCCGCATCAAGGAGCGCAAGAAGGCCGGGCTCAAGGGCGCCCGCAAGCGCCCGCAGTTCTCCAAGCGCTGAGCCGGCAGGCCCGGTTGCGATACCCTGAGCGGACCCCCGGTCCGCTTTTTCATGTCTCCAATGCGACCGCGACTGACAATCGACGTCTCGGCCATCGAGCATAACACGCGACTGGTGGCGCGTCTGCTCGGGCCCTGCCGTATCCGGCTCACCGGCGTCACCAAGGCCTGCCTGGGGGACCCCCACGTGGCGGCGGCCATGCTCGCCGGCGGCGCCGCCTCCCTGGCCGATTCCCGTTCCGCGAATATCGCCCGCCTGCGGCGGCATCATCCCGACTGCGACCTGCAACTGTTGCGGCCGTCCCTTGACCCGGAAGAAGGGTTTGATGCGGACCTCTGTTTCGTGTCATCGGCCGGCCAGGCCCGGACGCTGCTTGAGCGTTGCGGTCCGGGCCGCCTGCGGTTCCTGCTGATGGTGGAAACGGGGGATGGGCGCGAGGGTGTGCCGCTGGAGCTGGCGGGCGAACAGGCGCGGCGGCTGGCGGCGATGCCCGGCGCCGACCTGGCCGGCGTCGCCACCAATATCGCCTGCTCCAGGCCCGAAGCGCCGCTGGCCGCCGCGTTGACTGCCCTGGAAGAGGCTGCAGCAGAGATATCCGGTGTCGTTGCCGGCGGCAGGCCCTGGCGGTCCGCCGGCGGCTCGGGGCTGCTGCGCCTGCTGGCGGGGTCCCGGACAGAGGCCGGCGGCCCGCTGGCAGCCCTGGACGAGCTCAGGTGCGGAGAGGCGCTGCTGCTGGGCAGCATACCCGGCGGCGCCCCCACTGAGCCGGTCGGCGCTGCCGCTGACGGCGGCCCTCCCGCTGACGGCGGCGTTTTAGACCCGCCGGGGACCGCATTCCTTGAGGGGGCGCGCACGGATGCCTTCCTGCTGGAGGCTGACGTGCTGGAGGTCTACGAGAAAGGCGGCGCCTGCCAGGCGCTGCTTGCCGTGGGCTCCCAGGATATCGGCTCCGAGGCCGCTTCCCTCAGACCCCTGCGGGACGATGTCATGCCCCTGAACCTCACCAGCGACTACCTGGCTGTCTCCCTGGAAGCAGACCATGACGCCGCTTGCGCCGACAGCGTCCCCGCCGCCGGTGGGCGTCTGCGCTTCATCCCCGGCTATTACGCCCTGGTGGCCGCCATGACATCCCCCTTCGTGGAGAAGGTCTTTATCTAGCCGGTTACCTCGACGCCCTTCCAGAAGGCGACGTAGCCGGTTATCTGCGTGGCCCCTTCCCTGGGGCTGGGATAATACCAGGCGGCGTCGCTGTTGACCTCCCCGTCCACGACCACGTGGTAATAGCTTGCTTCTCCCTTCCAGGGGCACGTGGAATGGTAGTCGCTTTCCTCGAGAAAATCCCTGTTGACCGTGTCCGGGGGGAAATACTGGTTGCCCTCTATCTCTATGGTCTGGTCGCTCTCCGCCAGCAGCGCTCCCTTCCAGATTGCCCTCATGACTCCTCCTCGCTTGCGTCGCCGTCACTAATCTATTTACCACGGGGCTGACCTTCGTTAAACAGCCTCCGGCCCCTGCGGAGGCGCCGGCGGCTTTTTACCAGGCGCCAAAGCCTTTATAATCATAGTCCGTGAAGGCTCGAGCATCAGCAACGAGAGGGCGTCCGGAGGGGTCGCGCATGCCACGCAAACTATTTGGCACCGATGGCATACGGGGGGTCGCGAACGAGTTCCTGACCGCCGAGATGGCGCTTGCCGTGGGGCGGGCCGCCGTAGCTGTCCTGCCCGCCGAGGCGCCGCGTATCATCATCGGCCGCGACACGCGCCTGTCCGGCCCCATGCTTGAATCGGCGCTGGTGGCGGGAATCAGTTCAGCCGGCGGCCAGGCGGAGATAGCCGGGGTTATCCCGACTCCGGCCGTTGCCGGTTTCGTCATCAGCCATGGCGCCGACGCCGGGGCCGTCATCTCCGCCTCCCACAATCCTTACCAGGACAACGGCATCAAGTTCTTCGGCAGCACCGGCTTCAAGCTCACAGACGAACAGGAAGCAATGATCGAGCAGCATATGTTCCACGAGACCACCACCGACGCCAGTCCTACCGAGCCCGGGCCCGTCTGCTTCCTCGCAGACCCGGTGGAGGCCTATGTTGAGCAGCTGACCTCCCACTTTCCCCTGGACCTTTCGGGGATGAACGTGTTGCTGGACTGCGCCAACGGCGCCACCTGCGAAAGCTCGCCCATGGCCCTCAGGCGCCTGGGCGCGAACGTGAGCGTCGTGGGCGACCAACCCGATGGTTACAACATCAATCAGGACTGCGGCTCCACACACGTGCAGCACCTGGCGGAGCTGGTGCAGGCCGACGGCTTCGATCTGGGGCTGGCCTTCGACGGCGACGGCGACCGGGTGATCGCCGTGGACGCGGACGGCTCGGTAGTGGACGGCGACTTCATCATGGCCGTCTGCGCCGCCCACCTGAAACAGCAGGGCGCCCTGGACCACGACACCGTCGTCACCACGGTGATGACCAACCTGGGTTTCCACCGGGCCATGGAACAGCTGGGCATCCGCGTACGGACAACGGGTGTGGGAGACCGTTACGTGCTTGAGGACATGCTGGCGGGCGGCTACCGGCTGGGCGGAGAACAGTCCGGCCATATCATCGACCTTCAGACCGGCACCACCGGAGACGGCCTCGCTACCTCGCTGCTGCTTCTGCGGGTGATGGCCGAGACGGGCGCACCCCTGGGGGAGCTCGTGAAGGTGATGCGGCGCCTGCCGCAGAAACTGGTAAACGTCAGGGTAGGCAACAAGGAAGCGCTCGACGGGGCCGACGACATCTGGGGCGAGGTCCGCCGGCAGGAAGAGCTGCTCGGCGACGAGGGCCGTGTACTGGTGCGGCCTTCCGGCACGGAGCCCCTCGTCCGGGTGATGGTGGAGGCGACCACCGCCGAGCGCTGCGACCAGGTCTGCAACAGTATAGTGACGGTTGTCGAGAGCTGCCTGGGCTGATGCGCGGGCCGCAGGCGCCGTTCGGGCCCGGGCGCACCGGCTCCGATATAAAACAGCCGCCCCGGTCATATATGCTTAGAACGTCATCCATCAACTACCAACGGGATTCACGGGAAACATGTGCGGCATAATCGCCTACGTGGGCCCCAGGGCCTGCACCGACATCCTCTACCAAGGGCTCAAGAAACTGGAATACCGCGGTTATGATTCCGCGGGGCTCGCGGTACTGAACGACGGGCGCCTGGAGACCACCAGGGCCGTCGGCAACCTGGCCAGCCTCGGCGAGGAGCTCGGCCGCAACGGCGGCGCCGAGGCGAGGATGGGCCTGGGCCACACGCGCTGGGCCACCCACGGACGGCCGTCCGTCGAGAACGCCCATCCCCATGCTGACTGCAGCGGCAACATCTCCATCGTGCTCAACGGCATCATCGAGAACTTCAGCGCCCTGCGCGAAGAGTTGCAGGGCGAAGACCACGAGTTCACATCCGAGACGGACGCCGAGGTCGTCGCCCACCTGATCGAGAGGTATTACGACGGCGACCTGCTGCAGGCCGTGCGCGAGACCTACGGCGCTCTCGAGGGCCACTTCGCCTTCTGCGCCATCCACCGGGAGCATCCGGAGACGATCGCCGGGGCGCGCAAGGAGTGCCCGCTGCTGGCCGGCATCGGCGACGGCGAGGTGTTCGTCGCCTCCGCCATCCCCGCCTTCCTCTCCGAGACGCGTGATGTCGTGGTGGTGGAGAACGACGAGCTGTTCGTGGCCACTCCCGCCGGCATCGAGATAATCGGCCTTGACGGCAACCACATCGAGCGGGAGGCCACACGGGTCAGCTGGAACGAGGACGCGGCGGAGAAGGGCGGCTATGAGACCTTCATGCGCAAGGAGATATTCGAGCAGCCGACGGCGCTCACCGACACCATGGCCGGCCGCCTGCCGGCGGGCGGCGGCGTCTTCCTGGAGGAGATGGCGATCCCGGACCAGGTGCTGGCCTCCATCGACAAGGTCTACGTGCTGGCCTGCGGCACGTCGTACCATGCGGGGCTAGTGGGAAGGTACGTCATCGAGCGCTGGGCCCGGGTGCCGGTGGAACTTGACATCGCCTCCGAGTTTCGTTATCGGGATCCTGTGCTGACGCCGACGACGCTGGTGGTCGGCATCTCCCAGTCGGGGGAGACCGCCGATACCCTGGCCGCCATGCGTTTGGCTCGGGAGATGGGTGCCCGGGTGCTGGCTGTCACCAACATTATGGGCAGCCAGGCCACCCGGGATGCCGACGGCGTCCTCTACACGCGCGCCGGGCTGGAGATCGGCGTCGCCGCCACCAAGACCCACGTGGCACAGATCGCCGCCGTCCAGCTGCTTGCCCTGAGGCTGGCACAGCTGAAGCAGACCCTTCCGCGGGACGAGGTGGACACCATCGCCCGCGAACTGGCCTCCATACCGGACACCATGGAGGCATACCTGCGGGGCGAGTCCGCCTCCTATGAGATCGCCCGCCGCTATTACCAGCGGCCCTTCTTCCTCTATCTGGGCCGCGGCATCGGCCTGCCGGTCTGCCTGGAGGGGGCCCTGAAACTCAAGGAGATCTCATATATACCCACGGAAGCCTACGCCGCGGGGGAGATGAAGCACGGGCCCATCGCCCTGCTTGACAAGGGTTCGCCCGTAGTGGTGATCGCCACGGACGGCCACGTCTATGACAAGGTCGTCTCCAACATCGAGGAGGTGCGGGCGCGCGACGCCAGCGTCATCGCCGTGGCCAGCGAGGGCAACGAGGCCATCCGCAAGCTGAGCGACGATATCCTTTACGTGCCGAAGACCTCGGAGATGCTCTCGCCGCTGCTGGCCGTGGTGCCGTTGCAGCTGCTTGCCTACCATATCGCCAGGCTCAAGGGGCTCAACGTTGACCAGCCCCGCAACCTGGCCAAGACCGTGACGGTGGAATAATGGAGCGCCCGGGGAAGATGTGGTTACAGCCGGGCCGCGGGCGGGAAGGATTCTGACATGCTTGTAGGCATCGACATCATCGAAAACCCGCGCTTCGCCCGGGCTCTGCAGCGTCATCCCCGGCTGGTGGAGCGGGTCTTTACGGCGCGGGAACGGCGGTATTGCGCCTCGCGGCCCAACCCGGTTCAGCATTACGCGGCCAGGTTCGCCGCCAAGGAGGCCGTGGGCAAGGCCCTGGGAACAGGCGTGCGTTGCTGGCGCGAGATCGAGATCGGCTCCGGAGGCCGGCCGGAAGTGAGAATCACCGGTCGCATGAAACGGGAGGCCGAGAGGCTCGACGCCGACGCCCTGGCCGTCTCGCTGAGCCATGGAGAGCAGGTATCGGTAGCCGTCGCTGTGGCAGCAAGCGCAGACAGACCCCGTTAGCCGCCGCCCGCCCGGCGGCGGAAGCACGAGACTGGGAGGCTGAGGAACGATGAGAAAACCCATGAGCCATCACCTGCCGCTTTACACTTCAGCACAGATGCGCCGCACCGACGCCAATGCCATCGGGGGCATCGGTATCCCCGGGGCCGTACTGATGGACCGGGCCGGCATGGCCGTGGCCGAGTACCTGCTGGAGCATTTCTGCGAACATCATTGTTTCGCCATCCTCGCCGGCAAGGGCAACAACGGCGGCGACGGCTTCGTGGCGGCGCGCTTCCTGCTGGAGGCGGGCGCCGGCGTGGAGGTCTTCGCCGCGGCGCCGGCGCGGGAATACCGGGGGGACGCCGCCGTCAACCTCAGGGTGCTGGGCAAGCTGGGCCTGAAGGTGCGGCACATGCCGTCCGCAGCCGTCCTCAGGCGGGCGCTGGCCCGGGACTGCGTCATCGTCGACGCCGTCTTCGGCACCGGCTTCTCCGGCGAACCCCGGGGGAAGTCCGCCGAGTTCATCCGCATCGCCGCCGCCGCCGGCGAGCGCCACGGCATCCCGGTCGTGGCCGTGGATACAGCCTCCGGCCTGGACGCTTCCACTGGGATCGTCGCCGAGAGGACGCTGCCGGCTGACGCCACCGTCACCTTTCACGTCCCCAAGGTGGGCCATTTCGCCGCCCCGGGGAGCTATTACAGCGGCGACGTCATCCTCGCCGATATCGGCATCCCCTCCCAGGCCTCGGTGGAGCCCGACCATTTCCTGACCGACAAGGAGCAGCTGTCGGCGCTTATACCACCAAAGATGGACTTTGACAACAAGTTCAGCGTCGGCCGCGTGCTGGTGGTCGGAGGCTCAGCGGGCCTCACCGGCGCCCCCTGCCTGGCGGCGGAGTCCGCCCTGAGGAGCGGCGCCGGCATGGTCACCGCCGCCGTGCCCGCGGCCCTGAACCCGGTCTTCGAGGCCAAGCTGCTGGAGGTGATGACCCTGCCACTGGGCGAAGAGGAGGCGGAGAAGCTGGACCCGGGCGACCTTGACGCCATCCTCGAGGCGGCTCCAGCCTTCGATTGCCTGGCCATCGGGCCCGGTCTGGGACGGGCGGAGGGTACGGCTGCGCTCGTGCGCAAGCTGTTGCCGCAGCTGGAGGTGCCGGTCGTGCTTGACGCCGACGGGCTCAACGCCCTCGCCGGCAGACCGGGGGCGCTCAGGAAGCGTCCCGCGGCGACTATCCTCACGCCCCACGCGGGCGAGCTGGGCAGGCTGATGAAGCTGCCATCCGCCGAAGTAGCGGCAGACGCCCTGCGCACGGCCAGAGCCGCCGCCCGCAAGTCCGGAGCGGCCGTATTGTTAAAGGGGGCCCACAGCATCACCACAGACGGCTCCGTGACCCTGATAAACCCCACGGGCAACCCGGGGCTGGCGACGGCCGGTTCCGGAGACGTGCTCACGGGGCTGATCGCCGCCCTGGTGGCGCGGGGACTGCCGCCGCTGGAGGCGGCGGCCGGCGGCGCCTGGATGCACGGCATGGCCGCGGACCTGGCGGCCGGGGAGCTGGGGATGGACAACATCGTCTCGTCGGACCTGCTGGACTACCTGCCGCAGGCCTTCGCCGAGCTGGAAGAGGACCATCAACCGTAGCGAAAGGAATCCAGTGAGCGAACTCACAGCTGCTGACATCATGATCAGGGACGTGGTAACGATCGAGGAGGGCGCGTCGGTGCAGGAACTGGCCGGCCTGCTGTCCCGGGAGCGCATCAGCGGCGTTCCCGTGGTCGATTCCCAGCGGCGGGTGATCGGCATCGTCTCCGAAGGGGACCTGGTCTCCATCGACGCCGACATCCACTTCCCCCACTACATACAGTTCCTCGACAGCGTCATCTTTCTCGAGAGCGTGAAGAAGTTCGACGAGCGCATCCGCAAGGCGGCTGCCATCGAGGTCAGCCAGATAATGACCAGGGACGTGGTGACCGTCCAGGTGGACACACCGGTATCCGAGGTAGCGACAATCATGACGGACAAGGGGATCAACCGCCTGCCCGTGCTCGACGGCGACCGGCTGGCGGGCATCGTCACCAGGGCCGACGTGGTGCGTTCCATGGCGGGGAGTTGAGCTTGCAGAGGGCTGCCGCCAGCATCGACCTGGAGTGCGTCCGCCATAACGTCCGCACCCTTGCCGGCGGCCTGGCGGAGGGCTGTTCACTGCTGGCCGTAGTCAAGGCCGACGGCTACGGCCACGGCGCCGTCCCCGTCGCCCGGGCCAGCCTCGAGGCAGGAGCCTCGGGCCTCGGCGTAGCCACGGCCCGCGAGTGCCGGCAGCTGCGCGAGGCGGGCATAGAGGCCCCCATCCTGGTGATGGGGCCGCTGACTGCTGAAGAGGCCTCTTCAGCCACAGGAGACGACGCCGCAATGGTCCTCTGGTCCCTGCCTTTCCTCAGGCAGCTCATCGACATCGGCCGCAACCGGGACCGGCCGATACCGGTCCACGTGAAGATAGATACGGGCATGCGCCGCCTGGGCCTTTTCCCGCGGGCGCTGCCCGAGATGCTGGATGCGGTGGAGAACACCCCCGAGGTGGAGCTGGCGGGCGTGATGACCCATTTCGCCGACGCCGACGCGGAGGACGGGGATTTCTTCCACTTCCAGCTCAGGAGCTTCGAGGACGCCATGCAGGTGGTGCTGAGAACCGGGGAAAGCCCCCTGTTCCACTGCGCCAACAGCGCCGCCACCCTGCGCTACCCCCAGTCCCATTTCCAGATGGTCCGCTGCGGCATCGCCGTTTACGGCCTCTCGCCGTTCCAGGGGGACGCCGCCGCGGATGACCTGAGGCCGGCGCTGCGGCTCAGTTCGTACATCTCTGGAATCAAGCGGCTTACCGAAGGCGACACGGTAGGCTACGGCCGCACCTGGCAGGCGCCGCGCAACACCAGTATCGCCCTGGTTCCCGTCGGTTACGGCGACGGTTTCAGCCGCCGCCTTTCCAACCGCGGCGAGGTGCTGGTGGGTGGCAGGCGCCGCCCCATCGTCGGCCTCATCTCCATGGACCTGCTGACGGTGGATCTGGGACCGGTAACGGACGCGAAGCCCGGCGACGAGGTCGTGCTGATCGGCGGCCAGGGCGGCGAGACCATCAGCGCCGAGGAGGTGGCGGGCCTGCTGGATACCATCAATTACGAGGTTACCTGCGACATCAGCTCACGGGTCGAGCGGAGGTACGCGGGATAAAGATAACCCTGGACAACCCCCGGCTCGCAGCGTTACGCGTCTTCGTGGAGGAGACCGGCGTCAACGCGTGGCTGGTGGGAGGCACGGTTCGCGACCTGGTCTCGGGCGTCGAGCCTTTCGATATCGACGTCGCCATTGAGGGTGATCCGGGGGGAACGGCCCGCCGCTTCGCCGATGCCAGGGGCGGCAGTTTCTTCCGCATGTCCGATGAGTTCAAGGCATGCCGGGTGATCAGCGCCGACCGGCTTTACACCTATGATTTCGCGGCACTGAGAGCCCCCGACATCTCCAGCGACCTGCGCCTGCGCGATTTCACCGTCGACGCCATGGCGGTGGACCTCCGCGGTGAGGGCGAGCTCATCGACCCGGTGGGCGGGCTCGATGACCTGAGGGTGGGCCAGCTGGTAGCCTGCAGCCCCGCCATCTTCGCCGACGATCCCCTGAGGCTGCTGCGGGCCGTGCGCCTGGCTGTCACCCGGGGGCTGACCATATCCCCGGCACTCACGGACAGTATCCGCGCCGAGGCCCGCCGCGCCGCCGAGCCCGCCGCCGAGCGCGTCTTCTCGGAGCTGGCCGAGATACTGGAGCCGCCCCGCGGCGCCGGCGGCATCCGCCAGATGGACCAGCTGGGATTGCTGGAGGTGCTGCTCCCCGAAGTCAGGGCGCTCCAGGGCGTCACCCAGAACGATTTCCATCACCTGGATGTCTACGAACATACCCTTGCCAACTATGGCGAGTTGAGCCGCATCATCGATGACCCGGGCATACACTTTCCCCGCCATGCCCATCGCCTCGCCGAGCGCAGCAGCAGGGCCGTCGCCGGCGACGCCGGCTGGCGCCTGGTGATGGGGCTGGCTTCCCTGCTGCATGATATCGCCAAACCGCGCTGCCGCCGCGTGGATCCCGAGGGCCGCGTGCGCTTCCTCGACCATCCCGCCGCCGGCAGCGGGATGGCGGCTGACATCCTCGGCCGCCTCAGGGCCAGCACCGGCGCCAGGCGGGCGGTGAGCTTCCTGGTGGGCAGGCACATGCGCTTCGAGGGGCTGGTGCAGCAGCAGCCACCCGGTGACCGCGCGCGTTACCGCTACCTGCGGGCCACCGAACCCTATACCCCTGAGCTGATCATGCTCTCCGTGTCGGACCGGCTGTCGGTGCGGGGCGGGCTGGTGACCGACGAGGACGTGGAGCAGCACCTTCAACTGGCACGCGAGATGATGGACCTTGCCCTTGAGAGGGAGGAAGCGGGGCCGGGGCCGGGAATAATCGACGGGGAAGAGCTGATGCGCGAACTGGGTCTCAGCCCGGGGCCCGAGGTGGGCAGGCTGCTGTAGCACATCCGGGAGGAACAGGCCCTGGGGAACATATCAACCAGGGCCGAGGCCCTGGCGGCGGCGGAGGGACTGCTGGACAGGCGGGAAGGAGAGAGGGGGTCCGTAGAATGACCGGCGCTTCCGGGGAAGGCGGGCGCGCCGCGAGCGCCATCTCCATCGATTCCCTGAGCAAGAGTTACAGCTCCATCAGGGCCCTGGACCGTGCCGGCCTGGAGGTGCCCGAGGGCTCCATCTTCGGGCTCGTGGGACCCAACGGCTCCGGCAAATCCACCCTGATCAAGGCCATCTGCGGCATACTGAAGCCCGACTCGGGCAGAATCAGCGTGCTGGGCCTGGACGCCTCGAGGGAACGCGCGCGCATCCGCAGCCGACTGGGCTACATGCCCCAGACGCCGTCGCTTTACGAGGACCTGAGCCCCGTGGAGAACCTGCGCTTCTTCGGCGGCGCCCGCGCTTCCGACGCACTCGATGCTGATATCGAAGCCCGGCTCAGGTTCGTGCAACTCTGGGAGCGGCGCCACGACCCGCTGCACACTTTCTCGGGCGGCATGAAGCAACGGGCCTCGCTGGCCTGCGCCATGCTGCACGACCCGCAGCTGCTGATCCTCGACGAGCCCACGGCCGGTGTCGACCCCACGCTGAAACAGGATTTCTGGCGCCGCTTTCACGAGCTCTGCGGCCGCGGCCGCACCATCTTCCTCAGCACCAACATGATGGACGAGGCCATGCGCTGCCACCGCGTCGCCGTGATCATGGCCGGCCGCATCCTGGTGGCCGAGTCGCCGGAGGCCATCAGGAGCCGGGGCACCACCAGCGTGACGCTCAGGCTTTCGGGGGGCAGCCGCACGGAGGAATTGACTGACTACCCCAGCGAGCTGCCGCGGCTGCTGGGCGAGTACGGCCTGGCGCCCGAGGTGGAGGGAATCAGTATCAGCCGGCAGAGCCTGGAGGACGTGATCCTGGCGATGCTCGGCGGCGGGGGCGGTGAGACGCCATGATCCGGCGCAGCCACCTGATCGCGGTGCGTATCAACCGCCAGTTCCTGCGGGACCGCCGCTTCCTGGGCATGTCCCTGCTGGTGCCGTTCCTGTTGATGCTGCTGATGAAATACATCTTCGACTCGCTGCCGGGCCTGGTGCGCCTGGGCGTGCATATCTCCGACTACGCCATCATGGTCGCCGCCTACCTGGTCTTCTTCATCGCCTTCGTGCTCTCGACCATCGTGCTGGTGCGCGACCGGGTCATCGGCACGCTCAGCCGCATGTTCGTCTGCGGCTACCGCCGCCGCGAGATAGTGCTGGGCTACATCGCCGGCTATTCCACCATCGCCTCCATCCAGACCGTGGAGGTGCTGCTGCTGACGCGCTACCTGTTCGACGTCAGGCTGCTGCCCGACATCGCGCCCGTGCTGCTGACCATGCTGTCCCTGGCCGTCGTCTCCGTGGGCCTGGGCGTGTTCATTTCCAATTTCGCCCGCAACGAAGGGCAGATATTCCCCTTCATCCCGCTGGTCTCGGTGCCGGCGGCGCTGCTCTCGGGCATCGCCATACCGATAGATGACCTGCCCCTGGCCCTGCAGTGGCTCAGCTACCTGGTGCCGCTGCGCTACGCGGCCGACGTGCTGCGGGAGGTACTGGTCGAGGGGGGCGATTTCACCGGCGCCCTGGGACCGTTCCTGGCGTTGATCGCTTTCGGCGTCGTGCTGGTGTCGCTTGCCAGCTTCACGCTCAAGGAGAGGGAATAGGAACAAGTACAGCCGCGGCCGCGGCGGACTCAGGACGCCTGGGCCTGTGGAGGCTTGAGGATCTCGATGAAGGCAGCAACCACGTCCGGGTCGAACTGGGTGCCCACCCCCATCTGCAGCTCCGCCAGCGCCTGCTCGACGCTCATGGCCTTGCGATAGGGGCGGTCGGCGGTCATGGCCTGGAAGGCGTCCGCCACGGCGATGATGCGCGCGCCCAGCGGTATCTCGCCGCCGGACAGGCCGTCCGGGTAGCCGGCGCCATCATAATGCTCATGGTGGTGGCGCACCACCGGCAGGAAGCTCTCCAGGCTCGAGATGTGCTTGAGGATGGTCTCGCCGACCTCCGGGTGCTCCCGGATGCGGCGCCACTCCTCGTCCGTGAGGCTGCCCCGCTTGTTGATGATGTCATCGGGGACCCCGACCAGGCCGACGTCGTGCAGCAGTCCCGCCACCCTGATGCGGTGCACCTCGTCGTCCTCCATACTCATGGAACTGGCGATGCTCGATGCCAGCCTCGCCACCGATTCGGCGTGCTGCCTGCCGTAGGTGTTGTTCTTGTCCACCGAGGCGGCCATGGCCTGAACCGCCGCCAGGTGCAGCTCGTCCCTCACCATGTCCTCCAGGGAGGTGCGCCCGTATTCGGCCGCCTCCTCGTGGAAGAGGGTGACGCGGTTGCCGCCCTGGCGCTTGCTGTAGTACATGGCCCAGTCCGCCTTCTCCACCAGCTCGTTGGCCTGGCTGCCGTCGCCGGGGAAGCTGGCGAGGCCGACGCTGGCCGTGAGCAGCGAGCTCGAGCGGCTGCGGGTCTCGAAGGAGAACCCGGCTATGCGCCGGCGGATGCGGTGGGCGATGATCTGGGCGCCGGAGCTGTCGGTCTCCGGCAGGATCAGCGCGAACTCCTCGCCGCCGTAGCGGGCGGCGAGGTCGATGGCCCGCTTCGACTCGCTGATTATGCGCGAGACCTCCCGCAGGGCCATGTCACCCAGGGCATGGCCGTTGATATCGTTGAAGCTCTTGAACCGGTCCAGGTCACAGAAGATCACGGACACCGGCTTCTGGCTGCGTTCCGCCCGCCCGATCTCCTCCTTGAGCCTGGTGTAAAAATATCGCTGGTTGTAAAGACCCGTAAGCCCGTCGGTCACCGCCTCCTCCTGGCTGCGCTCCAGCGTCTGCGCGTTCTGGATGGCGACGGCCGCCTGGTTGGAGAGGATGGAAAGCACCGAGAGCTCGTCACGGCCATAGGCATCCACCTCCTTGCTGTAAACATAGAGTACGCCCAGCTTGCGCTGCCTCACCTTGAGCGGCAGGCAGACGAAGGCGGTGATTCCCTCGTCGCGCGCCAGTTCGCTGAGGCCGTGGCCGGCGGCGACATCGTCGCTGAATACCGCCGAGTCGCCCAGCAGGCATTCGTCCGCCAGACCTCCCCGGCGGAACTGCATCCTGCTGACGAACTCGTCGCTGAGGCCGCTGGTGAAGGTATCCGTGAACTGCATCTGCTCCTCGTCGTAGAGAACGACGGCGGCGGCCTGGGAGTCGGTGAGCTCCCTGCCCTTTTCCATGACGATGTTGATGACCTTCTCCCAGTCCAGTTCGGAACTGATGGCAAGGGCGATGTCGGACAGGTTGCTGAGTTGCTCGATATCATGCTGCACCGAGTCGGCCATGCGGTTGAAGGCGTGCCCCAGTTCGGCTATCTCGTCGTTGGTGTCGACTTCCACGCGCCGGTCCAGATCGCCCCGGACCATCGCCGAGGCGGCCTCCTTAAGCTCCTGCACGGGCCGGCTGAGCCGACGTGAAGCCACTATCGTTATCACCAGGCTGAGGCTGATGCCGAAGAAGGCTGTGAACAGAAAATAATACCTGAGCTCGGCCGAGGCCGTATCTACGGAGGCCTGGGCCCTGTCGTTGCGGATGTTATAACTGGCGGCGAGCAGCGATGTATAGCTGCCGATGCTGTCCCGCAGGTTGTCGGTCTGCTTCTCGATGCTGATGGCCCCTGCAAGATCCCCCGACGCCCAGGCGGGAACCACCTCCTCGCTGAAGGTCCTGTCGAACTCGGCGGCCGTGGTGTCCAGCTTGGTGATCAGCTCACGTTCCTGCGCCGTCCCCGTATGCGCCGCCGCCTCGGACAGGGCGCTCTGGCGGCGGGCGGCGGCCTCCTCGAACTCGCCGATGTGGGACTCGTCGTTCTCGACGATCAGTTCATACTGGGCCTGGGTCTGGTCGGCCACAGCCAGCTCCGCCTTTTGCAGGTGCTGGACCGCCTCCGACCGCTGCAGCGCCTCCACGGACGCGTCGCGCAGCTGCGCCGCCTCATGTGAGATTATGAAACCGAGCGCCGTGAAGATCGCCACAACCGCGATGAAGCCGGCGACCATCTTCGTGCTCAGCTTGCTGAAAAGGGATGTACCCCAGAGTCTGCCCATTCGCCTCGCGTCCCTGTGCCCCGTAAGGGTTTTTCAAGCCACGCAATCGCGGCAAGCTTAGCCTAATGGACTCTTCGGCATGATGCCTGATAAGCATTAACCGGGTGTGTGGCGGCAGCCCCGCCGGCCGGACTGCTATACGATGGCGGCTCCCAGCACGTCCCGCATGTGGCTGATGGCGAAATCGTTCACCTGGCCGGCGTCATGGCCGGGCGCGTCGTAGGTCTCGACGCAGTCGCGGACCACGGTCACCGGGTAGTCGCGATTGCGCAGGTCGGCCACCGTGTGCATCACGCAGATGTCGGTGCAGACCCCCACGACCACCACCTCGCCGGGGGCGATGCGCCTGAGCTCGTCCTCGAGAGCTGTCCCGTGGAAACCGGAATAGCGGGTCTTGGCGATCAGGATCGCCCCCTCCAGGTAGGGCTGTAACTCCGCCACCACCTCCTCCTCGCCGCTGCCGGCGATGCAGTGCGGCGGAAACATGTCGAACTCGGGATCATCGGCGGCGTGGGTATCCGCAAGGAAGATCAGCGCGGAGCCGCGCCGCCGCTCCCGTTCCAGCAGCTCCCGGATGCAGGGGATGACCCGCGCCAGCCTCGGGCTGGCCAGGTTGCCCGACTCACAGAAGCCCTCAAGCATGTCCACAACGATGACCGCCCGGCTCATTTTCCCGCCTCCTCCTTCCGAATCCTTACTCCACCGGCTCCAGCCTGTCGTTGGGACGGTAGCTGCGGCCGACCTTGGCGCAGGCCTCGCCGTCCACCATCACCACGTCAGCGGTGAAGTCGTTCCTGCCCCTGAGCAGGCTGCTGCCGACGCCGTAGGCGTCCACCGGCGCCCCCGCCCCTTCGAAGCGGGAGATGCGCTCGGCGTCGAAGCCGGCGCTGACGATTATCTTCACGTGTCCGAAGCCCTCCCCGTCCAGCGCCTGCCTCACCTTGAAGGCCAGTTCGGGCTCCACGCCCGTGGGCCGGAAGTAGCCCATCTCCTCCTGGAGGCTCCTGTCCACCAGCGTCTCCGCCGTATCCAGCCTGACCCCTCTGAGCCTCTCCCCGAGCTCGCGGGCGACGGCCAGGGATGTGCCGACGCAGTCGTTGTCGAAGTCCACCAGGGCGATGACGTCCACCTGCGGGTGGTAGAGGTCGGCGAAGGCCGCGGTGGCGCGCACCGTGTCGCCGCCGAAGGCGGCGATCAGGCTGTGGGGGATCGTACCCATGCCGCGGGAGCCCCAGATATCGCCCTGGGCGTCGGTGGATACGTCCCTGATGCCCGCCACGCTGGCGGCGTAGCCGTCCACCCGCTGGACACTGAAGTGGTCGTGACGGGCGCCGAAGAAGAGGATGGGCTTGCCCGCCGCCGCCTCCCTGGCCCGGCGCACGTTGCTCGCAATCACGGTGCCACGGGCCAGCGAACCGAGGTAGACGGTCTCCAGGTGGGCGAACAGCGAATATTCCCCCTCGATTGTCATCACGGTCTCCCAGGGCGAGATGCTGTCGCCGTCAAACAGCGCCCTCACCTCCAGGGACTCCCAGCCCCGCTCCCAGCCGGCCTCTGATTCCCGGCCGCTGCAGAGCCTGAGCACCGCCAGGGCCTCGTCCATGCCTCCGAGCAGGGCCTTCTTCTTCTGGAAGACCTGCATGAGCACGCGCGGCCCTCTCCCGGCCTGCTCGAGGATGCGCTTAGTGCGGTTGAAATAGGCGTCGGTATAGAAGCCCCGCCGTATCTCGTCGACGGGAAGCCTGAAGCTGGCTGGGTCCTGCCGCGCTCCGGACATGGTCAACCTATGGGGTAGGAGCCGAGGACCTTGACGGACGCCAGCTTGCAGCGCAGGCACTCCAGGGCGCCGGCGACGGCGCTGTCGTTGAGCCTGCCCTCCATGTCGATGAAGAAGATGTAATCGCCCAGCCCCTTCTTGGAGGGGCGTGATTCCAGTTTCGTCAGGTTGATGCCGCGGTGGGAGAACTCCTGCAATATCTGCAGCAGGCTGCCGGGCTTGTCCCTGGCGATGGCGCAGACTATGGAGGTCTTGTAGGGCTCATCCAGGTCCTGGGGGGCGGGCTCCACCGCCAGCAGCACGAACCTGGTCTCGTTGTCCGGGTAGTCCTCGATGTCGTCACGCAGCACCGTGCAGCCGTACTTCTCCGCAGCCAGGGGGCTGCCGATGGCGGCCCAGTCTTCGGACGACTCGCTCACCAGCCTCACGGCCTCGGCCGTGCTGTTGGCTGCCACCACCTCGGCCCCGGACAGGTTCTCGCGCACGAAACGGCGGCACTGGGCCTGGGCGTGCGGGTGGCTGATGATGCTTCCGATACGCTCCAGCGGCATCTCCTCGCGGGCGATCAGGCAGTGGCGCACCGGATGCACTATCTCCCGGGTTATCTGGATATTCTCCATCTCGAAGGCGAGCACGTCCAGGGTGGCGCTCACGGAGCCCTCAAGCGAGTTTTCCATGGGAACGATGCCCTGCACAGCCCTGCCGGAGGATACGGCCTCGACTACGTCATAGACGGATGGGAAGGGCAGCGTCTCCGCGGCGGCGACGTCCGTGTGGGACATCAGCGCCTCCTCGGCCCAGGTCCCCGCCGGGCCCAGGAAAGCTGTCTTGCCCACCTCAGGCACCGGTCCCACCGCCCACGGCCTGCCTGTGGCCTTCCCTGGCCTTGAGCCCCATGGCCTCCTTGAGCACCTGGACCTCCTCGGGCGAGAGTTTCTCGCGGCTCTCCCCGTGACGGATCTCCTTCACATAGATGCGCGCGTCCTCCCGCGACTGGATGGCGCTGACGATGACACCCGAGAACCGGGAGTCCAGCAGGGCCATGGAGGTGCTCTGCATGCCGCTGAGGTCACGGTAGGCATCATAGCGGATGACGCTGCGGAAGGTGATGCAGTCATCGATGCGGCGCCCGGCGTGTGCCAGTTCCTCCTGGAGCCTTCCGAGGTCGAAGGTGAGGCCGTCCATGCGCTGCTGCAACGCCCGCGCCTGGGCCACCAGGTCCCTTTCGCCTCCCTTTCCCATCACGACCCTCTGGTCGTGGCGGTAGCGGCGCAGCTGCCTGTAGAGATATGCCGCCAGCGCCAGCGCCAGGATGGCGGCTACCGCCACGAGGCCCAGGGCAACGGCCAGATATTGTTCTATGAAGGTGTTCATCATGCGCCTCCGGCGCCTTTCCCCGTCCAGAAGCAATGAAGGTCGAAGGCATAGAGAACAACCGCATTCCCTTGTCCTTCAACCTTCACGGCGGGCTGCTGCGCCAGCAGCAGCCCTAGCTGAATACTATGCTGAATTCCCCGATGTTGTTCTGCGTGTTGTTCTCTCCCGGGACCGGTCCAGCTTCCACTCTGAGCAGGGCCGGCTGATCCCCCGCCTCTGCTGCCAGCCCGCTCAGCTCGATGGTCTTGAACTCGCCCGGGGCGATGGTGTCCACGTAACCGTCGACCTTCTGCGGTGAAGGCCTTCCGGGGGCGGTAAGGCTGAGGCTGACCAGCACATCGTTCTCCGTCGCCTCCCCCTGGTTCTCTATCTCCACTTCGAAGGTCAGGGAGTCGGAGGCCTTGAGGCTGTTCTGCTCATCCTGGGACAGGGTCATGCCGCTGGGCAGCGCCTTGACACTGATGAGCGCCACGCCGTGCAGACCCGATACCTGCTCCGTGCCGCCCTTGAGGCGCTCGAGGATGGTCACGGCGGTCTGCTGGCTGGCCAGTGCCGGGTCTGCAAGGAACTTGGACTGGGGCACCTTGATCTCGGTGATCTCCTTCTCCTTGAGGACCTCCTGGCAGGGCTGGTAGTAGAACTCGTCGTAGATAACGTCGCTGGTGAGCAGGATCAGCATCTCGTGAGCCACCTGGGCGGCTCCCGCCTGGTTGTCCGTCGCCTCGATGGCGTTGAGCAGGGCCGGCTGCAGCCCCTTGAGGCCCCGGGAACGCACCTGCATGGTGGCGATCAGCCACTCGTTCTCCTGCTTGAAGTCGTCCGGCGGCTCGATCTCCTTCGTGCGGGCGAGGATGTCATCCTGGCGGGTCTGGAATTCGGAGAGCTTGCCCTCCAGCGCCTGCCGCACGGATTCATCCGGCTTCTGGAGCATGTCCGAGAGCTCCTTGCCGATGGCGTCCGATTCCTGCACGACGGTGCTGACTTCCTCGAAGTACTCGCGGAACTCGCTCTCCTGCTTGCGGTTGAGGCAACTCTTGATGCCGAGGCTGGTGATCAGCACCAGCACGACGACCGCCACCAGTATCAGCAACACGCGCACCAGCGGCGAGGGGCCCGAGGGGCCGCGCTGGCGCGTGCGCCTCCTGGCCTCGGTCACTTCCTCTAGCTGCTGTTCCTCATCATCCTCGAAGAAAGACACCTTGCATTTCCTTTCATCCGGTCTGCCAGGTGGTGCTGTTCATTGGTGGGCGAGGGGGGAGTTGAACCCCCATGCTCGTAAGAGCACTAGACCCTGAACCTAGCGTGTCTACCAGTTCCACCACTCGCCCTTGAGAACTGGCGAAAGAAAAGGCGGCCAAACCCCGTCTTAAAAATGCCTGCTAGCCAACGATTTCCAAGACCGTGCCGCCTACTTTCGAAGCGCCTGTATTATACACAGGCCCAAGTTTGCCACGCAAGGAGGCTGCCGGTCCCCCGGCGGGCCTCAGGTGGTGTCGATGTCGTCCGGGTTCTCGGCCGCTATGCGCGCCGCCTCGTCCTCCGCGGCCTGTACCTCCTGGCCGATGCGCATCACTTCCTGCTTGAACTGGTCGAGCTGTTGACGGGTCTCAGGCCGGCTGAATGACGGGTCCGCCAGCAGCACGTCTATCAGCCGGGCGCTGGCCTGCATCATGTCGATTCCGCCCTGAAGCCCGCGGCTGTTGGCCTCCAGGTATTGCCGGTGCACGTCGCTGATATCGAGGGCGGCCGCCTCGTCGATCTTCTCCTTGGCCTGGCTGAGCCCCAGGGAAACATTGCCGACCAGGCCCTGGGCCTCCGTCAGACTCACCACCGCCGCCTCGGTCTGGCCGGCGGCCTGCTGACCCAGGGCCGTCCCCATCAGGTCGTTGACCTGCTGCCAGTCCGCCTCTACAGAGTTCTCGATATCGACGGCCTCCTGTACCAGCTCATTGGCCCGGGAGGTCTCTTTACCGCAACCCGCCAGGGCCGCCGCCGCCAGAACTGCCACCATCACCAGCAGTACCGGCATATATGCTGTTATCCGTCTTCTCATGATCCCCTTACCTGTCTTTCCCCTGGTTCCATAACCTGTGATAGATTAGCTGATGGCGATAGCGCTGCCAACCCTTCATGTGAAGGCCGGCGCGGAGGAAACGATATCCCTGCGCAGAAAGAGGTTCTTACCGGCACCGGCCCCTTTCCCCCACGTCACGGCCGGGAGGTGCAGATTGGAAACGGTGTCCACGCGAAAAAACAGGCCCAGGCCCCTTGTGCTCAACCGTTACGAGCTTCTTGAGCGCATCGGCCGGGGCGGGTTCTCCACCGTCTACAGCGCCTACGATCACAAGATGGCCCGGCAGGTGGCCGTCAAGGTGGTTCAGCGTACCGACGAGCTCACCGACCGGGCGTCGCGCGAGGCGCGGGCGGCCGCCAAGCTCTGCCATCCCAACATCGTCACCGTCTTTGAGCTGTCGGAGGACGAGAACAACGTCTATCTGGTCTCGGAGCTGGTGGACGGGAAGACCGTTGCCGACCGCATCTCCGCGCTGTCGCTCTCGGACCTCGACTGCCTGGAGATAGCGCTGCAGACACTGGAGGCCCTGGGGCACGCCCACGAGCGGGGCGTGGTCCACCGGGACATCAAACCGGACAACATCATGCTCACTTCCACTTCCTCCAACGAGGTGAAGGTGATGGATTTCGGCATCGCGCAGCTTGAGAATACGCAACGGATAACGCGCCAGGGCGACGTGGTCGGCACCCTCGCCTACATGTCGCCGGAGCAGGCCGACGGCCTGGCGGTGGACAGCGCCACGGATGTCTATTCCACCGCCCTGGTGCTCTACGAGTGCCTGACCGGCGACAACCCCTTCCGCGCCCCGACCGCGGCGGAGACCGTCGGCAGGATCCAGGCCGGGGCCTTGCCGCTGACCCACGTGCGCCCTGACCTTCCCGAGGAGCTTTCGGCGCTGATCGAGGAGGCCATGGAGCCGGACCCGGCGCTCCGGCTGGGACGCGCCAGCTTCGCCGCCGGCATCGAGGAACTGTTGCCGGAGCTGGGTGGCGGTCAGCAGGCCACCACAGTGCTCCGCCGTGCGGACAGGCCCCGGAGGCCTCTGTTTTCCGACTTGCGGGCCAGGGGCCTCGCCGTCCTCCCGCGGGCGCTGAATGCGCTGCTGGCGGGACTGGCCGCCTGGGTGATCGCCGGCGCGGCCTCCCTCTATCCCGATACCTGGACCATACCCCTGGCCCTCGGCCTGGCCCTGCTGACGGGGCTGTTGCCCCGGGCCGGTCTGGCGGCGCTGGCCCTGGCGGCCGTGCTGCCGGCAGCGGTCTTCTCCCCGGGGCTGGGCGTGGTGCTGGCGGTGCTGGCAACCATCTATTACCTGACCCTCGGCCTGGCATGGCCCTCCGCGGCCCTGGTGCCCGTGCTGGCGGCGGCCCTGGGATATCTGGGCATCGGCCTCACCTACCCGGCGCTTGCCGGTGCGTTGGGGCGCCTGAAGCGGGGCCTGCTGCTGGCGCCGCTGGGAGCAGTGACCCTGACGGCGTTCCAGTTGGCGGCCGGTGCGGGTGTACTCGCCTATGTCGGCGTCGAGAACAGCTTCGATATCACCGGCCGCCTGGCCGGCGAGTACAGCCCGCTGGAAGCGTTACGCGTGCTTGTGGAGCCCCTGGCTGCACAGCCGGTCCTGGCCCTGCAGCCGCTTATATGGCTGCTGGCGGCGCTGCCGGCGGCGCTGCTGATCAGACGGCGCCGGCTGCTGGTGGACGTGGCCGGCATGGCCCTCTCCGCCGCCCTGCTCCTGGGCGGCTACCTGGCGCTGCCTTACCTGGTCCCCGGCTACCTGCTGCCGCTGGACCCGCTCATGAAAACCCTCGCTCTTTGCGTTATAATCCAGTTCGTGCTTCTGCTCGTATCTCCCAGGGCGCCACATCAACCACCTTCCCCCCATGAGTTTACTGAAGAGACTTGAGGAAAAAATCCAGGGCCTTTTCGAGGGGGGCTTCGGCCGCGCTTTCAAGTCGCCGGTCCAGCCGGTGGAGCTGGCGCACAAGCTGGTGAAGGAGATGGAGGACAACAAGGTGATCAGCGTATCCCGGGTCTACGCGCCCAATGAATATACTATCTTCCTCTCCCCGGACGACGCGGAACAGTTCGAGGCTTACGAGAAACATCTGGCGGCGGATCTCTCCGCCTACCTGGTGGAGAACGCCCGCAGGGAGGGTTACGACCTCATCAGCAGCCCGGCTGTACTTTTCGAGACGGACGAGGACCTGCAGGAGGGCGAGTTCGGCATCGCCACCCGCATGGTTTCAGGCCCGGAGCCCGCACCGGAGGCACCCGCGGCCGAGCCTGCACCGGGGCAGACCGTCGTCTACCGGCCGCCGGCGCCCCCGGCGGACGCGGGGACGGCGGCCGGGCCGCGGCCGGATACACGTCCCGGGGAGCGCGTGACCCTGACGGCGGCCGGAAAGCAGTATGATATCGACAAACGCGTGGTGCTCATCGGCCGCAGCAGGCAGGCGGACGTAGTGCTGAGCGATCCCAACGTCTCGCGCAGGCACGCCGAGCTGCGGCGGCAGGGGGATGATTACATTATCGTCGATCTGGACAGCCTCAACGGCATCGAGGTCAACGGCAAGCGTGTAAAGTCGAGAAAGCTGATGAACGGCGACCTGATAACCATGGGGACGACGAGAGTGAGGTTCGAGAGAAAGATATGCTAGAGCCGGTATTGTTCGGGTTCAAAATACTGTTCCTGCTGCTCCTGTACCTGTTCATCTATCGTGTCGTCCGCAGCCTGGCGCGGGACCTTTCCAGCGGCAGCGAGCCGGTGGAGATGCCTGCCCAGCCTCCTGCGGCAGCGGCGCCCACGACGGTATCGGTGGCACAGCCGCCGCGTCCCGCCGTGCCGGCAGGGGAGCGCGGCCGCAAGCCCCAGCCGGCTCCGGAGCCGCCGCAGTCACCTGCAGAAAGCACCAGCGAATTCGAAGACCTGGTCACGAAGATCAAGCCGCGACTGGTGGTTCAGCACAGCCAGGTGATCGAGAACGGCAAGATCTTTCAGCTCAAGGGCGGCGCCACCATCGGGCGCTCCCCGGGGAGCGACATAGTGCTGCCCGATGAATATGTATCCTCGACCCATGCGCGCATCTTCCCGCGCAAGCAGTTCCTCATCCTCGAAGACCTGGGAAGCACCAACGGCACCGTGGTCGACGGCCGCCGGCTCGAGGGTGAGCATCAGATCAAGCCGGGTCAGGAGATCGTCATCGGGGATACCATCTTCCGTTACGAGGAATAGCGGTCCGTGGGGCCGTTGACAGTCTGATGCCGAAAGCATATTTCACAATCACACACAAAGGCATGGTGCGCCCGGGCAACGAGGATTCCTTCTACGCCAGGCCCCCGGTCTTCATGGTGGCCGACGGCATGGGCGGCGCCCAGGCCGGCGAGGTGGCCTCTGCTGAGGTAGCTGAAGCCTTCAGGGGCTTTACCGCGCCAGGGAGCGAGCCGGAGCAGCGCCTGGCCGAACTTATCGTGCAGACCAACGCCCGCATCCACGACATGTCAGAGAGCGACGCGGGCCGCGCCGGCATGGGCACTACCGTGACCGCCGCAGTCGTCACCGGCGGCTCCGTCAACATCGCCCACGTGGGTGACAGCCGCGCCTATCGCTGGCGAAACGGCAGGCTTCAGCAGTTGACAGAAGACCACTCCCTGGTAGGGGAGATGCTCCGGCAGGGTCGCATCAGCGAGGCCGAGGCCGAAACACACCCGCAGCGCAGCATCATCACGCGGGCACTGGGCATAGAGCCGGGCGTAGAGGTGGATACGGCCAGCTTCGACTGGCAGGATGATGATATCTTCCTGCTCTGCAGCGACGGTCTCAGCTCCATGGTCCCTGACGAGGAGATCGCGGGCATACTGGAACGATCCGCCGGCCTGGAGGCGGCAGGCAAGGCGCTGATTGCGGCCGCTAACACACATGGCGGCCGCGACAACATCACCGTGGTTCTTTTCAAGCCCGGCGATGTCGGCTCCGGCGAGGCGGAAACAGCGGCCGCCCGGGGCGCCGTCACGGCCGGCGGCGGCGCTCCCACCCGAACAGCCACCCTAACGGCCCGCACCCGCGCCAGCAAGCGCTCCTGGCGTGCGAGCTGCAAAAAAAAGGCGGCGCTCATCGCCCTCGCGGGCGCATTGCTTCTGGGC
The DNA here is from genome assembly GCA_024275795.1 of Actinomycetes bacterium. Taxonomy (GTDB): domain Bacteria; phylum Actinomycetota; class Thermoleophilia; order BMS3ABIN01; family BMS3ABIN01; genus JAJRYJ01. The sequence goes on along the minus strand of JAJRYJ010000033.1, from coordinate 21,298 downwards.
GCGTCCTGGTTTGCCGTCAGCTTCGTCTATTACGTGGGGACCGAGGACGGTTACGTCGCCATATACCGCGGCCTGCCGCTGGAGGTGGGGCCACTGTCGTTCTCATCGCTTCATAGTGTCAGCAATGTGAGGCTCGACGAGCTGGAGCCTTTCGAACAGGAACGGGTGGGACGGCACGAACTGAAGAGCCGCTCCGGCGCCGAGCAGATCGTTGAGAATTACAGCACCCGCTCTGAAGAGGAGCAGCGGCTGGCCGATGAGGAGCGGCGTTCCCGGATCACGACCGCCGCAACCACTGCCACGGGGAGCGGCGGCTGATGCAGAGGAACCGCGAACTGGTCAATTTCCTGCCGGTGCTGCTGCTGATGGTCATCGGCTTTGCCAGTGTATACGCAGCCCGTTCCGAGCAGATCGACGCCAGCTCTTTGAGCTACGGGCTCTTCTTCGTGGCGCTGTTCGTGGGCGCCCACCTGCTGCTGCGGCTGGCGGCGCCCCACTCCGACCCTTACCTGTTACCGCTCGCCGCCCTGCTGTCGGCGCTGGGCATCATGATGATCTACCGCATCGACCCGGAGCTGGCAGCCGCCCAGACTACATGGCTGCTGGTGGGACTGGGCCTGTTCGCGGCCATCGTCATCTTCCTGCGCGACGTTCGCAAGCTTGATGATTACATATACCTGCTGGGAGTGCTGGGCATCCTGCTGCTGGTGCTGACGATCATCGTCGGCGACGAGGTCAACGGGGCGCGCCTGTGGATCAGGTTCGCAGGCATGTCCATCCAGCCGGGCGAGTTCGCAAAAGTCCTGATCATCATCTTTCTGGCGGGTTACCTCAACAGCAAGCGCGAGCTGCTCTCCACCACGACATGGCACCTTGCGGGCATCCCGATGCCCGCCCTCAAGCACCTGGGGCCGCTGGTGACCATGTGGGGGCTGTCGCTGGCGCTGCTGTTGCTGATGAACGATTTCGGCACCTCGTTGCTGTTTTTCGGTACCTTCCTGGCCATGACCTATGCGGCCACGGGGCGCCTCGCCTATCCGATCATCGGTGGCGCCCTCTTCAGCGGCGGCGCCATCCTGGCTTACATGACGCGGACCACGGTGCATACCCGTGTAGATATCTGGCTCAATCCCTGGCCGGAGGCGTCCGGCTCCGGCTACCAGATAGTTCAGTCCATTTTCGCCATCAGCGACGGCGGCCTTTTCGGCGCCGGCCTGGGGAAGGGTTACCTGCTGTTCCAGAGCGGTGAGACCATCATCCCGGCCCTGCATACGGACTTTATCTTCTCGGCCATAGCCGAGGAGCTGGGCCTGGTGGGAGCCACCGCCCTGATCATCATCTACCTGCTGCTCAGCTACCGGGGCTTCAAGATAGCGATAGCCTCGGATGACGGCTTCTCCAAGCTGCTGGCGGTCGGTCTCGCCGCCGGCCTGGCGCTTCAGACCTTCGTTATCCTCGGCGGCGTGATTAAGCTGATACCGCTGACCGGCATCACGCTGCCGTTCGTAAGCTACGGCGGCAGCTCCATCGTGGCCAACTACGCGTCCCTGGCCCTGCTGATCATCATCAGCAATCGCAGCAACGCGGGGGCGCGGAGATGAACGCTTCCATCCGCAGGCTCTTCTACGTGATGGCCATCCTCTTCGGAAGCCTGGTGGCCGTGCTGGCCTGGTGGCAGGTTGTACAGACGGACAACCTGGCGGAGAACCCCCTGAACACGCGCAAGGTCTTCGCACAGATGCGCATCGAGCGCGGCCTGCTGCTGGATGCGGACCGCGGCGAGCTGGCCAACAACCGCAGGGAGGGCGAGCTCTATTACCGCGAATACCCGGCCGGCGACCTGGCGCCGCAACTGCTCGGCTACAGCGACCCGGTGTACGGACGGGTGGGACTCGAGCTGTCCCAGAACGATTACCTGACCGGTACGGCGGGTGAAATGGAACTGCTGAACGCGGTCAACATGATCATGGGCAGGGAGAGCCGCGGCGCCGACGTCAGCCTGACCCTGGATCCACAAGTACAGCGGACCGCCCTGGGCGAGCTCCAGGACCTGGGCAAGCGCGGCGCGGTCGTCGTCATCGACGTTGAGACGGGAGCGGTGCTCGCCATGGCCTCGGCGCCCACCTATGACCCCAACCTGCTGGAGGAGAACTGGGTTCAACTGAACAGCGACCCCGGGGCGCCGTTGCTCAACCGCGCGACCCAGGGACTTTATACTCCGGGCTCCGCCTTCAAGCTGATAACCACGGCTGCGGCCCTCGAGAGCGGCGAGTTCACGCCGGAAAGCAAGTTCACTGATAACGAGGGCAGCATCGAGATATACGGCAACACCATCAACAACTGGCGTGACCTGCCATTCGGCGAGCATGATTTCTCAGAAGCATTCTCCCAGTCGATCAACACAACCTACGCCCAGGTGGGAGACAGGCTGGGGCAGGACAGGCTGATCGAATACATGCGGAATTTCGGCCTTTATGAGAAGCCGCCGTTCGATCTTTCGCCGGACGAGATGGTGGCCAGCGGCCGCTATGAAGAGGGCGGGCTGGCATCCCCGGCCGACGAGCTCGACCCGGTGCAGGTGGCCTGGACGGCCATCGGCCAGGAGAACGTGCAGGTGACGCCGCTGCAGATGGCCATGATAGCACAGGCGATAGCCAACGGCGGCGAGATGATGGAACCTTACGTCGTTGACAGCATCTCCGATTTCGACGGCACCATCATCAAGCAGGCGATCCCGACCGTATGGAAGCGCCCGATCGAAGCGGCCACGGCTCGCGACATCACCGGGATGATGATCAAGGTAGTAAACGAAGGCACCGGCATCAAGGCTAAGACCGACAAGGTCCAGATAGCCGCCAAGACCGGCACGGCCGAGGTGGATGGCCGCGGACCCAACGCCTGGTTCGTCGGCTTTGCTCCCGCCGAAGACCCGAAAGTGGCCATAGCCGTGGTCATCGAGGACGCTGACGCCGGCGGCGGCATGGCCGGGCCGGTTGCGCGTAAGACCTTGCTGGCCGCCCTGGGGCTGTAAGGTCATGGGGAGCCGCGCGTCATATACAGTGCGATCGAAGCGGGGATGAGCGCCGCGTGACAAAGATATTCGACAACAGGTACGAGATAATCCGCAGGCTGGGAAGCGGCGGCATGGCCGACGTCTTCCTGGCTCGCGACACCCATCTGGGACGCGAAGTCGCCATCAAGACCCTCTACAAGCGTTACGCGGACGACGACGAGTTCGTGGCCCGCTTTCGCCAGGAGGCCCAGTCCGCCGCCGGTCTCAACCACCCCCATATCGTCAGCATCTATGACCGGGGCGAGGCCGGGGGCACCTACTACATCGCCATGGAGTACCTGGAAGGCAAGAGTCTCAAGCAGTTGATTTCCGAGAACGGCGTACTCCCGCCGGCGCTCGCCATCGACATCGCAGAGCAGATCCTGCAGGCACTGCAGTTCGCTCACGAGAACAACGTCATCCACAGGGACATCAAACCCCACAACATCGTCGTCAACGGCCGCAACCAGGTGAAGGTCACGGATTTCGGCATCGCCAGGGCCGGCTCCGCCGCCCGCATGACCGAGACGGGCTCGATCATCGGTACGGCCCAGTACCTGTCACCCGAACAGGCCAGGGGGCTGGCGGTGGAACAGGGCTCGGACCTTTATTCCCTGGGAATCGTCCTTTACGAGATGCTTACGGGCAAGGTCCCGTTCGAAGGAGAGAACCCGGTGGCCATAGCCCTCAAGCATCTGAGCGACGCGCCGGTGCCGCCCCAGGCGCTGAATCCGGATTTGCCGGATAACCTGAACACGGTGGTCATGCGGGCCCTGGCAAAGGACCCGGCCGAGCGCTACCGCGATGCAGCAGAGTTCATGGATGACCTGGAACGCTGCCGCAAGGACCTGCCGGTAGTGGCTCCCCTGCCCGCGGACGATACGGCCCGCACGGCGGTCATCCGGCCGGCCGCCGCAGCTGCGGCGGGAGCCGGGGCGGGCGCGGCCCTTGGGGCCGCGGGGGCGGGAAGTGCCGGTGCGGGTGGCGGTGCGGACGACAGTGCCGAGACCATGGTTCAACAGCCCGCAGGCGCCCAACAGGAGAAGGGCCGCAGGAAATATGTATATGTCTGGCTGATACTCGCCATCCTGGCCTTCGCGGCGCTCGCCGCAGGAGCTTACTATGTTGCGTTCGTCAACCAGGGTATACCCGTCCCGGACGTCGTGGGCCTGGAGCAGGCGCAGGCGGAAAACATCCTCAAGGCGGAGGGTTTCAGGGTCGAGGTCGAGGCGGAGGAATATAGCGACACCGTGGAAGCGGGTCACGTGATCTCCCAGAAACCCGGGGCCGGGAAAAAGCTCAAGGGAGACGGCACTGTGCGCCTGGTCATCAGCCGCGGCAGCAACAAGGTCACTGTCCCCGACCTGGTGGGACAGACCGTCGGCTACGCTGAGTCCAAGCTGCAGGAGGTGGGCCTGAGCCCGGACCGCCAGCCGGACGCATACTCCGACAGCGTTGCCGAGGGCAGCATCATCTCCCAGGAGCCGCCGGCCGGGACCGAGGTACAGAAGGGTTCGTCGGTGAAATACGTCGTCAGCAAGGGCCCGGAGCCGCCGGCACAGGTGACGGTTCCCGATCTCAGGGGGGAGACGGTGGACGCGGCCGAGGCGCTGCTGGCGAACGCCGGCCTCAGCCTGGGCTCGGTGACAGAGGAATTCTCCAGTACGGTGCCCGCCGGACAGGTGATCAGCCAGAATCCGGCGGCGAACCAGACCGTGGATGAGGGTTCCGCCGTCAGCATAGTCGTCAGCAAGGGCCCGGAGCCGCCGGCACAGGTGACGGTTCCCGGCGTCATCGGCGATACGGAGGCCGCTGCGACGGCGGCCATCGGCGCGGCGGGCCTGCTGGCCAACAGTGTCTACGTCCCCGCCCCCAATCCTGCCGACGTCGGCACGGTGCTGAGCCAGAACCCGGGCGGCGGCACGCTGGCGGACCCGGGCAGCACCGTGGTCATCGAGGTCGGCACCTGACACCCGCGGCCGCATTATGGCCGCCCCCGCCGCGTTTTTGCTAGAATCCACCCCAGGCGGCCGCCCCGCCGCCGGTTAGGAGGGCGCCACAGATGCCCAGAATCGAAAAGGTGAGGAAAAACTACAGCTCCCGCGCGCGGGCGCTGTTCAATCCCCTGACTGCGGCCATCGAGCAGTCCGGCGTCACCCCCAACCAGCTGACGGTCCTGGGACTGCTGCTGGCGCTGGTGGCTGGGGTCCTCATCTGGTACGGATATTTCATCGTCGCTGCCATCGTCTTCACCGTCGGCGGTCTCATGGACATGCTGGACGGGGCGCTGGCCCGGCTCTCGGAGAAGGTGACGCCGCTGGGTGCCTTCATCGACTCCACCTTCGACCGGCTGGGTGAGGGGATCATCCTCACTGCCATCGCCCTCTATTACGCCGACGCCGGCAACCTCTGGGTCGTGGGGGCGGCTTTCGCCACCATGATCGGCTCCTTCCTCGTCAGCTACACGCGCGCCCGGGCCGAGGCCCTGGGGCTGGAGTGCAAGGTGGGCCTGATGACGCGGGTGGAGCGCCTGGTGCTGCTGGGCATCGGCCTGCTGCTGCAGGGTTTCGGCGTTCTGGAGGTTGTGATATATATTCTAGCTGTGCTGACGGCCGTGACCGTGGTGCAGCGGGTGCTGCACGTGCGGCGCCAGTTCCTGAAGACAGCCAATCAATCCGGAGGTTCGAAGCCTTGAGCAAAGCAGTCAAAGTAGCCATCATCGGCGTAGGGAACTGCGCCTCATCCCTGGTCCAGGGAGTCCAGTACTACAAGAAGGCCAAGGCCTCCGATACGGTGCCCGGCCTGATGCACGTCAACCTCGGCGGCTACCATATCCGCGATATCAAGTTCGTCGCCGCCATCGACATCGACCGCAACAAGGTGGGCAAGGACCTCTCGGAGGCCATCTTCGCGCCGCCCAACAACACGGTGAAGTTCGCCGACGTGCCCAGGGCCAACGTCAAGGTCGCCCGGGGCATGACCCACGACGGCATCGGCAAATACATGGAGCCCATCATCAAGAAGGCGCCCGGCCCCACGGACGACATCGTCGGCATCCTCAAGCAGACGGAGACCGACGTGGTGGTCAACTACCTGCCCGTGGGCAGCGAGGAGGCCACCAAGTGGTACACGGAGCAGATACTCGCCGCCGGCTGCGCCATGGTCAACTGCATCCCGGTCTTCATCGGCCGCGAGGACTACTGGCAGGAGCGCTTCCGCGAGAAGAAGCTTCCCATCATCGGCGACGACATCAAGTCCCAGGTGGGCGCCACCATCGTCCACCGCACCCTCGCCAGCCTGATGCTGGACCGCGGCGTCAAGATGGAGCGCACCAGCCAGCTGAACGTGGGCGGCAACTCCGACTTCATGAACATGCTCGAGCGCGGCCGCCTGGAGAGCAAGAAGATCTCCAAGACCAACGCCGTGACCTCGCTGCTGGACTACGACATCGGCGCCGACAACGTACACATCGGCCCCAGCGACCACGTAGCCTGGCTGGAGGACCGCAAATGGGCCTACATCCGCCTGGAGGGACGCTCCTTCGGCGACGTGCCGCTCAACATCGAGCTCAAGCTCGAGGTGGTGGATTCGCCCAACTCCGCCGGCATCGTCATCGACGCCGTGCGCTGCGCCAAGCTGGCCCTGGACCGGGGCATCTCCGGCACCCTCGAGGGGCCCTCGTCGTACTTCATGAAATCGCCGCCGGTGCAGCACCCGGACGACGTCTGCCGCAACATGACCGAGGAGTTCATCGCCGGGGGCGGCGCCGGGTAAGCCGCCCGCGTACCCCCGCTCTTTCCCAGGTAGCCGCCCGCGGAGCGCCTGCGGCGGGAGCCGCGGCTGCAGCCTCCCGTTTGGTAGAGGAAATGGTGTTTCCATGCCGAAACAACGGGTAACTTCTAATAAATCAGCTTATTAGAATATAAGGAACAAGGAGGCTGCCATGAGCACCAGCAAGATCCTGTCGATCCTGATCATCATCATCGGGGTGTTATTGATCATCCTGCCCTTCGGTTACCAGATGTTCGACCGCGCCACGGCGGGAGCGCACATGATGTCGGACTTCGAGCCGGTCCTGACACGGGAGAACGTCGACACCTTCCAGGGCCACATGGAGACATTCGCCGGTATGCAGGAGGACATGAACGCCATGCTGCCCGCCTTCGCCCAGGCAATGGGCATGAGCGAAGACCAGCTCAACCAGATGATCGGCGAGCAGTTCCCGCAGCTGGCGACGGGCATCCAGCAGATGGACACCATGGGCCAGGACTTCAACACGGTGATCACGGTGATGGACAACAATGTGGAGAACTTCCAGAAGGCCAATGAACTGCCCATGAAGAACATGCCCTGGTACTTCATCATCGCCGGCGCCATCGTCGCTCTGCTGGGAGCGATACAGCTCTTCGTGCCTGACAAGAAATAGACTGCGCGGGCCCGGCAGCTTTGAAAACATGAAAGCCCGTCAGAACTGAGCATCTGGCGCGCGGGCGCCGCCTCCGGCGGCGCCCGCGCCTGTTCCCCCGGCCGGCCGCAGCCCCCTTTCCTGTCTGTTGCCCATATCTCCGCTTTCCAGTAACCTCATAGCGTGAACAGGGAAACCGGACAGCTCAAGATAGGCCTGATCAGCCCCTACGCGCGCACCTCGCGCTGGGGTGTCAATCGGCATGTCCGGGGCCTGGCCCTCTCCCTGGTGGAGGAGGGGCATGATGTCTCCATCGTCGTCCCCGCCGAGGAGCGTGACGGCGCCAGGCTCGAACGGAAGCGGAAACGTCTCAACAGGAAGGCGTCCCGCACACACTCCAGCGCGCTGACGCTGCCTCCGCCCGACGAGGAGGAGCCGTGCCGCCTGCTGCGGATACCGGGCACCTTCCGCGTTCCTTACAGCGAGTCCCTGGCCAACCTGGCCCTGCCTCTGGACGTGACCGACAGGCTCAACGAGCTGCTCGCGGGCGAGGCTTTCGATGTCCTGCACCTGCACGAACCCTATCCTCCGAGCCTCTCCTTCACGGCCCTGCGGCTGGCGCGCTGCCCCACGGTGGCCACCTTCCACACCTCCGGCGAGCGCTTCCTCAGCTTCCAGCTGCTGCGCCCCGTCGTGGAGCGGATCTTCGCCCGGCTGGACGAGCGCATCTGTACCTCACATAACACTCGCAGAATAGTATCCGGCCACTTCCCGGGGGAATATGCGGTCGTACACAGTGGCGTGAACACAAACCGCTACAAACCATCCGCCGAGGAAAAGGAACGCCGGAAACCGCCGCTGATCCTCTACGCCGCCTGGGGCGAGCCGCGCAAGGCGCTGGCGCTGCTCTTCCGTTTCCTGCGGCTGCTGCCCGACGACACGCCCCCCTTCGAGCTGGCCATCGTCGGCGGCGACCTGCTGCTCCGCAGCAGCCGCATGAGTGTCCCCCGGCGCCTGCGCCAGCGGGTGCGTTTCACCGGTTTCATCGGCGGGCGGGAGCTGGCGGCGGGCTACGCCCGCGCGGACGTGCTGATGGCCCCCTACGCCGCGCCCGGCCTCTCAACAGCAGTCCTCGAGGCCATGGCCGCCGGCGCCGCCGTCATCATTCCCGGACAGGGAGGCATCAGGGAGCTGGTGCGCGAGGTCACAGACGGCCTGCTGCTGGACCATCCCTATTCCTACAACCTGGCCGCCGCCCTGATGGACCTGCTGTCCAACAGCGACTTGCGCCTTGCGCTCTGCCGGGAGGCGGCGGCTGCGGCGGCGTCGCACTCCTGGGGCCTGGTTGCCGGGCGTACGCTTGAGGTCTACCGTCAGGCCCATGGAAGGCGGCGCCGGCGGCGGCCCTCCCATAAAGCCATCGAAGACCTGGGGGGCCGCGACACCATTCTGGCGGATCTGCACACCCACACCAGCTACTCCAGTGATTGCGAGATCACGCCCGGGGAACTGCTCAGGGCCTGCGCGGAATCGGGCATCGAAGCCCTGGCTGTCACCGACCACAACACCATCGAGGGAGCGCTCGCAACCGCGGCGGCGGCGCCGGCGGGCATCCAGGTGATCATCGGCGAGGAGATCAAGACGACGGAGGGCGAGATCATCGGCCTCTATCTCGAGGAGGAGATCCCCAGGGGGCTGTCTCCGGAGGAGACCATCGCCCGCATCAGGCAGCAGGGCGGTCTTGTCTACGTACCCCATCCCTTCGATCCGCTGCACCTGACGCCGTCCTATGAGACCCTGGCGCGAAACGCCGCCGATATCGACATCATCGAGGTCTACAACCCGCGCATCACCTTTACGTCGTTCAACGAGAAGGCGCGGCGGCTGGCGCGCAAGTACGATATCCCCGGCGGCGCCGGCAGTGACTGCCACGTGGTGGAAGGGGTGGGTACTGCGATGATCTCCCTGGGGAGGTTCAACAGCCCCGGCGAGCTGCTCGCGAGCCTGCGCCGGGCCGACATCATCCGCAGCGACAAGAGCCCCCTCTACCTGCACTCTCTCAAGCTGCTGAAGAACGGGCGTTCCTCCATCAGCTCAAAGAGCTGACTACCCGGCGACGGACTCCAGCCTGGTCTCGTCAGTCCGCTTCGTTATGCGCCCCATGGCGCCCAGGAAGGCGTCCACCACCATCGGGTCGAACTGGGTGCCGGAACAGCGCCTGAGCTCTGCCACGGCCTGCTCGTCCGAGAGGGTCTTGCGGTAGGGCCTGTCGGCGGTCATCGCCTCGTAGGCATCGGCAACAGCAAGGATCCTCGCGCCGAGGGGAATCGCCTCTCCGGAAAGCTCGTGGGGGTAGCCCTTGCCGTCGAAGCGCTCGTGATGGTGCCGCACAGCCGCCTTGATCTGGGGCGCGATCTTCACCGGCTCGAGGATCTTGCCCCCCAGGGTCGCGTGCTTCTTCATCAGCTTCCACTGCTCCGCCGAAAGCTGGCTCGGTTTGCCCAGGATGCCGTCGGAGATGCCGATTTTGCCCACGTCGTGCAGGTAGCCGGAGAACTTCAGCATCTCCACTTCCCGCTCTTCGAGCTCCAGCTGTCTGCCGATCATCACGGCATACTTGGAGACCCAGTCCGAGTGGCCGTGGGTTGACGGGTCCTTGGCGTCGATGGCCTCGGCCAGCGAACGAACGGTCCCGAGGAAGGCCTCCTCCAGCGCCTCGTGGGTGAGGGCGTGGGCAACGGCCTTCGCCCCCTGGTTGACGATGGTCTGGCAGATGGCCGCCTTCTCGCTGCTGAGTGGGCTGCGATCCCAGCTGCGCTGCTCGCCGATACAGACCACACCCACCGCTTCCCCGCCCACCACCAGCGGATAGAGCAGCAGCGAGACCACCTTCGCCATCATCACGCGCTCCGGGTCTGTGAGGTTCTTCTCGGAGACCTGGCGCCTGCCGCCGACGATCACCGCCTCCCTGGTCTCGATCGCGCGCTTGTGGTCCGGCAGCTCCGAAAGGGGGAGGTTCCTGCCGATGGAGGGTTCCCAGTCCATCTCTCTCACGGGGTAGGCCGCGACGATGCGCAGGTTCTCGCCGCTGTCATCAAGCAGGGAGATGCGGCAGAAACTGGCGCTGGTCGCCTCGGCTATCCTGACGGCCAGCACCTGCAGGACCTCTTCTATCCTGAGAGAGGAGGATACGGTGTTCGATATGTCGAGCATCAGCTCCAGCCTCTCCGCCCTTTCCTCCTCCGCCGAAAGCGCCTTTTCCTTCTCCCTGTCGATCTTGTAGCGGTAGGTGCTGAGGCCGATTCCCGCCGCCGTGAACAACAGCACGTGGCCCATGGCCTCGGTGACGACCTCGGAGGTCTCCATGGGCGAGACGAAAAAGACGGGCGTTGTTGCGACAAGGTAGACGATTGCCGAGAGCACGGAGGCCTCGACGGCGCTGCGCCAGGAGAGGTGCATGGCGGCTATCGCGATGGGGATGAAATAGCCGAGATAGAAGACCTCCTGCACCAGGTGGGACCTGACGAAGAGGATCTGGATGATTCCCAGGGTTCCCAGGACGACGATGATCGTGATCACGGACGTGTGCCATGCGAGCCGGGTGCCACCCGGCCTGCCCAGGCTTCCTGCCGAGATGCTCGCGGTAGAATAGTCTGCCCCGTTCATGCCCTTCTCTTTCCCGCCCGTGCGAGCCTGTCAGTGCCCTGTGTGCCCGTGGTTGACAATACCAGGGCGGCAACGTTCTGCCGCCGTCCTAATCTGCATCGGCAGTGGATACTGCGCCCTTTAGGGAGCGCGGAGCGTCCCGGCCGGCCGCGGCCTGCGGTTAAGCCGTCCCCTGCGGGGGTATCTAAAGCCAGGGGGGCCGCTGGAGACACATGAAAGTTCACCACAGGAAAATCGCGCTCACACTGCTTGCGGCCGTCGTCATCGTGACGCTTGCGGCTGTCGTGCTTCCCGCCTGGAAGGCGGAAGACATACCCGTGGCCGACCCGGGGGGAGACCGCTCCCCCTTCGGTGTATACAGCCCCGGTTCGCTTGCCGAGGTCCCCTCAAGCGCCGGAGCATCGATGATCGAGGCGCTGGGGCTGGAGACGCTGGCGGATTACGAGGAATACTCCGTTGACATGATCGGCGAGCTTGGTGTCAGCTGGGTCAGGATCGACTTCCTCTTCGACGGCTGGAACTTCCACGAGCCCGCGTCGCTGGCGTCTTTGCGGCAGGCGGGCTTCGATGTAGTGGGCACGGCGCGGCCGGTCAGCCACTCGACCCCCGAAGACCTGTCGCGCTTCCGGGAGGAACTGGGGGAACTCGTCTCCCGCTATCCCTGGATCCGCACCTGGCAGATCGGCAACGAGCCCAACATCAAGTGGGACCCGGAAGACTACGCGCGACTCTTCCTCGCGGGGGAACAGGTGGTGCGGGAGCGCTGCCCCGGCTGTTCCGTCGCCCTTGCCGGCGTGGCGGCCCGTTATGGCGGTCGCAACGAGGCCTTCGGCTACTACCAGCACTTGCTCGACTCGATCGACGCCGGCTTCAGGGGCGATGGGGACCCCTTCGACATCTTCGACATGCACTATTACGGAACATACGGGTCTGACGGGGAGATGCTGGAGCTTCTGCGGAAATACGGCTCCCTGATGGAGGAGCACGGCTATGGCGGCACGCGCTTCTGGGTCACCGAGACGTCCACCACGACCGGTTCACCCAGCACCCTGCCGGCCTCCGCGGCGCAGACCGAGGAACAGCAGGCGGTGGAGCTGGTGCGCCGGTTCGTCACCCTGCTCGGGGGCGGCGCTGAGCGGGTGGCATGGGCCCGCCCATACGAGAACTACCGCTACCACGGCGTCGATGATGGCTACTATGACCATAACGCCATCGTCTATAACGGCCTCGGTGATGAGGAGGCGCAGGGCATCGCCGCAGGCACCCGGAAGATGGCCTTCTACGCCTACCAGACGCTGATTGCGAAGCTGGAGGGCTTCAGTGCGGTGGAGCAGGTGGAACCCGGCCAGTACCGCTTCCTCTTCGATGACGGCCGCCCCCCTGTCTACGTGGCCTGGTCCGCGGGCGGGCGGACGCGCCTTGCGGAACCCCGCGGGACCGTGCTGGTGACGACGGTGGCCGGTGACGAGTCGTTTACCGAGGTATCGGGTATAACGCTTGGTGAGAAGCCGCTGATCCTGGAGGCGGCCGGCGGCCCGGCGTGAGAGATGGTGGGCGTACCTGGATTCGAACCAGGGACCTCATCCTTATCAGAGATGCGCTCTAACCGACTGAGCTATACGCCCATCCAGGCGGCCGCGGCGTCGTTGCGGCCCGGCTTGTTAGTTTAGCCAAACTGGGGGGCCGCTTACAAGCTGGCAAGGACGGGGCCTCTCTTCTATAATAGCGTTACGGGAGTGAGTACGTTGCAGAAGATGGTTTTATACGGCATCAGCTTCGATGTGATCGGCAAGCAGCCGATTATACTGCTCAAGACTGCTGACGCCAACAAGTTTCTTCCAATCTCGATCGGTCACCAGGAGGCGGCGGCCATCCTGATGAAGCTGCAGGGCACGGAGCTGCCGCGCCCGATGACCCACGACCTGATGACCTCCATACTCTCCCGGCTGGACGCGGAGGTGCTGAAGGTCACGGTCACCGAACTGCGTGAGAACACCTTTTACGCCCTGCTGACGCTGCGCATGGGCGAGGGAGAGGTGGATATCGACTCGCGCCCCAGCGACGCCCTGGCGCTGGCCGTAAGGACGGATGCTCCCATCTTCGCCGCCGAACAGCTGGTAGCCGACAACGCCATCGAGTTCGACCACGAGGTCGAGGATCCGGAAGAGGTGGTCGAGCGGTTCCGCGACTTCCTCGACAACGTCAGCCCCGGCGACTTCAACGAACAAGGCCACTGAAGCCGGTCAACTCCGCCCCCGCGTCTTCGATGACGTCCCGCAGCCGTTGCGAGAGCAGCGCCGCCAGTTCCGTCTCGCGCAGGTCGCTGTAGCTCGTCAGCCTCCTCAAGGTCTCGTCCGTATATCCCGGGTGGCACATGAATTCCAGCGAGTCGCCGTCCGCCTCGAGCTCTGAGGCCAGCTTGCCGGCGATATCCAGGCTGCCCATCTCCTCGATGCCCGCGAAGCGCTCCGGCGTGATCATCCCCGCACCGCCCCGCGCCCGGCCCGGCCAAGGCATGACCGCGGCCAGCCTGATGCCCGCGGCCCTGGGGCTGCGCGGCTTCATCCGGTAGCCCCTCGCCCTGTGAATCCCCTCGCCCGGGCAGACCCTCAGGAGCGCCGCCGCCACCTCCGGGTGGGCATGCAGGTGGTGGTGGCTGTCGATGTGGGTGGGCTTGATGCCGAGGGCGCGGCAGGCGGCGATCTGCGCCCCGATCTCGGCGTCGAGCTCGGCCCTGCTTATGGAGCCGGTGGAAAGCCGGGCAATCATGTAACCCTTGCCCGGGAAACGGCCGTCGCGCCCCAGCAATGAGGGAACGCGCCGGGGCGGCAGCACCGGCCTTCCCGTGGTCAGGTTCAGGTGCAGCCCCACGCCCAGTCCCGGGTTCTCAGCCGCGAGCGCCGCGGCCGGCGCGCTCGCCTCCCCGTTCACCATCAGCGTGGTGCTGGTAACAACCCCGTCCCGGTAACAATCGATGATGCCGCGGTTTACGCCGCCGGTCATGCCGAAATCGTCCGCATTCACTATCAGCCTTTTCAATATCCCTCTCCACTCCGCCCGCCGGCGGCGGTCCCTGGTTTAGAACGGCGCCGGTGTCGGCATAATTGAGTCAGACATACCCGCGGGCACGAAGCCGGGCCCGGCACATTTTACACTTTTCAAAGGAGGTGGCACAGATGGCGGCAGCTTATGTCCTGACCAACACCTCTCCGGGGAAGGCGGGTGAGGCCCGCAAGCGGATGGCGGAGCTCCCCGGCGTCAGCAGCGCCCATGCGGTTACCGGAGCCTACGACATCATCGCCTATATCGAGGGCGGCGACGTCAGCGAGCTGGGCGACAAGGTGGTCTCCCAGATCCAGCAGGTAGACGGCGTGGCGCAGACCATGACCTGCGTGGTGGTGGAGCTGCCCTAGGCGGGGCGGAAGCGCCCCCTGGAGCGCAGAGTTGTGCCGTGGGGGACAGAATTGTGCGGGGGCACGGCGAAGCCGTGCCCCCGCGGGCCTGCCTGTGGTTGTTAGGCCGACTCCTGGTCGGCCATGAATTCGGGTGTGTCCGGCTGCGCCGCGGGCCTCTCGTCCGGTGCCCGCCGGGCCCTGTCCGCTTCCCTGTCGAACCCGGTGGCGATCACAGTGACCCGGATGCTGTCGCCGAGCCCCTCGTCCACCGTGGTCCCGAAGATGATGTTGGCGTCCTCCGCCGCGGCCGCCGCCACGACCTGGGCGGCCTCGTTGGCCTCGTGCAGAGCCACGTCCGTGCCGCCCCTGATGTTCAGCAGGATGCCCCTGGCCCCCTCGATGGAGGTCTCCAGCAGCGGCGAGCCGATGGCGGCCCGGGCCGCCTCCTGGGCCCTGTTCTCTCCGGTGGCGTCGCCCACGCCCATCAGGGCGCTGCCGGCGCCGCTCATGATGGTCCTGACATCGGCGAAGTCCAGGTTGATCAGCCCCGTGAGGTTTATCAGGTCACAGATGCTCTGGACTCCCTGCCTGAGCACGTCGTCCGCCACGGCGAAGGCCTCCAGCAGGCTTGTCTCCTGGTTGACCACCTGCAACAGGCGGTCATTGGGTACGACAATCAGCGTGTCGGCCTCCCGGCGCAGGGCGCGGATGCCCTCCTCGGCCTGGATGTTGCGCTTGGTGCCCTCGAAGCTGAAGGGCCGTGTGACGATGCCGATGGCCAGCGCCCCCACCTCGCGGGCGATGTTGGCGATCACCGGGGCGGCCCCGGTGCCGGTGCCGCCACCCTCTCCCGCCGTGATGAACACCAGGTCGGCGCCGCGGAGCACCTTCTTCACCTCGTCGCGGCTACGCTCCATCGCCTCCACGCCGACCGCCGGGTCGGCGCCGCCGCCGAGCCCGCGGGTGAGGTCGCCGCCCACGTGTATCTTGACGTCGGCCTCGCAGGCCTGCAGGGCCTGGGCGTCCGTGTTTATGGCGATGAACTCGACGCCCATGATGCCCGCGTCGATCATGCGGTTGATGGCGTTGGTGCCGCCGCCGCCCACACCGAGCACCTTGATGGAGGCGATGTAGGCGCTCTCCTGCCTGGGCCGCGCCTCTTCCCTGGGCGCCGGCCGCTTTTCCTCGATTGTCGTATCCTCAGATACTTGCTCCGTATGCTGGAAGAGGTTCGCCAAAGCCCCTTCCCTCATGCTCGCTCGACTGCCCATTGAGCATCTCCTTTTCCAGGTTATTGAGCAATTCCTTTGCCAGTCCGCGATAGGTGTCCGCGGCCTCCCCTTCCGGGTCATAGGCCATGATGGACGTCCCCTGCACGGGGGCCTCCGCGAACTTTATGGTTTTCCTCACCACGGTGTCGAAGACCCGGTCGCCGAAGTTGTCCTTGAGAATCTGTATCGCCTCGCGGCCGTGGATCGTCCGGGAGTCGAACATGGTGGGCAATATCCCCTTGATGCCGACCGCGGGGTTGAGGTTCTCCCTGATCATCTCCAGCGTCCTCTCCAGCTGCGCCAGGCCCCTGAGGGACAGGTATTCGCATTGAACCGGCACGATGACGCCGTCCGCCGCCGTGAAGGCGTTGATGGTCAGCAGGCCCAGTGACGGCGGCGTGTCTATCAGGATGTAATCATAGCGGTGCCGGACGGCCAGCAGCGCCTTCTCCAGCGAGCGCTCCCTGCCGATGGCCGATGAGAGCGCCATCTCGGCCCCGGCCAGATCGATGCTGGCGGGGGCGATGTCGATCTCGCTGCGGATGATGATATCCTCCAGCGGCTCCCTGTGCACCAGCACATCGAAGACGCTGCGGGTGAGCGCGTCCGGGTCGATGCCCTGGCACATGGACAGGTTCGCCTGGGGGTCCAGGTCGATGGCCAGCACCCGGTGGTGCATCTCCCGGAGGGCCACCCCGGTATTGAGTGTTGAGGTCGTTTTAGCGACCCCGCCTTTCTGGTTTGCAAAAGCAAGGACCGTAGCCACGTCGCGTCTCCCGTTTTCGGGTCTTTATTGGGTCTTCATTATCTCCCGGGTTGCTAATTCCTTCCAGCCCGACAAAGCGTCGCCAGTTCTGCATACCCATCCTTCCTCCCGGCCCGCGGTTTTTCCACATGCCCTCGATACCTGTGGAAAAGCACGGCCTGCGCGACATGTTAGTCAGACAGCGGCCTGCCGGCGTTCCTGCGCCATCGCTTTCCCCTGTGCCGTGCGGACGGCGTCCACCTTTTCCACAATCGCTGTGGAAAAGTGGCCGCCTCTCCCACCATTTCCAGTCTTGTTTTCTCCATGTCACGGCTATAGAATCGTCGCCACGACTCTCCGCGCCGCTGCTTCGGCGGTGGGCTGCCGTTCGTTCTGTTGGTTTGCTGGCCGTGATCACCTCACTGCGGAGAGCGTTTCACTCGGCACTACAAGGGGAGATTCATGGAAAAACAGGCAGATTCCGTTTGGCGGCAGGCCAAGGAGGCCATCAGGGAGTCACTGAGCAGTTCCACGTTCGACATCTGGTTCGACAAGACCGGCGCGGCGGGCATGGAGGCGGACACTTTCCTGCTGTCGGCGCCCAACGACTTCACGAAAAACACCATCGAGACGCGCTACATGCCGCTGGTGGAGGACACCATCAGCGACGTGCTCGGCGAGGAGACGGCGGTGCGCATCCTGGTGAGCGGCGGCGGCGGTTATACGGCGGAGCCGCCTGACGCGTCGCCGTTGCCCTCCATCCCCACACCATCAAGCCGCGCGGGCGGCGGCGCCGGGGGGACCCTGAACGCGGCCTACACTTTCGACAGCTTCGTTATCGGCAGCAGCAACCGTTTCGCCCACGCCGCCTCCCTGGCGGTCGCCGAGAAGCCGGCGGAGGCGTACAACCCCCTTTTCATCTACGGCGGCGTCGGTCTCGGCAAAACCCACCTGCTGCAGGCGATCGGCCATTTCGTCTCCATCAAGAAGCCGGACATGACCGTCCGCTACCTGACCGTCGAGATGTTCACCAACGACTTCATCAACTCCCTGCGCGACAAGAACATCGAGGGCTTCAAGCGCGCCTATCGCGAAAACGACGTGCTGCTGATCGATGATGTCCAGTTCCTTGAGAACAAGGAGCAGACACAGGAGGAGTTCTTCCATACGTTCAACACGCTCTACGAGGCAGGCAAACAGATCGCCCTCTCCAGCGACCGGCCGCCCCGTGAGATCGCCACGCTCGAAGAGCGCCTGAGCAGCCGCTTCGAGTCTGGTCTGATCGTCGACATCCAGCCGCCGGACCTGGAGACGCGCCTTGCCATACTCGGTAAAAAGGTGGAGGAGGACAACATCCGTATCGACGACGCGGAGGTGCTGACGTTCATCGCCACCAATTTCCCATCGAATATCCGTGAACTCGAGGGCGCACTGATCAAGGTGGCGGCCCTCGCCTCTCTTACCGGTTCCGAGATCAGCCTGCCGCTCGCCCGCGACGCCCTCAAGGACCTGCTGCCCATACAGGCGGACGTCCGCATATCCATCGACACCATCCAGAACGAGGTCTGCCGCTGTTTCGGCATATCGATGGCCGACATCAAGGGCAGCAAGCAGAACCAGAGTATAGTCTTCCCTCGCCAGGTGGCCATGTACCTCTGCCGTGAGCTCACGGACTCTTCCCTCTCGCGTATCGGCGAGAGTTTCGGCGGCCGTGACCACACGACGGTCATACACGCTATAACAAAGATATCGAACCTTATCAAGGAAGAGCGCGATGTCTACGATCTTGTCCAGCAAACAGCAGGCAAGCTTAAGAGCCGGCGCCGCTGATGTGAAAGACCTGTTGAAGGGACCTGCCCGCCCTGTTGAAAACATTAAGGTTTTCCCCCGGCGGCCCCAGGTTGTATATTATGTTCCATCTTATTAACAGTCGGGCCACAGGTTTTTCCCGCGGTTATGAACCTTTTTTCAAGATGCTTAATACTGTTGTTTGCAGGCTGTTTTCCATGTTTCCACAGATATCTGTCGTGCCTATTGATAAGAATGTTACCTATTAAATAATTATTTCTTAACCATGGAGGATGGTTCATGAGAATCACGTGTCCGAAAGACCAGCTCCTCGAGAAGCTGCAGACTGTCCTGAAAACGGTGGCAACCAAGAGCGCCATGCCGGTCCTCTCCGGAATCAGGATAACGGCGGGAAACAACGGAGGAGTGGAGCTGGCAAGCACGGATATGGAGCTTTCGCTCCGGCTCTCACTTGATGCGGAAGTCGAGAGAGAGGGGGCGGCAGTTCTGCCCGGACGCCTGCTCACGGATGTCGTCAGGAGCCTGCCGATAGGAGAGCTGTCTCTGGAATACAATGAGAAGGAACAGCTGGCGGAGATTACGTCGGCACAGGCGGACTTCAAGCTCAACTGCCTGCCCGCTGAGGACTTCCCCAGGCTGCCGGAGATGCCGGAGGCCGGCTCGTTCGAGGTGGAGGCGGCGCCCCTGATAAGCACGATAAACACCGTTGCCAGGGCTGCTTCCAGGGACGAGACACGGCCCGTTCTCACGGGTATCCTCGCCCGTTTTTCTAAGGACAGGGTGAAGCTGGTGGCCACAGACAGCTATCGCCTCAGCGTCATGGAGACGGAGGTGGAAAGCAGCATCAAGGAGAAGAAGGAAGTGGTGATTCCGAGGGCGTCACTGGAAGAGTTGTCGCGGCTGTTCAGCCATGGCGAGGGAGAACAGATAACCATCGGCATCGTGGATGGGCAGATAATGTTCTCATTGAGGGAGATATTATTGACCTCCCGGCTGATCGAGGGACAGTTCCCCAACTACCAGCAGCTGCTGCCGGATGAATTCAAGCACGAGGTTTTGATGGATCGTGACGATTTGCTCGATGTGGTGGCGCGCGTCGGCCTGATGGCACAGAAGAACGCGCCCCTGAGGCTGAGGCTGGAGCCTGGAAACCTGGTGGTTTCGGCGCAGACCCCCCAGGTGGGAGAAGCGCAGGAGAGTCTGCCGCTTAAGTATGACGGCGAGGAAGTGGAGATAGGTTTCAACCCCGAGTTTCTACGCGACGGCATCGACAGCGTCGGTGAGGAGAAGGTGGCGCTGCGGCTGATCAGCCCCCTGAGGCCGGGGCTGCTCAAGGGCGCCGGCGATGACTTCCTCTACCTGATCATGCCGGTGCGTCTCACCGGGTAGGCGCTGCGAGCGGCGACGGACCAGGGGCTGTTTTTGCACCTGAGAAGGATAAAGCTGAAGAATTTCAGGAACTACGCCTCGGGCGAGGCGCTCCTGTCCCCCCGGACCAATGTAATCATCGGCGGCAACGGAGCCGGCAAGAGCAACCTGCTTGAGGCGGCGCAGTATGTCTGTTGCGGACGCTCCTTCCGGACAAGCCGTGACACGGAGATGCTGGGGCGGGGGCAGGAGTTCATGCGGCTGGAGGCGGAAGTTGAATCAGCGTCCGGCCCGCAGACCAGGACAGTAGCTGTGGAGCGGGGCGGCGCTCCCAGGATTGATGCCGGCGGAGGAGAACGCTGGCTGGACGAGGGCATGTTCCTCTGCTTCAAACCGGACGACCTGCAGCTTGTCAAGGGATCGCCGTCGCTGAGGCGGCGCTTCCTCGACGGGGCCATATCGCGGCGGGATTCCGCGTACGGGCGGGCGGTGCGCGAGTACCAGAAGGTGCTCAGCCAGCGCAACAGCTTTCTGCAACGGGCGCGGGCGGGGCTCGTCGAGCTTGCGGGCATCGCCCCTTGGGACAGGCAGCTGGCGCGCCTGGCCGCACCCATATCCGGCGCCAGGGCGGACTTCTGCGACCGCCTGGGGCCGCGGCTGGACGGCGCCTTCCGCAGCATCGCGGGTGTGTCCGGCCTGACCGCCAGGTACCGCTCGCAGCTGCTTGAACTGGAGGGTGGCGCCGGTGTGGAAGAGGAGCTGGTGGCGAGGCTGGAGGAGAACTGGGGCGGCGACATGGAGCGCGCCGGCACCGGCACAGGGACCCACCGCGACGATGTCGAATTCATCCTGGAGGGCAAGGACCTGCGGCCCTACGGCTCTCAGGGGGAGCAGCGCGCCGCCGTGCTGTCGCTGCTGCTTGCGGAGCGGGAGCTCTCTGCCGCCGAGGGGGCGGAGCCGCCGGTGCTGCTGCTGGATGATGTCATGAGCGAGCTGGACCCGGAACGCCGCCGGCGCTTGATGCGCGCGCTCAGTCCCCCCGGGGGTGGCCAGGTGCTGATAACGGCTGCGGACCGGGGCCTGTTCACGGAGGAGGAGTTGCAGATGTCGACGGTGATGGAGGTCTGCCGCGGTGCCATACTGGAGTCGTGGGCGGGGACCAGTGCCTGAGGTCTCAAGGATAGGGGCAGCCATCAGGAGCGAAAAGGAGCGCCTGTGGCGCGAATGCCCCGGCCTGGGGTTGCAGAGCCTCTGGGAAGCAGCCGCCGGCGCGGATATCGCCGCCAACACACGGGTGCAGTCCCTGAGAGACGGGGTGATGACCGTCAGTTGCGAGTCAGGTGGCTGGGCCTGCGAACTGCGCCTGGTGGCGGACGAGCTGGCGGCGAGACTGAACGCTTCCGGACCCCCGGAGAGGATAGAGGGACTGCGCTTTATCCACAGGGCCCGCCTGGGCTGTAAAGCCCGCAAATAGCGGGGAATTATGGGTCTTTTTCGCTTGGGCGAATGGCCCATTTTATGATATACTCCGAGGAGTAATCCAAGCGTCCCCACCAGCCGGAAAACGGAGGTCGGAGATTGAAGGAG
>JAJRYJ010000032.1 GCA_024275795.1 Actinomycetes bacterium | reverse complement strand
TCGACCCTCGTCTTTCTCACCACCGCGCTCGTCCCGTCCACGGCCCTTGCCGGCAGCGGCGAGATAACCTTCGTCGAGACGGACGTGGAGCTGGACGCCGACGGCAGCGCCGTGGTCATCTACACGGTGCAGTGGCAGGTGGTCTCGGGTGAACTCCATGGATTTTACTTCGAAGAGCAGGACAACCTGAGTATCGCCGGTTTCGCCTCGGACAGCTACGCCGTTGATTCGCAGGGCAACCAGTACGCCCTGGATATCACCCAGTTGAGCCCCGACCGCGTCGACATCGTGCTGGCGGACGGCCGCGGCGTATCCAGCGGCTCCGTCACCTATGTCTTCTGGTTCGCCACCGATTTCTACCAGGCGGGCTACCTGGCGCCGACCACCGCCGCCGACGGCAGCGCGCTGACGGTCTTCAACTGGTCACCGGTGCAGTGGGACGAGGTCCCGGACCAGGACCATTACACGCTGCGCATCCTCACGCCCCAGGTGCTGCCGGCGGACGCCGACCCGCGCGCCTGGGTGGAGGAGAACGGTTACATCCTCACGGAGAAGTGGGTCAACGAGGAGTACAAGATAGATTATCAGCGCGGCCCCGAGGACCGGCTGCTGGTGCTGTTCCACAAGGACGAACCCGGCAACCTCTATCACATGCGTACCCAGTTCTACATGCCCGCCGACTGGTTCGCGCTGGCGGGCGCCGCCGCGGGGACGGCGGGTGGCGCGGCGGGCCCGGTGTCGGCGGACCTGCGCGGCAGCGACGACTGGGATGCGGTGATCGCTGAGGAGCAGAAGCGCGACAAGCTCATCAAGTACGCAATCTTCGGTGCCGGCGGCCTGGTGCTGCTGGGAGGTTTCTTCTTCGTCGTCAGGGGCAAGCAGCGTTCCATGGTCAGGGCCCATGACGGCCTGGACGAGGTCAGCTGGGAGAACCTGGACTGGACGCCGCCGAAGCTGCAGCTCTCCAACTACCGCGTCAAGGGCAAGGTCTGCACCGACCTCAACACCATCGAGGCGGCCTTCTACCTGGAGATACCGTTCAAGGACATCGTCAGCGCCATGATCATCTCCCTGGAGAATGAGGGCTACATCAAGGTGACGGGCAAACAGCCGCTGCGCATGAAGGTCGCAAAGCAGCCGCAGCCGGGGGCGCTGGACGAGTACGAACAGGAGCTGCTGGAGGCCATCGCCGACGACGGCGCCCTGTCGCAGATAGAGCTGGAGTCGCTGATGAACCGGGCGGTGAAGAATATCCAGCAGAAGGCCTGGGACTGCGACGTGGAGGCGACCCAGAAACACTACGCCGGCATCGTCGACCAGTTCGACAGCTGGGAGCAGGGGGAGGGGGAAGGCAGGGGCCCGGCGCGCGGCGGCCGCACGGGCTACCGCAGGGATCCCTTCGATATGTGGTATCTCTGGTATTACTACGGGCACCCGGGATACACGCACCAGCACGGCTTCAGCCGCGACCCCTGGGAGTACTCCACGGACGTGCCCGTGGACTTCGACCACGTGGGCACCGGTGCCATCGACACGGCCCTCAACCTGGACATGAATGTCTGCCATGACGCCTGCCATTCCGCCTGTCACTCGGCGTGTCATTCCGCCTGCCACAGTGCCTGTCATTCGGCCTGCCATTCGGCCTGCGTCAGCGGAGGGAGTCATTGATATGCTGAAACCGAGACAGAGGAAGAAGCAGGCGGTTGCGTCCGACCTCGCCTGGGTGGACGAGTTCATTGCCAACGTCCGGCCGTATGTCAGCGTCCGCGGGGAAGATAACCTGCTGATCCGCATGCCCAACGTCGCCCACAAGCTCAACGATCAGGGCGTGCGTGTGCTGGGCTTCCTGCTGGACGGCGGCGGCATCGGCGAGCTGCTGGAGCGGGTGGGCGCCGGCGGGCCTGCGGGCGATGGTGAGAAGCGCCTGGGCGCCGGGGAGCGGCGCCGCGACATCCTCCTGTTCCTCAGTGAGGTGCGCCGCTGCCTGGAGGGGACGCTCAGGGAGGACAACCACAGCTGCGCCGTGGAGGTGGAGCCGCTGCAGGTCAACTTCTCGCGGCTGCCGGTGCTCTCGGAGGTGGCGCTGACCTCGCGCTGCAACCTGAGCTGCGTCTTCTGCTACGCCGACTGCTCCTGCCTGGCGCGGGCGGGGCGGCGAGGCGGCGGCGAGCGCAGCTTGCACGGCCGATCCGGCGGCGGGGACGATGGAGGCGACATGACCACCGGGGAGGTCAAGGAAGTTTTACGGCATATATATGAGGACGCGCAGGTGCCTTCCGTCAGCTTCACCGGCGGCGAGCCGACGCTCAGGGACGACCTGCTGGAGCTGGTGGCCTTCGCCCGGGAGCTGGGTTTCCGGGTCAATCTCATCACCAACGGCACGCTCATCGGCAGGAAGCTGGCGCGGCGGCTGGCGCGGGCGGGGCTGCACTCGGCCCAGGTGAGCCTGGAGGGGACCTCCGCGGCGGTGCACGACGCCATCACCGGCGCCAGGGGTTCCTTCCGCAAGTCGCTGGCGGGGGTGGGGCACCTGCACGCCGCCGGCATCCTCGTGCACAGCAACACCACGCTCAACCGCCGCAACCTGGGTGACGCGCCCCTGTTCCCCCGTTTCGTGCGGCGGCATCTGGGGCTGGAGCGTTTCAGCATGAACATGATTATCCCGGCGGGGACGGCCGTCGGCAGCGCCGCGCGGCCGGCCGCAGGGTTCCGGGACTTGCCGCTGCTCGCGGGAGAGGACTTGCCGCTGCCCGCAGGCACGGACGCCCTGCTGCTGCGCTACAGCGAGATGGCGCCGGTGCTGGAGGAAGTGATGGCGGCCGCCGAGGCGGCGGACGTTGAGTTCATGTGGTACTCGCCGACACCGCTCTGCATCTTCAACCCCATCATCCACGGCCTGGGCAACAAGGGTTGCAGCGCCTGCGACGGCCTGCTGTCGGTGGACGCCGCCGGTAACGTGCTGCCCTGCTCCTCATTTGACGAGCCTGTGGGCAACCTGCTGGTTGATAATTTCTCCCGTATCTGGGAATCGGACCGCGCCCGCCGGCTGCGCCGCAAACAGCTGGCCCATGACGGCTGCCACGATTGCGACAGCTTCGCCGCCTGCCACGGCGCCTGCCCGCTCTACTGGCGGCATTTCGGCTTCGGGGAGCTGGACTGGTGCGGTGTGGAGCGGCGGCCGGCGGCGGCTGCTGCGCCCGGCCAGGCTGCCGGTGCATCCGGGCCGGCGGGCATCAGGGAGGCGGTGCTCTGATGGCTTCAGCCAGCGGCGCCTCCACCCTCAGCCGTTCCGGCCGCGGCATCGTCATCTTCCACCTCTGGCAGTCGCTTTCATACGGCCCGCGGCTGCTGTTGAGTTTCAGCCTCATCGCCGCCGGCTTCCTGCTGCAGCTGGCGTCGGGTTTCAGCGACTACGGCGCCCTGTTGATCGTCGCCGGCGCCGTGTTGCTTTTTAGCGGTAACCTTTTCCTGCTGGTGAAGGGTTACGACAACCGCGTGGAGCAGGGGCGCCTGGACCCCGCGGCCAGCTGGGAACCGGTGGGAATCGAAAAGCTGAGGCGGCTGGTGGCGCTGGACAGGCAGATGGGCAAGTGGGACACGAGCTACATGGACATCACCAACAAGCGCGGCTTCTGGGCATTCGTCGTCCTGGCGGGGGCGCTGGGCGCCGGCATCCTGTTCATGCCCGGCGTCGTGCGCCTGCTGGCGCTGGACGCGGCGCTGCTATTGCTTCCCCACTGGTTCACCGGCACCCGCCGTCTGCTGAGGCTGCCCAAGCTGATGGTCAAGGCCGAGGCCATACTGGGGGTGCTGGAGACGGTGCAGCCAGAGATCGAGGACTGGGACCTGGACGTGCTCATGGAACTGAAGGGGAAGGACGTGCAGCTGCCCCAGGATATCAAGTTCCGGCTGATGCCGAAGAAGGAGGAGGGTGGAGAGGAGGGTGCGGAGGCGGCGCCGGTGGGCAGGAGCGGCGCCGGCGATTTCCTCGGCTTCTACGGCCAGTGTTCCACCAACGACGTGCAGGGCACCTCATATCCCTATTTCTACACGGTGCTGGTGGCCAGGAAGGGCTACGGCCTCAAGCAGCTGTTCGAGAGCTATAAGAAACCGCGCGGCATCAACGCGGACTTCGACACCGAGGACGAGGTGGAGACCTTCGTCATCCGCCAGTCAACCGGCAAGAAGCAGGGGTACCACACCAACCCCGTGGACGCGGTGACTGTTTTTCAGGCGGGGTTGGAGGTGGCGAGGAAGGCGGTGGCTGGACAGGTACCGCAAGGTTAGCTGGTTACTGTAACCTACCTGCAGGATTATGTCATTATTGGTGTGCTGTTCCATATTGCTCGCGGAAGTTCAGGGATTCAGTTCGGCCATGGCTGCAAGGATTCAACTTCTTAATGCGGTTGTTCGCCTTCATGGTCTGTTGCTTGCTGGTTAATAATCTACAGGGAAAAGACCGTCGCTTGCTAAGGTCATGTAAATGTTTTTTCCATCAGGGGTACTGGATAAGCTGACATTGCAGGTAGAAGAAAAGGTTGAGTCCCTATACTGCTGTAAATTCTAACGCCGTCAGATAGAAACGGCCATCGCTTTTCCGATAGATTTGGTTTCGCACAAGAAGCCAACTACAGGAGGAAGCGATGACCAAGTACCAGATTACCTTGAACGGCGAGT
>JAJRYJ010000031.1 GCA_024275795.1 Actinomycetes bacterium | reverse complement strand
TCGCTCGCGGCACTGGACCGGGACCTGGAGAGCTATCGCTCCCTGTTGCAGGAGGACGCGGCCGGCAGCGAGCTGGCACAGAGCCCCGAGCTCGAGCAGGCCATCCGCGCGAAGGGCAAGCAGATCGTGGACTCGGCGGCGACGATTTCCGGAAAACGTGACGAAATCAAGACCGACGAGCTCAGGCGGGCCAAGCGCAACTTCCTCATCGGCATCGCCGTGATGCTTACGGCGGGGCTGGCGGGAGCCTACTTCTTCTACCGCAAGGCGGTCCAGCCCCTTTCGGTGCTGGAGAAGCATATGAGGCGCATCGCCGACGGCGGCTGCTCGCTGATCAACTACCAGTTCCGCGACAGCGAGCTGATATCGCTGAAGACCGCCTTCAACAGGATGCTGGTGGAGCTGGAGGCGCGCCAGGAGCACCTGGTGCAGACGGAGAAGCTGGCGTCCATGGGGACGCTGGTGTTCGGCGTCGCCCACGAACTGAACAACCCCATCTCCAACATCTCCTCGTCATGCGAGATCCTCGCCGAGGAGATGGAGGACGGCGGCGACGCGGATTACCGGAAGGAGCTGGTGGAACAAATTGCGGCGGAGACCGACAGGGCGCGTGACGTGGTCGTGTCGATCCTCGAGTTTTCACGGGCAAAGGACCAGGAACCCTTCGGGTTGCGCAAGGCCATCGACGAGACCATCCGTTTCGTCAGGGCCGAGGTGCCGGCATCCGTCGCCATCGAGACCAAGGTGCCCGAGGGGCTGGAGGTCTTCGGGGACAGGCAGAAGATCCAGCAGGCGGTGCTTAACCTGATCATGAATGCGGTGGACGCCATGTCCGGTGCGGGGGAGATAAACATCCACGCAGGTCCGCTGGAGCAGGAGCGGGACATGGTGGAGCTGGTCGTCCGCGACAACGGCAGGGGCATGGACCCGGAGACCCTCAACCAGGTCTTCGACCCCTTCTTCTCCAGCAAGAAGAAGAGCGGCGGCTACGGGCTGGGGCTCTTCATCGTCCACAACATCATCGAGGAGCACCACGGCTCCATACATGTAGACAGCTTCCCCGACAAGGGGACAGTGTTCACGATCACCCTTCCCACCAAGGAGATGCACAACGATGAATAACGGCAGGGTATTGATAGTAGAAGACGAGCAGTCGGCACTGAAGAACCTGCAGCACGTGATGAAGAAGGAGGGCTACGATGTCACCGGAACCCTCAGCGGCACCCATGCCCTGGAGCTGCTGGAGGGCCGGGAGTTCGACCTGGTGCTGACGGACCTGAGAATGGAGAAGGTGGACGGCGTCCAGGTGCTGGAGCGCACCAAGCAACTGCACCCGGAGACCGAGGTTATCCTGATTACCGCCTACGCCTCCATACCTTCGGCCGTCGAGACCATGAAGAAAGGGGCCTATGACTATATAGGCAAGCCCTTCAAGCTGGACGAGGTGCGCAAGATCGTCCGCTCCGCCGTCGAGCGCGTGCAGCTGCGGCGCGAGAACCTGGAGCTGAGGCGGCAGGTGGAGAAGTACGAAGGCAAGGTGAAGGTGATCACGCAGAACCCGGTGGTGGAGGGGCTGCTGGAGACCGCCAGGCAGATAGCGCCCACGGACTGCAATGTGCTCATCACCGGCGAGACCGGCACCGGCAAGGAGCTGTTCGGCCGCTACATCCACTATATGAGCAACCGGGCTGAGGGCCCCTTCTATGCTGTCAACTGCAGCTCCATGTCCGAGGACCTGCTGACCAACGAGCTCTTCGGCCACGAGCAGGGAGCCTTCACCGGCGCCGACGCGGTCAAGAAGGGCATGCTGGAGGTGTCATCGGGCGGCACCCTCTACCTGGACGAGATCCTGGAGATGTCACCGGCGATCCAGGTGCGCCTGCTGCGGGTGCTGCAGGAGAAGGAGCTGCTCAGGCTCGGCGGCACGGAGCCGGTTGAGGTGGACGTGCGCGTGGTGGCCGCGTCGGACCGCGACCTGGGGGAGGCGGTGCGCGAGGACAACTTCCGCAACGACCTCTACTACCGCCTCAACGTGGTCTCGCTGAACATCCCGCCTCTGTCTGAGCGGCGCGACGACATCCCGCTGCTCAGCCAGTACTTCATGAAGAAATATTCGGCGCTGATGGACAAGGACGTGCGCGAGATATCGCCGGCGGTGCTGGGCATGCTGATGAACTACGATTTTCCCGGCAACGTGCGCGAGCTGGAGAACATCATCGAGCGTGGCGCAGCCCTGGCCCACGAGCATACCATCGAGATGGCCCACCTGCCACAGGACTTCAAGGAGCTCAACATCAAGACCTTCCGCCGCAAGGAGGGCAGGCTGCCGTCCCTGGAGGAACAGGAGGTATCCTACATCCAGTGGGTGCTCAAGGAGACCGGCGGCAACAAGACGGCGGCGGCCAAGATCCTCGGCATCGACCGCGTCTCCCTCTGGCGCAAGATCAAGAAGTACGGCATCGAGGAGGAATAGGGGCAGCTGGATGACTAAAGCAACGGCCGGCCGCTTCAGCAGGTGCGGGGGTCGAAAGCCAGGGGTACATCCACCAGCAGCAGCTCCGCATCGTCGTCCGCGCGCACTCCTATCTCATCACCGCCGATGACCTTGGCGGCGGCCAGAGCGGGCATGGCGGTCCCGTTAAGCAGTACCGGTCCCCCTTCAACCACATACAGGTACAGACCCCGGCCGGTGCCGATTTCGTATGTGGACATCCTGCCCCTGCCCAGGCAGCAAGCGTAGACGGTCGCGTCCGAGGCGATGTGAAGGGCGCCCTCTGCGGAATCACTTGCAAGCGGCAGGAAGCGGTTGGCGCGCTGCCGCCGCTCGACGCGGCGCGTTTCCTTCACGGGGTCGAGGTCGGCCGCCGACGGCAGGAACCACATCCGTATGAAACGTGACGGTTCGTCTGGCAGGTTATTGGCTTCGGCCTGGCAAAGGCCACGGCCGGCGGTGACATGTTGCACCCATCCCTGCCTGAGAACGGTACCGCCATGCATGCCGGAGACGTCATCATCACCACATCCCCCGTCAGCGCCTGTGCTTCCCGCATGTTCCACGCGCAACTCTCCTGTGACGCAGCAGGTTACCACCTCGACATTCCTGTGGGGATGAGCCGGCAGTGATGCTCCGGGCGACAGCGTTTCGTCGTTCAGCAGGCGCAGGCTCCCGAAATGGGTGTAGTCGCGGTGATGATAATCCCCATATGAGAAATGCCAGCGGCCCCGCAAGCTGCCGTTATCCACCGCGCGCTCAGATAGGTAGATGCTGTCCGGGTCGCGGATAATGATCGTCTGCTCGCCGTTGATGACCTTGGCGTTCATAAGTTGATTATGGCTTTACCGGCGGTGTTCTAAACTGCCCACCGGCCCACCGGGGACGTTGGTTAACGAAATCAACAAACAATAGTTTATCATGCAGGCATGGAGGAAAAACGAGGTTCATCAGGAGCAGGCAGCGGCCGCGGCGGCAGGATCACCGCCGTCGCCGAAGGCAGCCCGGCCGCCGCAGCAGGCATCATCCCGGGCGATGTCCTGCTAAGCATCGACGGCCACGGACTCAGGGACGTAATCGACTATCAGTTCCACGTGGAGCCGGGAGTGCGGCTGCTGCTGGAGCGGGGCGGGCGGCAACTGGAGCTCAGGCTCCCCTCCGACCCCGGAGATCCCGGTATCAGCTTCCAGTCGGCCGTCTTCGACCGCGTGCGCACCTGTGCCTGCAATTGCGTCTTCTGCTTCGTCGACCAGCTGCCGCCGGGGCTGCGGCCGCCGCTCTATGTCAGGGACGACGACTTCCGCCTCTCCTTTCTCGGGGGCAACTTCATTACGCTGAACAATCTTTCCGGGCGCGATCTGGAACGCGTCGTCTGCCAGCGACTGGGTCCCCTGTATGTCTCAGTGCACGCCACCGACACCGCCATACGCGCGGAACTAATGGGCGTGAGGGAGTCCGTGGCGTCCCGGGGCCTGAACAATCTCCGGCATTTAGGAGAGCAGGGCATCGAACTGCATGTCCAGGTGGTCCTCTGTCCCGGCGTAAACGACGGTGCCGTGCTCACGCAGACCATTACCGAGCTGGCGGATGACTTCCCGGGCGTAATCAGCGTCGGCGTAGTACCGGTTTCCCTATCCGCAGAATATGCGGCAACCCATTCCGGACCGGGACTCCGGCCCGTGAACGCCGAGGAGAGTCTCACCGTGCTCGCTACCATCAACGAGCTTCAGGCTGGTTTCCGTCGAGACCGCGGTTCCCGTTTCGCCTACGCTGCGGATGAATTCTACCTGCTGGCGGCCGAGCCTCTGCCCGTGCCGCAGGCCTACGATAACTACCCCCAGTACGAGAACGGCATCGGCATCGCCGCCAGTTTCCTCGAGAACCTTGAGGACTTGCAGCATCGCCTGCAAGCCATGCCGCCGGAGGGCGGGGTTTACCTGCTGACGGGAACCCTGGGCGCTCCGGTTGTCCAGGCGGCGTGCGAAAAACTGTCACGGAAGAGCCAGGCGGCTGTCAGCACTCTGGTAGCGGGCAACCGCCTGTTTGGTCCTCATGTGACCGTGACCGGCCTGCTGGGGGGAAGAGATATCGTCAGAGCCGCTGAGGCTATGGGTCTCGGGCGGAAGGACCTGCTGCTGCTGCCCGAATTCTGTCTAAGCGGCAGAGAAGAGCCTCGCTTCCTAGACGGCTTGACGCTTGCGGAGCTCAACGAGACGCTCCCGTCCACAGCGACGCCCTCCCCGCCGCTCTAGCCGGACGCTTCGTCCCGGCAGCGCCTGCAAGACACCTCATCGGCGGCCCAAACTGATAAGATTCCCCCCATGAACGGTTCACCCAAAGTGGCCATCGTCGGTTATCCCAACGTGGGGAAGTCCACCCTGCTGAACCGGCTTGCCGGCAGGCGGGACGCGGTGGTGCACGCCGACGCCGGCGTCACCCGCGACCGCAAGGAGGTGCCGGTAGAGTGGAACGGCCGCGCCTTCACCCTGGTGGACACCGGCGGCGTCGACACCTCGGACCGCCGCCGCATGGCCCGCCAGATCAGGTCACAGGTGGAGGCGGCCATCAGCGAGGCGGCGCTTATCATCCTGGTGGTCGACGGTGTTACCGGCATCGGCCCCGGCGATGAGGACCTGGCGCAGATCGTGCGCCGCAGCGGCCGCCCGGCGCTGCTGGTGGTCAACAAGATCGACGATTTCAGCAACGCCGGCAGCGCCATCGCCGACTTTTACACTCTGGGCATGGGGGACCCGATCCCCGTGAGCGCCCTGCACGGCGCCGGCAGCGGCGACCTGCTGGACCTGGTGGTGGACCGCCTCGAGGACCAGTTCGTGCTGGCGGAGGCGGTCACCAGGGAGCAGATTCGCGTCGCCCTCGTCGGCCGCCCCAACGCCGGCAAATCCTCCATGCTCAACCGGCTGCTGGGGGAGGAGCGCGTAATCGTCTCCGCCGAGCCGGGCACCACCCGCGACAGTATCGACACGGTGGTGGAGCTGGAAGGGGAGACCCTGCGCTTTATCGATACCGCCGGCCTCAGGCGCCCCGGCAAGCTCAAGGAGGACGTTGAATATTACAGCCGCGTGCGCGCCCTTGAGGCCATGAACAAGGCCAACGTGGCGCTGGTGGTCATCGATACCACCGTCGGCTTCACCGATTACGACCTCACCATCATCGACGAGGCCATGAAGCGCAAGTGTGCCTGCGCCCTGCTGTTGAACAAGTGGGACATCGCCCAGCTGGACCTGGACGACCTGCGCTGGCGCCTGGCCCGCAAGACCACGCTGAAGCCGCCGTACCTGGCGGTCTCGGCGGAGACCGGCCGTGGCGTCAGGGACATCCTGCCGCTGGTGCAGCACCTCTTCGGCCTTTATATCTCCCATATTCCCACCCGTGAGCTCAACCGCTTCCTCCAGGAGATCAAGACCGAGCACTCGCCGCCGTCGGTGCGCGGCAGGCTTTTGAAGATGTACTACATCAGCCAGCCGGGTACGGCGCCGCCGCGCATCGTCATCCAGGTGAACGACAAGGGCCTGCTGACAAAGGCCTACGCCACTTATATCGAGAACGAACTGCGCGAGCGTTTCGGTTACCATGGTTGCCCGTTGGTGATACAGTTCAAGGGCAAAAGGAAGCGATAAGCGAGGCATGAGCATGGTTCTGGCGATAATCCTGATAATCACGGCCTATCTGCTTGGCTCCATACCCTTCGCGCTGGTGATCGGCAAAGGTATCTACGGCGTTGACGTCCGCGAGCAGGGAAGCGGCAACACGGGCACCACCAATGTCTTCCGGGTGCTGGGGAAGCAGGCTGGGCTGCTGGTCTTCGCCGGTGACCTGGCCAAAGGGTTCCTGCCCGTGCTGGTGGTTTCACAGGTGGCGCCGGAGGAAAACGCGGCGCTGGTGACGGTACTGGTGGCGGGAGCCGCCATCGCCGGCCATAACTGGTCCCTCTTCCTCAAGGGCAAGGGCGGCAAGGGGGTCGCCACCGGCGGCGGCGCCATCCTGGCGATGATGCCCTGGCTGTTCCTGCTGGCTTTCGCCATCTTCTGGCTGGTGCTGGCGGTTGACAGGCGTGTCTCCGTGGCGTCGCTCAGCGCCGCCAGCGGTCTCAGCGCCGCCACCCTGGTGACCGGGCAGCCGGTCGAGTACATAATATTCACCCTGCTGGGAACCGCCATTGTCTTCTATGCCCACCGCTCCAACATCAGGCGTATCTCCCGCGGCGAGGAGGACCGCGTGGACATGCCCTGGAGTCGCCGCTCAAACGGCCACGCACGCAAACGCAGCCGCGAGACGATGGACCGCCCGCAGCTGACGGACCCGCGGCCGGCGGACCGCCTGCAGGCGACAGAACCAGGAACGACGAACGAGCGACGGACGGCGGACGATACGAGCGGGGACGCCGACCTGGACCTGGATGCCTTCGAATGGGAGGAGCCGTCCAGATGAGCGCCGCCCCCCTGGAGAGCGCCGCATCGACCCGCGCCGCTGTCATCGGCGGCGGCAGCTGGGGGACGGCCTTCGCGCGCCTGCTGGTGAAGGCGGGAGTGATGACCGAGCTGGTCTGCCGCCGGCCCTACCAGGCCGAAGAGATAAGCCGCAGCCACCGCAATCCCGATTATCTGGACAACGTGGAGCTGCCTGCGGAGCTGCTGGCCTCGTCGTTCGAGGACAACAAGCTGCAGCTGGCGGACCTGGTGGTGGTGTCCGTGCCCAGCAAGGCCTTTCGCGAGGTCACACACAAGCTGCTCCCGCAGATCAGCGACGAGGCGCCGGTACTGAGTCTTACCAAGGGCCTGGAGCCGGGGACGCTCAAGCGCATGTCGCAGGTGCTGGCCGCTGAGCTGCCGGCGCCCGCATCCCAGCGTGTAGCCGTACTGTCCGGGCCCAACCATGCCGAGGAGGTGGCCTTCGACATACCCTCGGCTACCACCATCGCCTCGGCCAACCAGAGGCTGGCGTCGCAGATACAGAAGCTGATCTCATCACCTAGTTTCAGGGCATACATCAATAAGGACGTGGTGGGCGTCGAGTTTTGCGGCGCCACCAAGAACGTCATCGCCCTCGCCGCCGGCATGAGCGACGGCCTCGGCTTCGGCGACAACACCAAGGCCAGCCTGATGACCAGGGGGCTGGCGGAGATGTCCCGGCTGGGGGACAGGATGGGCGCCGACCCCAGGACTTTTTCCGGCCTCGCGGGCATGGGCGACCTGATCGCCACCTGCACCAGCCGTCACAGCCGCAACCGCCGGGCGGGGGAGCTGATCGCCCAGGGCAGGACCGCCGAGGAGGCGGAGCAGGAGATGGGCATGGTGGCCGAGGGGCTGACCAGCGCCCGCTCCGTCTATGAACTGGCGGCCCAGGCGGACCTGGAGATGCCGATCACGGAGCAGGTCTGCGAGGTTATCTACGAGGGCAAGGACGTGCTGCTGGCGGTGGCGGAACTGATGGGGCGCGCCCCCACCGCCGAGTAGGCCGCCATGGGCGATCCGGACCTCAAGGGAGCCCTCTTCCTCATCGACGGCAACAGCCTTGCCTACCGCGCCTTCTACGCCCTGCCCGAGAGCATCGCCACCAGCGATGGTTTCCCCACCAACGCCCTCTACGGCTTTTCCACTATGCTGGTGAAGATCATCAACGATTACCAGCCCTCGGGGGTAGTTGTGGCATGGGACGCGGGCAAGCGCGTCTTCCGCCATGAGCAGTTCGAGGAATACAAGGCCGGCCGCAAGCCCATGCCCGACCCGCTGGCGCAACAGATGCAGGAGTTCGACGGGCTGGTGGAGGCCTTCGGCTTCGAGACGCTGAAGAAGGAGGGCTACGAGGCGGACGACATCCTCGCCACCCTCGCCCGC
The DNA here is from genome assembly GCA_024275795.1 of Actinomycetes bacterium. Lineage (GTDB taxonomy): Bacteria > Actinomycetota > Thermoleophilia > BMS3ABIN01 > BMS3ABIN01 > JAJRYJ01. Next base: position 31,249 of record JAJRYJ010000031.1, on the reverse strand, counting down.
GAGGCGCGGGCCCAGAAGCAGAAGGCGGTCATCGTCACCGCCGACCGCGACGCCCTGCAGCTGGTGGGGGACGACATCTACGTGATGTCCAACACCAGGGGAGTCTCGGATGTGAAGGTCTATGATGCGGACGCCGTCAGGGAGAAGTACGGTATCCCGCCGGCCAAGGTGCCGGATTTCATCGGCCTCAAGGGGGACACGTCCGATAACATCCCGGGCGTGCCGGGCATCGGCGACAAGACAGCCGCCGCCCTGCTGGCGGACTATCCCACCCTGGAGGAGCTGCTGAATCACCTGGACGACCTCAAGGGCAAGCGCCGGCAGCTGCTGGAGGAATACGGCGACCAGGCCCTTTTCTCCAAGGAGCTGGCCACCATGTACGACGAGGTGCCCCTGGACATCGACGCCGCCACCGTCAGGCCGGGTGAGCCGGACCACACGCGCCTGCGCCGGGTCCTGGACCGCTTCGAGTTCAGCACCCTGGCCGCCCGCCTGGAAGAACTGGGACTGCTGGAGGCCCCAGAGGAGGACGGCGAGCAACTCCGGGTCAGCAGGGTCAGCGCCGGCGTCCTGGAACGGGCGGTCGCCGCCGCCGCCGGGGCCGCCATAGCTTTCAAGCGGGACGGAGACAGTGTCAACCTCGCAGTTTGCATCCAGGGAAAGGCCGGGACGGAGGAAAACGGAGGCTCGCAACAGGTGCTGTTCACCACTCTTGCGATGGAACAGCTGACGACACTATTTGTTTCCGGGGAACAGGGCCGCGATGACGGCCCCATGCGCATCATCACCCACGACAGCAAGGCGCTGCTGCGGCTGGCGCCGGCAGTGCCTGCGGACGCGGGCCACGACACCCTGGTGGCGGCGTATCTGCTGAAACCCTCGGCCCGTACCTATGAGCTCGAGCAGCTGGCGTCGACGGCCGGTGTGCGCGTCCGCGTAGCCACGGAACGCACCGGTGAGCTGGACCTGGCCACCGCCGCCGCCCGGGCGTGGGGGGTCGCCGCATATCAGGCCGGCAGGCTGGAAAGCCAGGGCCTCATGGAGCTGTTCCGTGATGTGGAGATGCCCCTGGTGCGCGTACTCGCGGAGATGGAGGCGGCAGGCATTCGCATCGACCTGCCGCGGCTGGGGGAGCTGGCGGCCAAGGTCTCGGACCAGCTCGACCAGCTGGCGGACGAGATTTGCGAGTTGGCAGGGGAACGCTTTAACATCGATTCCCCGAAGCAGCTATCCGTCGTCCTCTTCGAGAAACTGAAGCTGCCTCCCGGCAAGAAGACGAAGACCGGGTATTCAACCGACGCCTCCGTGCTCAGGGGGCTCCGGGACAGGCATCCGATAATCGGGATGGTGGAGGAATACCGGGAGCTGGCCAAGCTCAACAATACCTATATCCAGGCGCTGCCGGGGCTGGCCGACCAGCAGAGCTGGCGCATCCATACCACTTTCAACCAGACGGTGACGGCCACCGGGCGTCTTTCGTCCAGCGACCCCAACCTGCAGAACATCCCGGTGCGCACGCCCCTGGGCGAGAAGATCCGCGATTGTTTCATCGCCGGCGAGGACCGCCTGCTGGTGACCGCCGACTATTCCCAGGTGGAGCTGCGTATCCTGGCGCACCTCTCGGATGAGCCGGGACTCAAGCGGGCCTTCGCCGCCGGCGAGGATATCCACAGGGCGACGGCTGCCGAGGTCTTCGGCGTCAGCCCGGAGCAGGTCACCAGCACCCAGCGCGGCCGCGCCAAGGCTGTCAACTTCGGCATCATCTACGGCATCAGTGCCTTCGGCCTGGCGGAGCAGCTGGATATACCGCAGGATGAGGCCGCCGGTTATATCGAGGCCTACCTGGAGCGCTACGGCCGCGTCGCCGGCTTCCGGCAGGAGATCATCGACAGGGCTACGGAAGACGGTTTCGTGACCACTATCCTCGGGCGCCGGCGCCCGGTGCCGGAACTGCGCTCCCATGAGGAGCGGGTGCGGCGCCTGGGGGAGCGCCTGGCGGTGAACACGGTCATCCAGGGCAGCGCCGCCGATATCATCAAGCTGGCCATGGTCAACATCCACGGGCGGCTGGGAGAGGAGAGCCTGGAGGCGCTGCTGGTGCTCCAGGTCCATGACGAGCTGGTCTTTGATGCTCACGAAGATGAGGCGGAGGCCGTGGCGGAGCTGGCGCGCAGCGAGATGACGGCGGCCTGGGAGATGGAGCCGCCGCTGGTGGTGGATGTGGGGAGCGGCGCCACCTGGCTCGAGGCGAAGCCCGGACATTGAGGCGCATTCGCTTCGCATCGGCGTGAACCTTTATGTATAATGACTTCTGGCAGCAGAGTGCTGTTAGCGCTTTGCGCCAATTTTTTGTAAAGGGAGCTGAAAACAGTCAACATGCAAAACTCAACCAACCAAGAAGAAGTAGAACTCGTAGAGGGAAGCAACGGCCTGATCAAGATCGTAGACGGGAAGGAAGAGCCCAACTACGACGTGACAATCAACATCTTCGAAGAGGGGGATATCGTCAGCGGCGAGGTCGTCCGCGTTGACAAGGACGAGATCCTCGTGGATATCGGCTACAAGTCGGAAGGCGTGATCCCGGCAAACGAGCTGTCCATCCGCAAGTCCGTCAATACTGATGACGAGGTGAGCGTCGGTGACAGGATCGACGCTCTTGTCATGCAGAAGGAGGATGCGGAGGGGCGGCTGATCCTCTCCAAGAAGCGGGCGCGCTTCGAGCAGGCCTGGCAGCGCATCCAGGGCGTGGAACAGAAGGGCGAGACCATCGACGGCACGGTCATCGAGGTCGTCAAGGGCGGCCTGATCCTGGACCTGGGCGTCAGGGGCTTCCTGCCCGCCTCGCTGGTGGATATCCGCCGCATTCAGAACCTGGATGAATACATGGGCCGGGTGCTCACCTGCAAGGTTATCGAGCTCAACCGCAGCCGCAACAACGTGGTGCTGTCGCGCCGCGCTGTGCTGGAGGAGGAGCGCAAGGAGGTGCGGGAGCAGATCCTGGACAACCTCAACCCCGACGACATCGTCACCGGCGTCATCTCCAACATCGTCGATTTCGGGGCCTTCGTGGACCTGGAGGGCATCGACGGCCTGATTCACATCTCCGAACTCTCCTGGGGCCACGTGAACCACCCGTCTGAGGTGCTCACCGTGGGACAGGAGGTCAAGGTGAAGGTGCTGGACATCGACCGCGAGCGCCAGCGCGTATCGCTGGGACTGAAACAGACCCAGGAGGATCCCTGGAAGAGCCTGATGGACGCCCACCAGGTGGGCGATGTACTTACCGGCAAGGTGACCAAGCTGGTGAGCTTCGGCACCTTCGTGCAGATCCAGGAGGGCATCGAGGGCCTGGTGCATATCTCCGAACTGGCCGACCACCACGTGGAGAAGCCGGAGGAGATTGTCTCCGTAGGGGACGAGATCGAGGTCAAGGTGATCGAGATCGACGCGGACCGCCGCCGGCTTTCCCTGAGCATCAAGCGCCTGCACGAGGACGTGGAGGCTGATGGTGAAGAGGAGGCGGCCGGAGAAGAGGACGCTGAGGCTGCAGCAGAGGCCGCGGCCCCCGAAGCCGCCGAGCCCGAGGAGGAATACGTGGAAGCGGACAGCCTCGGCCTCAGCGACGACGTTTTCCCCGACGGACCGCCGGAGGCATCGGCCGATACTGAAGCGGAGGCGGAAGCTGAAGCTGACGGGGAAGCCGCCGCCGACGCCGTTGTCGACCTCAAGCTTGCCGATGAGACTGAAGTTGAAGATACTACCTCTGAAGGCGGCGAAGCCACGGACTCAACCGACGAGGATGGGGACGAGGCTCCGGAAAGCGAATAGAAACCTGATATCTCAAGGTTTGAAGCGCCCCGCCTGCGGCGGGGCGCTTTTGTTTTCACGTCCGCCCGCGGCCTTACGATTGCCATGTGCGGACTTGTGTTCAAAGTAGTATGACTAAGGACGGGAGGGCCTGGACAGCAATGCCAGCGGGCGAGAAAAGAGCCGGAAATGCAAAGCCGGTGAGGATGGCCCTGACCGGCCGTATCTCATCCGGAAAGAGCACCGTCCTCTCCATGTTGGCGGACCGCGGCGCGGCGGTACTCAGCACCGATGCGGTCGTCCACCAGCTGCTTGCCGACGAAGCGGTGCGGCGGCGGGTCTCGGAAGGGCTGGGCCTGGACGAAATTGATGCCGGAGAAGCGGGGAGGCGGCAGTTGGCCGCCCTGGTCTTCAGGGACGAGGACAGGCTGCAGGACCTGCAGCAGGTGCTGTTCCCGCTGGTCCGCGAACGGGTGGCCGCATGGCTGGATCAGCCGGAGCAGCAGGAAGCGCCGCTGGCGGTGGTCGAGGTGCCGATGCTGCTGGAGGCGGAGATGGAGCGGATGTTCGATTACATCATACTGATAACGGCTCCCCGGGAGATCAGGAGGGCGCGCCGGGCCCGCGGCATCGAGGCCGGAGATTTCGACAGGCGCGATGCCCACCAGCTGTCCGACGGGGAGAGGGAGCCCTTCTGCCACATGGTATTCGAGAACACGGGTTCGCTTGAGGAGCTGGAGGGGTTCGTGGACAAGGTCTACGAGCTGGCCCGCGGCAACGGGGACTGATACCTCTTGGCAGGCAGGCTGATCAAACTTTTCGCTGTATCGTTATTGCTGTTCCTGTCGCTGGTGGTGGCCGCTCTCATCGTTCACCTGTCGCAGCCCGGCTGGTACGTGCGCTACTGGTATCCGCTTGAGTACGAGGAATTCATCGTTGCCAGTTCGGCCGACAACGGCCTGGACCCGGCACTGGTAGCGTCGGTCATCAACGAGGAGAGCGGCTTCGATCCGGCCTCCAGCTCCGACGCCGGCGCCCTGGGGCTGATGCAGCTGATGCCGGACACGGCGAACTGGATCGCCGGCAAGACGGGGGGGACCGGGTTCGCTATCACCGACCTGGATGACCCGAGAGTCAATATCGCCTACGGCACCTGGTACCTGGCTTACCTGCTCGACCGCTACGACGGCTCCGAGGTGCTGGCGCTTGCCGCCTACAACGGAGGCGTGGAGAACGTGGACAGCTGGCAGGCTTCAGCCAGCGCCGCCGGGAGGCCCTTCGATTCACTGCTGGACATCCCTTACGACGAGACCCGTTCATTCGTCGCCGGCGTGATGGAGGGCAGGGACGCCTTCCGCAAAGCCTACAGCCGGGAGCTGCAGATCTGAGATGCCGCCCTTCCGCGTCAACGCCGGCTACCAGCCCACAGGAGACCAGCCTGAAGCGATCGAACGGCTCGCCGAGGGCATCATGGCGGGTGAGCGCTATGAGACGCTGCTGGGCGTCACCGGCTCCGGCAAGACCTTCACCATGGCCAACGTCATCGCCCGCGTGGGCAAACCCACCCTGGTGATGGCCCACAACAAGACCCTGGCGGCGCAGCTGTGCAACGAGTTCAAGGAGTTCCTGCCCGACAACGCCGTCGAGTACTTCGTCAGCTACTACGATTATTACCAGCCGGAGGCCTACCTGCCCGCCTCCGACACCTACATCGAGAAGGACACCAACATCAACGAGGAGATCGACCGGCTGCGCCACGCCGCCACCAGCGCCATCCTCTCGCGCTCCGACGTGGTCATCGTCGCCAGCGTCTCCTGCATCTACGGCCTCGGCTCCCCGGAGGAATACCTGGCGAAGATGGTGCTGCTCAAAGAGGGGGATGAACCCGGCCTGGAGTCCGTGACGCGGCGGCTGGTGGACATCATGTACAGCCGCGGCGATTTCGATTTCGGCCGTGGCCAGTTCCGCCTGCGCGGCGACGTGCTGGACGTGCACCCGGCCTATGAGGACAACATCCTGCGCATCTCCTTCTACGGCGACGAGGTGGAGCGCATCCAGCGCCTGGAGCCCCTGAGCGGCGAGATCATCGACGAGCTCAAGCACGTGGCCATCTACCCGGCCACCCATTTCGTCACCAGCTCTGAGACCATCGAGCGCGCCCTCGGGGAGATAGAGGCGGAGATGCAGCAGCGGGTCGAGGAGTTCAAGCGGGAGGGCAAGGAGCTGGAAGCGCACCGCATCCTGATGCGCACGCGCTACGACATGGAGATGCTCCGGGAGACCGGCTACTGCTCGGGCATCGAGAATTACTCACGCATCCTCGACGGACGCGCCCCCGGCGAGCCTCCCAATACGCTGCTGGATTTCTTCCCCGATGATTTCCTGGTGATGGTCGACGAATCCCATAACACAATCCCCCAGATCGGCGGCATGTTCAACGGTGACCGCTCCCGCAAGCAGACCCTGGTGGATTACGGATTCCGCCTGCCGTCGGCGCTGGACAACCGCCCCCTGCGTTTCGACGAATTCCTTGAGCGGGTGCCGCAGATGCTCTGCGTCAGCGCCACACCCGGCCCCTGGGAGCTGGAGCACAGCGACAGGGTGGTGGAGCAGGTCATCAGGCCTACGGGGCTGGTTGATCCGCAGGTGGAGGTGCGGGCAACGGAGCACCAGGTGGATGACCTGATGAACGAGGTGCGCGGCCGTGTCGAGGCCGGCGAGCGCACGCTGGTGACGACGCTGACCAAGAAGATGGCGGAGGACCTTACGGACTACCTGCTGGAATCGGGCTTCAAAGTCAAGTACCTGCACTCGGACATCGATACGCTGGAGCGCATCGAGATCATCCGCGACCTGAGGCTGGGGGAGTTCGACGTACTGGTCGGGGTCAACCTGCTGCGCGAGGGGCTGGACCTGCCCGAGGTGACCCTGGTGGCCATCCTCGACGCCGACAAGGAGGGCTTCCTGCGCGGCGAGATCGCCCTCATACAGACCATCGGCCGCGCCGCCCGCAACGTGCACGGCAGGGTGATCATGTACGCCGACAAGGTCACCGGCGCCATGCGCCGGGCCATGGAGGAGACGGAACGCCGCCGGCGGATACAGTTCGCCTATAATGAGGAGCACGGCATCGAGCCCAGGACCATCATCAAGGGCGTCTCCGACATGAGCTCCATGCTGGGAGAGCCCACGGTCCCCTACAAGGCCGGGCGCGTGCGCAAGGCGGACAGGAAGATGAGCAGCGAGGAGATCGACGAGGCCGTCGCCATGCTTGAGGAGGAGATGTTCGCCGCCGCCGAGGAGCTGAAGTTCGAATACGCGGCTAAGCTGCGCGACCAGATCAAGGAACTTGTGAAAGGGCTGAAGGGCAACGCCCGCAAGGGAAAGGCAGGCAGGTGAAGGAAGAGATCGTCATCCGCGGCGCCCGCGAGCACAACCTCAAGGACATATCGCTGAAGTTGCCGCGCGACCGCATGGTGGTGATAACGGGCCTCTCGGGCTCCGGCAAGAGCTCGCTGGCGTTCGATACCATCTACGCCGAGGGGCAGCGCCGCTACGTGGAGTCGCTCTCGGCTTACGCGCGCCAGTTCCTGGGGCAGATGCAGAAGCCGGACGTGGACAGCATCGAGGGCCTCTCACCGGCCATCTCCATCGACCAGCGGGTGCTGAGCAAGAATCCGCGCTCGACGGTGGGGACCGTCACCGAGATCTATGATTACCTGCGGTTGCTGTATGCGCGCATCGGCAGGCCCCATTGCCCCAGCTGCGGCAAGCCCATCGCCGCCCAGTCGCATCAGCAGATCGTTGACCAGATCCTGGAGCTGCCTGCCGACAGTCGCTTCATGGTGCTGGCGCCCCTGGTGCGCGGCCGCAAGGGGGAATTCCGCGAGCTGCTGGAGACGGCGCGCCGCGACGGCTTCACCCGCGCCCGCATCGATGGCGAAATCCGCATGCTGGACGAGGAGCCGGACCTGGACAGGAATTTCCGCCACGACATCGACATCGTCGTCGACCGGCTGATGATGAAGCCGGACATCCGCCGCCGGCTGGCGGACTCGGTGGAGACGGCGGCGGCCCTGGCCGGAGGGCTGGTGGACATCTAGACCGCCGATGGAGACCTGACGACTTTCAGCGAACGCTTCGCCTGCCCGGACTGCGGTGTGAGCCTGGCGGAGCTGGCCCCCCGCATCTTCTCTTTCAACAGCCCCTACGGGGCCTGCGAGAAGTGCACGGGCCTGGGCGTCCAGGAGGAGATCGACGTCGACCTGCTCTTCCCGGACAAGTCCGTCAGCCTGCGCAAGTCAAGGGTGCTGCCCTGGAGCACCGGTTTCCGCCACGTGATCAAGTGGATGTCCCGCTACTACGACATCGACATGGACGCGCCCATCGGCGAGCTGCCCGGGGAGCAGCTGAACCTGATCCTCTACGGGCCGGACGCCACCGAGACCTACGAGCGCCGGGGGCAACGTTCGCGCCGCAGTTACATGCTCAACGGCATCATCCCCAACCTGGAGCGCCGTTACCGCGAGACCGAGTCCAACACCATGCGCGACTGGATACAGAAGCTGATGACCGTGCATGACTGCCCCGCCTGCGGCGGCGCCCGCCTCAAGTCCGAGAGCCTGGCGGTCACCGTGGCCGATCTCAATATCCACCAGGTGACGCAGATGCCGGTGTCCGATTCCTTCCGTTTCTTCGGCAGGCTCGAGCTGACAGAGACGGAGAAGCTCATCGGCGGCAGGGTGATCAGGGAGATACGGGAGCGGCTGAAGTTCCTCAGCGACGTGGGCGTGGGCTACCTGACGCTTGACCGCATGGCCGGCACCCTCTCCGGCGGCGAGGGCCAGCGTATCCGCCTGGCTACCCAGATAGGCTCCAGCCTGGTGGGGGTGCTCTACATCCTGGACGAGCCCAGCATCGGCCTGCACCAGCGGGACAACAGGAAGCTGATCGGCACGCTGCAGCGCCTGCGGGACCTGGGCAACACGGTGCTGGTGGTGGAGCATGATGAGGAGACCATGCGCGCCGCCGACCACATCGTCGACATGGGACCGGGAGCCGGCGAGCACGGGGGGGAGGTGGTGGCCCAGGGGCCGCTGCCGAAGATACTCAAGTCGCGACGCAGCCTCACGGGAGCCTATCTTACGGGCAAACGAAGCATTCCCGTCCCTGACCGGCGCCCCGGAGACAACGGCAGCATAACCATCCGCGGCGCCCGCGAGCACAATCTCAAGGATATCGACGTGGAGATACCCCTGGGGCGGTTCGTCTGCGTCACCGGCGTCTCCGGCTCCGGCAAGTCCACTCTGGTCAACGATGTCCTCTACCGTGCCCTGGCGCGCGACGTCTATCGCTCCCGCAACGTCCCCGGTGACCATGACGACATCGAGGGCAGGGAGCAGCTGGACAAGGTTATCAACATCGACCAGTCGCCCATCGGCCGCACGCCCCGCTCCAATCCGGCAACCTATACAAATGTTTTCGACCATATCAGGAAGCTGTTCGCCGTGACTCCGGAGGCGAAGGTGCGCGGCTACAAACCGGGCCGTTTCAGTTTCAACGTCAAGGGCGGCCGCTGCGAGGCCTGCCGCGGTGACGGCACCATCAAGATAGAGATGCACTTCCTCCCGGATATCTATGTGCCCTGTGAGGTCTGCAAGGGCAAGCGCTATGACCGTGAGACGCTGGAGGTGCGCTTCAAGGGCAAGAACATCGCCGACGTGCTGGAGATGAGCGCCTCCCGGGCCCTGGAATTCTTCGCCGCCATCCCCAGGATCGCCCGCAGGCTGCAGACCATGGTGGACGTGGGTCTGGGTTACATCCGCCTGGGCCAGCCTGCGACCACCCTCTCCGGCGGTGAGGCGCAGCGCGTCAAGCTCTCCGCAGAGCTCAACAAGGTGGCAACCGGCAGCACCTTGTACATCCTGGACGAACCCACCACCGGCCTGCACTTCGCCGATATCGAGAAATTGCTGGAGGTGCTGCAACGCCTGGTGGACGCCGGCAACACGGTCGTCGTCATCGAACACAATCTTGACGTGGTCAAGTGCGCCGACCACCTCATCGACCTGGGGCCGGAGGGCGGCGACCGGGGCGGGATGGTGGTAGCTACCGGGACGCCCGAGGAAGTGAGCGGCCGCAAGCGATCCTACACGGGTCGGGCGTTGGCCCCCTTGTTGTCTCCGCGGCAGGTCTAGCGCCCCGGGCGCAGAATTGCTAATGGCGATGAGCAGGCCCGGTCCCCGAAGAATATCCTTGCTTTCAGCCGCACTGGCGGCTGTTCTGGCGGCTTTTGTCTTCCAGGGAGCCACGGCTGATGACGCCGCGGCACAGGGGGACATGGCCATCGAGATCAGTCCCACGCTGGTCTCCCCGGTGATGGCCGTTGGTGACGAGACCCGCGAAGTGATCACCATACGCAACTCTTCCACTGACGAGATGCTGGTCTCCTCCAGGGTGCAGTTCGCAGACGAGGAAGGACCGAAGGTGCTTAAGATCGAGGCGCAACCGCAGGAACTGACGATCCCTCCCGGCGAATCGGCTGAAGTCGGCCTGTGGATCCGGGTCTCGCCTGACGCCGAAGTGCAGGCACGCAAGGCAACGGTCCTGTTCCTCGCGGAGCCGCTGTCGGAGCGCGACGTCACCATCGCCGGGCAGGTGGTGGTTCTGGTTGAGGCAAACATCATCCGCCCCATAGACAAGGCGAGTCTATCTGCTCCCCGCTTCAGTGACGCCAACGGCGCCCTGTTATTCACTGCAGAAGGGCGCAATAACGGCAATTTCCCCACCAGGCTGGAGTCGGTGGTGCGTATAACCGGACCATTCTCCGATGACATCGTACTCTCGGCCGACAGCGCCGAACTGGCTGTGGGGGAGACGGCCGTCATCGAACTGGAGTGGTCGAACACCCCTGCTTTCGCGCTTCGCCGGGTGCGCCATACCCTCAGCTCCGGTATCGGTGTTCCCGTCGAGAGAACCAGCGTGCTTGTCATCGTCCCCTGGCGCCTGATTCTGATGCTGTGCGTGATCGCGGCTGCGACCGCCGCCGGCGCTCTCCTGCTGCCCGTATTCACTAATGTTTTTCCTCCAAAAGGGCGAAAAACCAAGTAGTTGAACCCGGCGGTTCCAGCTGATCGGAACCACCGGGATAGAGGTGCTTGAAGGATTCAGCCTTGGTCTTGGGGTCCGGGTTTTTCATCAAGGAGAACTACTTGTCGGTTAATAGCAGGACATTTGTTATTTTTTTCCTGACCGCAGCCGCTTGGGGCTTGTTGCTGCTATTTGCGGTGCATTCCGAGGCCGTGTTAGGGCCACCCGGCCCCTATAGCTCGGCTAACGGCGATATGGTCGAGATCTGCGCCGACGCCGCCTGCACCGTTCAAACAACCGAGTTCAATCCCGGTGATACTGTTTACCTGAGAGTAACCTCTGATCGCGTGGCGAATGATTCAAGAAGAAGCAGGCTTGAGCTCATCGATTATCTGAATAACCGGCTGTTGCGGGTTAACTGGACCCAGACATCATTCACTGCTCCCTATACTTACGAGGGCTCGCTTACCCTGCCGGCATCACTGCCTGATTATGTAAAAATCAAGGGGGAAATCAGGGATAACGCCGGACCCAGGTTCAAGTTCGAGCAGCAGCTGGATATCGTCGGACTCAATCAATATGCGAAGTTCTACAGCGATATTGCCAGAAGCGATGAGTCGTATACATTCGCACCTGGCGCCACCATTTATATATCGGCATATGGTAATGGCAATACTTACTCCGCGCGGAGGACGGGACGACGCCAGAACCTGAAGGATTTCTCAGATAAAAGGATAAAACGGTGGAGAGCCCCGGCCGTGACCCAGGCTGGCAACTGGTACGATTTCTCTCTCACCCTGCCCGCGTCAGGATATACGGATGGCGACTGGTACTGGCTGGATATGCAGCTTCGTGATGGTGCAAGAAAAAGAATACTGAGGATGTCACGTATGGTGCAGATTGACGCCTCCGCGCCGACGGCATTGATAACCTCACCGGCATCCGGTTCGTGGATCTCCGGCGCTCTGCCGGTCGATGGAACGGCGGACGATACATATTCCTTCTATAACTACGTGCTCGAATACGGCGCCGGCGCCGCGCCCACCTCGTGGAACCAGATCGGCTCCACGGGGACGGCGCCGGTAGTGGCCGGGACCCTGGAGACCTGGAATACCACCGCCGTGGGCGACGGCCTTTATACCCTGCGCCTGACCGTTACGGATCGTGCTTATAACACCAGCAGCGCCTCGGTGCAGGTCAATGTGGACAATAATGCGCCTACCATCTCGGCGGTGCAGGCGGTATCAATCGGCAGCGCTTCTGCAACAATCACCTGGAGCACGGATGAGATCGCCGACTCGCAGGTCGAATACGGCATCAGTCCCGGGGTTTACACGTGGACGACGCCGCTGGACCCGTCCATGGTGACCGGTCACAGCCAGGGACTCGCCGGTCTGGACCCGTCCACAACCTATTATTACCGCGTGCGCTCGGCGGACCAGGCGGGCAATGTCTCCTACTCGACGGAGGAGCAGTTCAAGACCGCCAACGTCACCGTGCTGCAACCATATCCGGGCATCGGCAGGGACACCTACCTGGGCAGCGGCCAGAATACCTGGAACCACGGCGCAGAGGCGAGCATGCGCGCCGGCGACGAGGCCGCGGGCGGCCTGGGGACCCTGCGTACAACGCTGGCCTTCGACCTCTCGACGATACCGGCGGGTTCCACCATCAACAGCGCCACCATGTCCCTCTACCAGGCGGGCCAGGCCGATACCAGCACGCCGACGCTCGACGTCCATTACCTGACGCGCGACTGGGTCCAGGGCAGCGGCAGCGGCTCCGCCACCGGCGACGGCGCCACCTGGCTGAGCTATGACGGCACCGGCCTCTGGGCCACGGCGGGCGGCGATTATGCCGCGACCGCCAGCGCCAGCACCACGGCGCCCGACTCCAGCGGCGCCTGGCTCGACTGGAACCTCTCGACGCTCACCCAGTCCTGGGTCAACGGCCTGGTATCCAATTACGGCGTGCTGGTCAAGCAGAACTTCGAGAACCCCGCCGGCAACGACGCCAAGCTGTTCCTCAGCTCCGAGTACGTCGATGACCGCTCGCTGAGGCCGAAGCTGACTATCGAGTGGCTGGGGGATGACGTGACGCCGCCGCAGATAGGCGAGGTCCGCGCCGAAAATGTGACCACCACCAGCGCCGATATCAAGTGGTCCACGGACGAAGGCGCAACGACGCAGGTTGATTATGGCACTACCACCAGCTACGGATCCACGACGACGCTGGACAGCAATATCGTCAACCAGCACTCCGTACCCCTGGCGGGGCTGACGCAGGATACGGTCTATCACTATCGTGTCCGTTCCATGGACCCCTCGGGCAACGAGGCCGTGTCAGGGGATCATGTTTTCCAGACGGCGCGGACCATCACGGTGCAGCCGGACCCGGCCGCGGGCAGCGATACCTGGATTTCCAGCGCCGACCAGAGTTACAACTATGGAGCATCCACCGGCCTCTCCGCAGGCAACGACGGCGCCGCCACGGAGAGCAGGCGGGCGCTGCTGGCCTTCGACCTCTCGTCGATACCGGCGGGCTCCACCATCAACAGCGCCACCATGTCCCTCTACCAGTATGCCCAGGCCGACAGCAGCACGCCGCAGCTGGGCGTATACGAAGTCAGCCGCTCCTGGGCAGAGGGCAGCGGCGACGGTTCCGCCAGCGGTGACGGCGCCACCTGGGTGACTTATGACGGCGTCAACTCATGGACCACGGCCGGCGGCGATTTTAACGGCACCGCCGCGGCCACGGCAAACGCCCCCTCCGTCAGCGGCGTCTGGCTGGACTTCGACCTGGCGGGCCTCACGCAGCAGTGGGTGAACGGCACCACGGCGAACCACGGGGTTCTGGTGAGAAAGACGAGCGAGGATACGGCGCTGAGCGACTACAAGGATTTTTATGCCTCCGATTACAGCGTCGACGCATCGCTGCGGCCCCGGCTGGTGATAGAGTACGTGCCCGCTCCCGGCACAATCACCATGACCATCGACGAGACCTGGAACCGCGACAATACCCCGGGCTCCAGCTCCGTTGCCTTCGGCAATGTGGCTGCGGGTTCCACCTATGTAGTCGGCGATACGCTGGCGCCGCCCTATGCGGTCAAGCTGACGGTCAAGTCCAACAGCCTCTGGGGGTTGAAGGTTTCGGCCGGCGATGACCTGCAGTCGACCCCGCCCGGGAACAGCATCGCCATCGCCAACCTGAACTGGAAGCGGGATGCGCTGCCCGACGCTTTATATCAGCCGATGGTAAAATCTCCGGCGGAGACAGTGATTGACAGCAACCAGGGAGCCTCGAACGGAACCACATATCTCTTCGATTACCGGCTCGCGGTCCCGGCGCTGGCCGTCTCCGGCAGCTACTCCACGGCCGTCATCTATACAGCCTACCCCGAATGAGTCCATCCTGGATGAGCGGCGGCGGCATTCTGCCGGTTCCTGCCTGAAAACTTCAGTCAAGCACTATATAGGTAACAACGGCGGGATCCGTGGTCTTGAGCCTGATGACGCCGGCGCAATGCGACGTCATGCCGTCCGGTCCGACGGCCAGGGAATCGACGACGGTGACGCTGACACTGACGGACGATCCCGTCGCGTCAGCCGTGGCGACGGAAGACGAAAGCATGAGCATGAGGATCACTGCCAGAACTGCCGACAGCAAGATCCACCTGTACCCCGTTTTGCCGCACAGGGAGAGATCGATGACAACCACCGCCGTAAATGGTTATTAACAAGTATGACGATGGTATCAATGAAACCGGATTTTGTCTATCCGGGAAGGGGAAATCCGGAACAGGCGGTGTTCAGGAGAGGTACTTGAGCATATCGTCGATGGGGCCGATCTCGGAGAGCAGTCCGATGCGCTGCGCGGCGGCGCGCGCCTCCAGCAGGTTGCTCCTGGCCTCTGTCGCGTGGCCTTCCTTGATGTGCATCCGGGCCATGTCCAGCTGCGAATAGACCATCTCCCTGACGAGCTTGATCGTATCAGGGTCGTTGAGGTCGACTACGCGGGTATCATTCATGGAGGGGAATATCTCGTTCAGGGCTACACGGGTTTCCGGCAGGGCAGGCTGGCCCAGGTTGCTGTCAGGCATGGTTGAAGGTGTTCCCATCACAGCATCAGTGGGTGCTCCGTGAGCCTGTGCAGCCGCGTATTGTCCCGCTTTCTCCGCCCGCAGCCTTTCCAGTTCGGCTTCCAGCTGGCTGCGGGTCTCTTTGTCGCCTGTCGAGCGTTTGCGGATCAGGATGGCGAATATCAGGATCGCGAGCAGGCCTGTCAGCACGGCGAGCACGATCTTCCACGGTATCACCCAGAAGGAGGTCTGGGACAGCAGCAGCGAGCGGTCCTCGCTGTATCCGATCTCCGCTGTCGCCGTGTAGCGGCCGAAATGATACTTGCCACTCCATTCCACCACGGTACGTCTTGATGATTCCGGCAGCACGACCCATTCCTCGACCGGTATATCGGCTACGGTCTGTCCGAACATGTTGCGGATGACCACTTTGCCGGTGGGTTTCACATGGACGTTGCCGTTGTTGTTGAAGACCAGGCCGATATCCACCGGTCCATACTCGGAGAACAGCTTGACCTCCGGCTTATCCAGCGTGCCGTCGGCGATGATGTTGCCTGAAACCGTGATCAGGAAGAGGGTGCCCACGCGTTCCGTGACCTTGATTGCCGCTCCATCCTCCACCTGGTCGATGGTTCGTGAAGCGAAAAGGGCTGCGTAGTGGCCGCCGGGCTCTGCGGTGGGGGGAACCCTGACCTTGACCGACATGGTAAGAGTCTCGCCCTGGGCCAGAACGACGCTGTAAAGCTCAGGCTCAATCCAGTCGCTGGCTCCCCAGGGGCTGTCCGTCTCGCCCGTGAACACCGTCGCCTTGGCGGGATCCTTTGAGCCCTCGAAATCCTCAGTGGAGAACTGGAAGGTGACCGGCCCGCCAGTGCGGTTCGTGAGCGAGATCTCGCGCGTTGCGCGGTCTCCCGGATCCATGTTCAGTTCGATCTTCGTCGGGGAGATCACTATCTGCCCCGTGACCTGATCATCGTTCTTCTCGACCGTATATGCGGCGGCGGACGCGGCGCCGAGGGCGAGGAACAGCAACAGCGCCAGCATGAAGACCGCCGGACCGGTGAACCCCTTTATTGTGTTGGGTTGAGAATTCCGCATCTATTGATAACCGGTTATCTGCCTGCCATAGATTCAGATTCTAATCTTCGCTCCGAATACGCGTCATTCCTGCATCGGCAGGTGGTTTCAGTACTTTAGGTCCCTGTGTAACCCGCTCCAGGAACGGCAAAGGCCCCCTGGTAGGAGGGGGCCGCATGCCATGAACCTTGTTGCGTTGACGTGTTGCTATGAAGTTGTATATACAATCACAGCGTCGTGGCTGTAACTGTCAGGTTGGCGGAGTAGGTTCCGCTGGGCTGCAGGTGCGATGCGCCTACCTCTGCACGGAAGTACAGGGTCGTATCCTCTCCCGCAGTCTCGTTGCTGTTGTTTGCGACCTCAATCGCGGTGGCTCCCTGCAGGCCGCGATAGTTTCCGGAACCGGCTCCGGGATTTCCCCAGAGGGCGGCGGAGGTCGCGTTACCCTGGGCGCTGATACCGAAAGCCGAGTCGGCCGCTGCCACAGACCAGGGGATAGGTGTTCCGCCATCGACGAAGTCCGCGAAGGAATCGGCGCCCTTGGCGAGAGCCGGTGTCGAGGAAGCGGTGACTTCAAGCTTGTAGCCCGCATCGTTGTTGGTAGCCACCGTCCACGTGGCGCTGCTCTCGGTTGATCCGCCCGTGCCCGCGATGTTCGCAAGCGTCACATCTCCGGGATTGCTGATGGAGATATAATCGTCCACGGTGACACTCACCGTGACCGGATCCGACGCCGTTGAGGCCCCATATCCCACAGAGGCCAGCGCCAGCGCCAGAACCATGATTGTCGCACCTGCTACAAGTATTCCTATCTTCCTTGACCGTTTCACCTGTTTGCACCCCTCTCTTGAGTCCATTGCGTGGATGAAATCTTCATCCCTACCCATTTGCAAAAAGCAACAAAAAAGTCCAACTGCTTTGCTGCCTATCAAAGCAATTGAACTTCAGTGCGATACGCCGCAAACCGCTACGGCCTACCTATGTTGGGCTGCAAGCCTTACAGCCCAGACGATCGAGCTTCAGTTCAAAAGCTTCGGCGGCTGGGCTGTCTCCCCCTTGGAGACCCCTGGCTTTGCGTCCCCGCCTCACGACGGGTTTGCCCTTATCGAGTGTGGTCAGACTTTCGTCTTGAAAGCATTATCGGCATCTCAAATAATACCTTTAGTGTCTTATTAGTTATTTATGGTCGATGTGCTAGAGTTCATGGGTAATATGTATCCCGAACTCCTGACCATAGGCCCCTTCACGTTTCATTCCTTCGGGCTGATGATGGCCCTCGGTTTCGTAGCCGCGGGGGTCACCACCTATTACGGATTCAAGCGCAAGGGCCTCAACCCGGAGTATGTCTACTGGATGACCATCGCCGCCGCCGTCGGCGGCCTGCTCGGCAGCAAGATCCACTACCTGCTCCTGCACCTGGACCGCCTGCAGGACAACCCCATGACAACCGCCTTCAGCGGTGCAGGCCTTGTCTGGTACGGCGGGCTCATCGGGGGCACCCTGGGCGTGCTGCTGGTAGTGTTGATCGTCAAGCTGCCGCTCGGCAGGACGGCGGACGCCGTAGCGCCCGCCATTGCCATCGGCTACGCATTCGGCCGCATGGGCTGCTTCCTCAACGGCGACGATTACGGGCGGCCGTCGACATTGCCATGGGCGATGGAGTTCCCCCAGGGTTCTCCGCCGACCCCCGAGGGCTTGACCGTGCATCCGGCGCAGCTGTATGAAGCCGGGGCGTCGCTGCTTATCTTTTTCGTTCTGCTCTACCTGTGGCCGCGGCTCAGGCGGGACTGGGAGCTCTTCCTCGCCTACCTGGTGATGGCCGGCTTCGAGCGCTTCCTTGTGGAATTCGTGCGTTTCGACAGGATAGGGCAGACGCAGCAGCAACTGCTGGCTCTGGCTACCACGCTCGCGGCCGCCCTTGCCCTGGCCTGGGTCCACAGGCGCCCCGAGGTTCGTTGATAGTCATTATGGCCGTGTGCTATATTGAATCCACTCCAGAATGCGTTCCCAATGATCGAGAAAACATCCTGATGCCGACTCAAGACCTTGCGGCTGCACCAGACACGGTTGCCGCCCGCAACTTACGCTCCATGAACACTGCTGCTTTCCCCGGGATGTCACCGGCGTGATTATCACCGAGATCTCGTTGCTGGCGTTCGTCTGGGCGTTCATCGCCGGCCTGGCCGCGTTCCTGTCACCATGCGTTTTACCGCTTCTGCCCGGATACCTGTCGTTCGTTTCCGGGGTTGGAGTGGATGAGCTGGGGGCCAAGACCCAGAAGGTGGCGGTTGCCAGCATCGCTTTCGTTGCCGGCTTCACCTTTTTCTTCGCCCTGCAAGGCGCTGCCGCCGGCTGGGCCGGAAGCGCTCTTGGCGACTTCCTTACCTATTTCACCAGTTCTGCGGGTGAAGGCAAGCGCGCCCTCGAGATCTTTGCCGGCACCCTGCTCACGGCTTTCGGCTCCTTCATGCTGGGAGAAGCCATCAGGTACCAGCCGGTCAGGAAGAAATATCTGGCGCTGGGCCTGTTCGCCGCGTTCGTAGCTCTGATATTCGGTTATGAGGTATATGCCACCAGCTCTGAAGTCGTGCGGGATTCAATCGTCTACCTGGTGGCCGGCCTGGTGATACTGGCTGCTTTCGCAGCGGGCCTGTTTCCGCTGACGTTCCTCGAGAAGGAGAGGCGCTTCAGGCTGTTGAAACGACCGGCAAGCCTGTTGGGCGTGATACTCGCGGGCATGGTTTTCTCCATCGGAATCGGACCATGCACCGGGCCGCTGCTGGGGTCGGTTATCATGCTGGCCATCGGTACGCAGGACCCATTGTCGGGCGCAAGTTTGATGTTCGTGTTCGCGCTGGGCATGGGCGTGCCCTTCGTCCTCTCCGGTTTCCTGTTCGTGAAGCTGATCGGCACATTCTCGGTCATCAAGCGGCATTTCGGCCTGATCAAGGTGGTCTCGGGCGCAATCCTGGTAGCCTTCGGGCTGGTGCTCGCGACCGGCGAGCTTACCTTGATGACCGAGTGGCTGCAGAAGTGGGTACCCGCTGTAGATGTATAAGCCATGCGGCCTGATAATGACTTGGGTTTATCATCTGCCAGGTGCTAATATACCTTTGTGCGAACTCACCCATGCTTACACTCCAGTCCGATTCATTCCACAGGCAGACCGCACGACTGAATGCATGCCGTCAAGAAAAACCTCCGGCGTCCGCAGAGGATGACGCCGCGGGGATGACCTGGGAAAGAAACCGCCCATGAGTGACCCTGAAACGAAGACGAACAGTGACGAGATACCGTTGTCCGAAGAGGGCTGGCAACCGAAGGATGTGCTGATCGCGATTATCGCCTTCGCGGTGATCGTAGCGATAGCCGTCGGGGTCTATTACATCTACCAGTCGCAGAAACCGGAGCCGGTCGTCGAAGGTGACGTGGCGCCGGACTTCACGCTGCCGTTGCTGGATGGGGGGGAGGACTCCCTCTCGAACCACAAGGGCGAAGTGGTCCTGCTGAACATCTGGGCAACCTGGTGCGGTCCCTGCCGGCAGGAGATGCCCTACATGCAGGACTTCTACGAGAGCATGGAAGGCAAACCCTTTGTAATCCTGGCCGCGAGCCAGGATCGCAAGGGTGAGGAGGAGGTCAGGCCTTTTGTCAATGAATTCGGGCTGACTTTCCCGATTCTGCTGGACCAGGACAAGGAAGTGGGAGATCTTTACCAGACGGACAAGTTCCCGGAGAGCTATATCATCGACAAGGACGGCATCATCGTTAAGAGAGTAGTCGGCCAGCTGACCAATTCCGACCTGAAGATGATCGAACACATGGTGGATAACTGATGAACGACAATCTCAAATGGCTGTTATTGATACCGGTGATCGCCATCGCCATCGCCGCCGGATTTTTCGTTCCCAAGTGGTTGAGTGAGGATAGCGGCGAGGAGAAGGCGAGCACTACACAGAACCCGATGGTCGAGGCGGAGATCACCAACAAGCAGGAGCAGATAGATCAGTTCCAGGGCCTTGTGGACGCCAACCCCCAGGATACGGTTGCGCTCAGGGGATTGGGAGATGCCTACCTCGAACTGGGCTCCCTGCAGAAGGAAGGCGGCGACATCAACAGCGCCTACCGCAGCTTCAAGAGCGCCGTTGATAATTACAGGAGCTACCTGGCAATCAACCCGAACGACCAGGAGGTCCACATCGACCTGGGCTTCTCCTATTTCAATCTGGTGATGTTCGATGTGGCCGAGAAGGAACTGCGGCAGGTGACCGTGGCCGCACCGGATAACCAGCGCGCCTGGCTGGTATATGGAGTGATCCTGGACCGGATGATCAGGACCGACGAAGCCAATGCCGCCTGGCAGAAGGCTTACGAGTTGAACCCGAGCAGTCCCATCGGCCAGGAGGCCAAGCGGTTCATCGACCAGTCGGGTTCGTCGGGTCTCTAGGAAACGGCGTAACCGGGAGCGTGCCCCGCACCTTCAGGCGCTTTCGCGCAGGTGCTGCGTCTCCTGCAATTCCTTCAGCCGCGCCAGGGTGTTTGCTTCTATCTGGCGGATGCGCTCGCGCGTGACACCGAATCGCCTGCCGATCTGCTCCAGGGTACGCGGGTGCTCGCCGTTGAGCCCGTAGCGCAACTCCAGTATCTTGCGCTCGCGGTGCGGCAGTGAGTCCAGCACCTTGTTCAGGTCATCCTTTTTTATCTCAGAGACGGCCGCATCCATCGGATGGGGCGTGCCCTCATCCTCCAGGAAATCTCCGAGCTCAGCTTCCTCTTCGTCACCGACGGGCTTTTCCAGGCTGACGGGGCTCTGGGAGATCTTGATCAGGTGCTGGATCTTCTCAACGGAGGTTTCCATCACCTTGGCGATCTCCTCGGGGGTCGGTTCCCGTCCCAGGTCCTGGATCAGCTGGCGCTTGGCCCTTACCAGGTGGTTGAGCTTCTCAACCATGTGCACCGGGATGCGGATGGTCCTCGCCTGGTCGGCGATGGCGCGGGTGACCGCCTGGCGGATCCACCAGGTGGCGTAGGTGGAGAACTTGTAACCGCGGCGGTAGTCGAACTTCTCCACGGCACGGATCAGGCCCAGGTTGCCTTCCTGAATCAGGTCAAGGAACGACAGCCCGCGGCCCAGATAACGCTTGGCGATACTGACCACCAGGCGCAGGTTTGCCTCGACCAGGCGACTTTTGGCATCCATGTCGCCGCGCTCCATGCGCTTGGCCAGCGAGACCTCTTCGGCGGCGGAGAGCAGGGGAATGCGGCCGATGTCACGCAGGTACATCCGCAGTGAGTCATCGGTCGCCGCCGGACGCTCCGTCGGCGCATCCTGTATCTGCTTGCGGGTAGCCTCGGGAGAATCGTCGCCGCCCTCTTCCACGATCTCGACGCCGCCCTCAGAGATGCGCGAATAGACCTCTTCGATCTGTTCAGTAGTCAGATCCGCTTCCTGAAGCGCGTCGGCGATATCATCCAGGGTGAGAAACCCTTTCTCCTGGCCCTGTGTTATCAGTTGTTGAGTCAATTCGTTAGGTAATTCCGTCATTGTTTTCACTTGTTCTATCTTTCTCTTTTTCGTTGTCTTATCCTTTTTTTGCCCGTTTTGGGCAAATGCCAAGCGGCTATTGTAGCACATGCGTCAACCATGTGCTCCCCGCGGACATGGTTTTTTACCTCAATAGTTATCGGCGGGAATCGATAATTCCAGCATCGGGGAAACAGCATCGGCGGGGCTAAAATGTTATCCCACGCCGGGCGACAGTCTAAACCCACCCCCAACGACTTCGAAAAACAGCTCCCGGCGATCCGGAAATTGCTGTTTCTTTTAGACGCAGGCGGCCGCAAAATGGATGCGTACTGCCGGAGGGGAGGGGCTATCCGATAGGGCCTAGCTTGCTTCACCTATGGTCGTCTCGTCCGTGCGCGCCGTCTTCACCCAGGAGCCCTCACCCCTGGCAAGCCTGTAGATGGCCTTGACGCCCGCGACGAACCACACTACATAGAAAAAGGCGAACACGTGCGCATAGATGAATGCCTTGACGCCGCTCATGTCCTTCTCCTCACGCCAGAATGTCCAGACCACCGTGGGAACGGCGCCGAAGGAGAACATGTACCAGACGATGGCCGTGGGAAGGAACTTCACAGGATCCACCATCACCGAGGAGGCGCCGCTCAGCAGGAAGAAGAAGGTCCAGAACACGAACAACAGCGAACTCGGCAGGAATATGAAGACCATCAGCGGCGCCAGCAGGTAATAGATGGTATCTATCCGGGCGGACAGAGGCCCGTCCATCTTCGATAGCGCGGGGATATGCCGCCAGCAGGTCAGGTGTCCCTGGAACCAGCGGGTCCGCTGTTTTATCAGGGGCCGCATTTCCGGGACCCCCTGCTGGGAGATGAAGGTGTCGGAGCAATAGTGGTTCTCCCAGCCCGACAGCATCAGGTTAATGCCCAGGTCCAGGTCTTCTGTCAGGCAGTCCGTCCAGGGGTCGTCGCCCTGTGTGGCCAGGGCCGACAGGCGTACGAACTGGCCGTTGCCGCCCAGGCCGACGCTGCCCAGGTGTTCACGGGCTTTCTGTGCCAGGCGGGCGAAAGCAAGGAATTCGAAATTCTGCCATTTGGTAAGGATATTGGTATTGGCGTTGTTGATGCGCACGCCGGTCTGCACGGCGCCGACATCCGGTTTGGAGAAATAGGGGTTGACGGCGTCGAGGATGTTCGACTGGACCCTGCCGTCCGCATCGAGCACGCCGTAGATGACGTTTTCAGCGCCCTTTTCCTTGACCATGTCGCTGGCCATGAGATATTTGAAGGCGTAATTCAGTACCTTGCCCTTGCCCTGCCGGGCCTGGGCCTTGGGATGATCGATCACCCGCAGGCGGCTGTCGCGGAACGAGTTGGCGATCTCCAGCGTCCTGTCCTCGGAGGCGTCATTCACGACCAGCACCGTCAGGTTTTTCTGTGGCAGTGACAGCAGGTGGTCCAGGGTTTTGCCCAGCACCATTTCTTCATTCAGCGCCGGGATGATGATCACGAATTCCAGATCCGGGTTGAACTCCCCCTTCAGCTTGGGGGGCTTGCGGCTCAGCAGGAAAATGCCCCAATAATAAAGGATGATGAAGATAGCCAGCAGCGTCAGCAGGGTCGTGCCGCTGGGATCCTTCAGGCTCTGTGGCAGGAAGGCGCCCATGGTCATGGTCACGCGCCAGGCCACCCTGCTTACCCAGGACGGCGGCGGCGGCGGCGAATAGGGAAGCCCTGCTGCCTCTGCGGGCGAGATGAACTGGTAACCCTCCGCCTGCAGGCCGTCGACCATCTCGTGCATCTGTCCTTCCTGGATGTGCAGGTGGAAGAAGAAGCTGGCATAACCGTCCCTGACAACCTTCTGTTTCTCCGCCATCGAGACCAGGTTCTCTGCCGTACGGTCCGCGCCGCGGATATATCCCAGGGTCTCAGGCAGCGCCGTCTGATCCGTCTCTTCCAGGTGTACTACATAGGGGAAGAAGGGAGCGTCGCGCCGCTCCCAGACGATATTGAAATATTCCGCGACGACGCTATGTGTCAGGTTTGAAGCGTTGTAATGCGGTGTTTCCCAGATCTTTGGATAGATGCCCTGTCCGTTGACTTCCCTCAGGGCCGTCTCTATGCGGCTACTGACGGACTCGATGCTCTCCCCTGCGGGGAACTGGCCGGTCCTGTTGTCATAGAATTCGTGATCGACGGCAGTGACCCCATATAACTGGTGGGTATACCCATGCAGGACTATGGTCCCGCCCTTGGCCTCGGCCCGCTTGATGGCCTCAACGAAATCCGGCTTGTCACTCAGGTGGACTTCCTCGCCGGTGCCGGGATTGATATAGACGGGAATCAGGCCGACGCCGAAGGGTATGCCCTTCTGGTAAAGGTAATCCACCAAAGTGTCGAGAGCGCCGATGTCGGAGTTCGGATGGACATCCTCGATGCGGACCATGGCCCGGTGTTCTTCGGCGTGAGGCTGATCGAGGATGTCATGCAGCACGTCCGCGAGCACAAGGTAAGCGCTGTCACCGCTGGCGCCCTCGGGGCTGCGGCTGACCATCGGCATGTCCGCGAAGTACCAGAAGTTGCCGCTGTTGATCAGGTAGGGAGCGCTTTCGCTGTTGCTGTCCATCCAGGACACGACCCTGGCTTTGCTCTCATCAGAAACATAGGTGACGCTGGCAACCGGATCGGTCTTCTTCAGGTCCGTATCCTTGTAGCTGACCGTTGTGAACGGCTCGTCCGTCTCGACCCGTGAATAGCCTATGCCGTACTTTGACAATGGGTGTTCTGCACCGAGCCAGTCGAGACCGCGGCCCATCCAGGCCACAGGCTTCCCGCTCATGTATACATCGTCGAGGAAGGCCGGGTTTATCGCCTTATGCGTGCCACCGATGTAGAAGACCGCGTCGTACCGGGACAGGCTGCCGGGCTCATAAAACTCTTCTTCGACGATATCGGACGTCACCGGGAAGTGTCCGAGGAGTGAAGCCAGCTGGCGCGGAATCGTGTCGTCGTCGTTCTGGTCGTGGACTATCAGGATGCGGCCTGCGGGAGCCGCCGTCGCAGCGTCGTCCGGTAAGGAGCCGGTGACAGCTCCGGGATTGTTTTCCTGGGCCGAAGCGGGCAGGGCGGCCAGCAACAGCGTAAACAATATAAGGACCGCGATCATGGCGGTCTTAAGAGCAAACAGGCGCCTTGCTGGTTTCGGGATTCCCGCAGGTAGCCCACCAGATACTGTATGCAGGATATTCATGGTTGAGACCCGCGCGGCGCCAAGGCCGCGGAGGCGTGCCGGATTATCGGCTCTCGCCGGTTTTTCGGTCACCCCTCATGCGTAGCAGGGAGCCTACGACGATTACCACAACGGCAACCACGGCGTAGAGACCGATAGCGATACCGGTTACCGGAAGCAATGCTCCGTACATCTGTCACACCTCCTTTTCTCTGCCTGACTTCCGTTGCGGGAAAGCAGGCATACACATTAATCCTTGCCGGATATCGCCTATGCGTTATCCAGTTCCCTGATGATGTCTGGCGAGCTGTCGTTGTCTGCATCGCCCCCATCATCACCTTCTACATCATCGGCATAAGTCTTGATATCAACAGCCAGCTGGTCGCTGAGCCCGTTCAGCGGACCTGCCAGCCTGTCGACCAGCCGGTTGGCAGCCCGGCGGGCCTGCTGTTCCCCGGCTCCGGGAAGCACGAGCACCAGGCGCCTGCCCTCGAGGGCTGCGGCCGTATCTGTCTCTCTGAGCCCCTTGGTTATCAGCCGTACTGCGTTGGCGAACTGATCATGATCCGTCCCCTCAAGGTTGAAAGTCGCAACAGACACCTTCTGGCGGGCCTTGCGGGCCTTCTCGATACGCTCATCCAGCTGGTGGTAGAACAGCTCATCACTGACGGGATGGCTCACCAGCTGGTCACCGGTCACCGGAGCCGATACCATGCTCACGAAGGGAGCCGGGGCCTCATCCCTGAGGCCGTTCTTGAACTCGATCGCCTCGACGATGCGCTCAGCGGCCTCACCGTCGCCATAAGGGCTGATGCCGCGAGCCATGTCCGCGTATACGGACTCATCCGTCAGCAACTCCGTGGCGGCCGATACAATTGCTTGGCTGGATGTGCCGATTATGCGTGACAGGCCGGCCTGGGCCGCCTCCGGCCTCTCAGTGACATCCCTGAGCACCAGTACCGGTTTACCCAGTGCCGGCGCTTCCTCCTGCAGGCCACCCGAGTCCGTCATCACAAGGTAACAGCGCGAGAGGAGGTTCGCCATGTCCACGTATTCCAGGGGGGGGACAAGATGTACCCTGTCCCGCCCGCCCAGTATAGACTCGACCGGGACTTTAACCTTGGGGTTGCGGTGCACTGAGAATACTACCTCTATTCCATGGAATCTCTCAACCAGCTCCGATATCCCCCTGCAGATGTCCTGGATCGGTTGCCCGAAGCTCTCGCGCCTGTGGGCGGTGATAACGATCAGCCTGCGGCCGTTCCCGGCCACCATGTCGAGTTGGCTGTTGATGAAGTGGTAGTCGGGCTTAACCACGTCGAAAAGCGAATCGATCACCGTATTACCGGTGATGAAGACCCTGTCTTCGGCAACCCCCTCGCGTCTGAGGCTTTCCCAGGCGGTAGGTGTCGGCACGAAGTGCAGGTCCGCCAGCTGCGTTATCAGCGAGCGGTTTATCTCCTCCGGGAAGGGCCGGTATTTCTCGTAGGTCCTGAGGCCGGCCTCCACATGGCCGACGGCTGTTTTCTGGTAGAAGGCCGCAAGACAGCCTGCGAAAGCGGAGGTTGTGTCTCCCTGGACGAGAACCAGGTCCGGCTTCTCTGTGGCGATCAGTTCCTCGGCGCCGCGCAGGGAATTCACCGTGACATCCGTAAGGGACTGGCCGGGGGCCATGATGTCGAGATTGTAGTGGGGACTGATGCCGAACTGGTCAAGGGCCTGACCCAGCATCTCCCTGTGCTGGCCTGTCGTTACCAGCACCGATTCGAAATGCGGTGAACGTTCAAGCTTCTGGATAACGGGAGCGAGCTTGATTACCTCAGGCCGCGTCCCGAAGATCGACATGGCTTTAACCTTTTTCACAGCGCCTACCTCCCAGCGCTGCCTCCCCCGTAGCAACTCGAACGCCCTGAGTCTCAGCTTCTGTTACAGGTTCCACCTAAATAGTGGCATAACGGCAGCGCTAATTCAATTATTTTCGCATCGGATGGATATCCGCCCATAATTGCCCTCATGTCTATCATCGGCTGACTGTGATGAGTGCATAAGGGAAATGGAAGATTGATTCTATATAAAAATGATTATCTTTGCTGATTATTGACCGCGAACGGCGCTAAAGCTGAGCCATGGCCTGTCGATACAAGTACTGGCCACGTTTGTGGCTGCACCTCGGCGCATGGTTTGGCGGGGGGAGAGGCCAAGTCCCAGGTGAAAAGGGCAAAGCTTCGGAAACGGAGCGGCGCAAAGCCAGGGGTCTAAAGTCCCACAGGGACCAGGATAGCCCGGTTACCGCCAAGGAGGCTTGGCTTTTACTATGCTCTCCCGCCTGATAACTGCAGTATCAGGCACTATCTTGATAGTGTCGGTGATCGCCTTCGCAGCCGCCGCGCCGGCAGGCGCACAGCAGGGTGTGCAACAGTCCGGCGTCAAGATCGGTGTCTTCTTCCCCGACCCCCAATTCCCCGGCGAGCAGCTTCCTTCCAATGATGATGTAAATGATTTCGACGCGCTGATAGGCGCCAAGACCGATGTCTTCCTCTGGTACGAGTCGATCAGTGAGAACTTCTATGCGGAAACCTTTGAACCCATGGCCCAGGCAGGGCGCACGATCCAGCTGGCATGGGAGCCCCACGACTTCGCCAAGGATCCCAACAACCAGCCGGAGTATCGACTGCAGACGATCACAGCCGGCAACCATGATGATGACATCCGCCGCTGGGCACGTGAGTTGAGGGACTTCGGCCACGAAGTGCTGTTCCGGCCCATGTGCGAGATGAACGGCGACTGGGTCGCCTGGGCCGGTAACGCCAACGGCAACTCGCCCGGGGATTATATCCCTGCCTGGCGCCACATCCACGATATCTTCGTGGAGGAGGGCGCCACCAATGTCAAGTGGGTCTGGTCGCCCAACCGGGACGGCTCCATAGCCTCCGCCCAGGCGACGTTCGATACATATTATCCCGGTGACGCTTACGTCGATTACATCGGCATGAACGGTTACAACTGGGGCCGCCTGTACACGACGCCGCAGTGGACATCCCAATGGCAGATGCTGGACGAGGTCTTCGGTTACAGCTATGACGTGGCGGTTGCCAACACGGACAAGCCCGTCGTCATCTGTGAGACCGCCACCACTGAGGTGGGCGGCGACGCCGCCAACGGCGGCAAGGCCGAGTGGATCAGGGACGCCTTCGAGCAGCTGCCGCAGCGGTTCCCCCGGGTGGAGTTGATCACCTGGTTCAACATCAACAAGGAGACCGACTGGCGCGTCAACAGCTCGTCCGAGAGCCTCGAGGCTTTCAGGGCCGCCGTGGCGGCGCCGGATACGGAGGCGCCATCCGTGACGATAGACTCGCCGGCCCCAGGGGCGAGCCTCTCCGATGTGGTGACCGTCTCTGCTACCGCTGCGGATAACGCCGGAGTGGACAGGGTAGAACTCTACGTGGGAGACAACCTTGTCGAGACCAGGGCCGCCGCCCCGTTCGACTTCCAGCTGGCTACACGGGTCTTCGCCGATGGCAGCTATCCGCTGCGGGTCAAGGCGTACGATGCGGCGGGCAACGTGGCTACGGCGGAGGTCAGCGTCAGCATCGACAACACCGTTGCCCGCAACTACTATATGGGTTGGTATGACAACGCTACACCGGGGATGCGCACCTGGCTGATCATCGGTAATCCGGGAACGACGCCCCAGCATGCTGAGGTCTATATCGGCGGCGCCCTGGTGGGCAGTTACGATATCGGCCCCTCCCAGAGGGTGACTCCCACGTACGCGGGCCTGGTGGACGGCCCCGTCAAGGTCGCCTCTACCACCGGCGGCGAACTGCTGGTCAGCGAACGCGTGATCTATAACGGTTCCTTCTCGGAACTGGCGGCGACCCCGGAGGAAGAGCTTTCCTCGGACCAGCTCCTGGCCTGGTACGATCAGTTGAGCCCGGGCATGAGCTCATGGGTCGTGATCAGCAACCATGGCAACCAGACGGCCGAGGTCGACGTCTACCTGGCGGATGAGCTCGTGGGCCGCTATGAGGTCGCCGCCGGCGACAGCATAGCACCTGATTACGATGGCCGGATGGACGGCCCGTTGCGGGTCGTATGCACCAACGGCCAGCCGCTCAACGTTTCGCAGCGTGTGACTTACGGGGCCGCCTTCAACGAGGTCAGGGGCGAACCGTCGGTACAGTTGGCCTCCGAGTATAGTTTCACCTGGTATGACGAGCAGAGCCCGGGTATGCGTACCTGGGTGGTCGTCGGCAACCAGGGCAGCCAGACGGCGCAGGTGGGCATCTATATCGCTGAGCAGCTTGTCGGCTTCTACTCCATACCGGCCGGCGGCAGGGTGACGCCCGAGTTCCCGAATGTCATGGATGGACCCGTGAGGGTTGTCTGCACCAACGATCAGCCTCTGATAGTAAGTCAGCGCTCCACCTATCTCGGGTCCTTCGAGGAGGTCCCGGGAGCGGCCCAGGCCGACCTGGACTCCGAGCAGTGGTTCGCCTGGTATGACAGTGCTTCCGCAGGTATGAAGACCTGGATCCTGGTGGGCAACAAGAGCAGCCAGGCGGTCGAGGTGGACATAGAGATAGCCGGCGAGAACATGGGTCGTTATTCCATCCCCGCCGGCGGGCGTGTCACGCCGGTGTTCCCCGGTGAGATAAACGGTCCGGTCAAGGTGAAGGGCGCCGCCGGCCAGCCGCTGGTGGTCAGCCAGAGAACCACCTTCCAGAACTCATTCGACGAGCTTCCGGGCACGATGCTCAACTGAGGCAACGGGTTGCAAGGCAGCTCGCCGTGATGATGAAAGGGGCCCAATCGGGCCCCTTTTGGTTTTTCTTCGCTGTTTTCCGTCCGGAAGGCGGGTTATGCTTGACAGGCGTACGAACGTACGCCTATACTGTTTTTTACCATGAGGCAACCCAAACACTTCGACAAGATACGCGATTTCTACCGCACCCACCGGCGCATGCCCAGCCACAGCGAGATAGCCGGGGTGGCCGGGCTCAGCTCCAAGGGCACCACCTACAAGCTGGTGAACCGCCTGGTGAAACTGGGGCTGGTGGAGCGCGACGAGACCGGTCGGCTGCTGCCGGGCAGGAGATTCCACAGCGTCACCCTGCTGGGGACGGTGGAGGCGGGCTGGCCCTCGCCCGCCGAGGAGGAGCTGCTGGACACCATGACCCTGGACGAGTTCCTGGTGCAGCGCCCCGGTTCCACCTACATGCTGAGGGTCCAGGGCGACTCCATGGTGGACGCGGGCATCATGCCGGGGGACATGGTGCTGGTGGAGCGGGGCGTCGAGGAGAGCGACGGCGATATCGTCATCGCCGAGGTGGACGGCGAGTGGACCATGAAGTATTTCCGCAAGCGGGGCGGCAAGGTATACCTGGAGGCCGCCAACCGCAATTACAAGCCCATCTTCCCTGAGCAGGAGCTGAAGGTGGCGGCGGTGGTGCGGGCGGTGGTGCGCAAATACTGAACCCGGCGGCCGCCGCGGCGGCCGCCGGTGAGCGCGGCTGACCATGGGAAACAACAGGACAATCGCCATCGGCTCCTGGCCGCGGGCCGTCATACATATAGATGCGGACGCCTTCTTCGCCGCCGTGGAGCAGGCGCGGCGCCCGGAGCTTAAGGGGCGGCCGGTGATCACCGGCAAGGAGCGCAACATCGTCGCCTCCATGAGCTACGAGGCCAAGGCCCGTGGCGTCGAGCGGGCCATGCGGCTGTCGGACGTGAGGCGGCTCTGCCCCGACGCCGTCTTCCTGCCCTCCGACTACGAGACCTACAGCCTGCTGTCGCAGCGCTTCTTCGACATCGTGCGCAAGTACACGCCGGACGTGGAGGAATACGGCATCGACGAGTGTTTCGCCGACATCACCGGCATGCGCCGGCCCCTGCGCATGAGCTACCCGCGCATCGCCCGGGCGCTGCAGGAGGAGCTGGACGCCGCCTTCGGCCTCAGCTTCTCCGTGGGGCTGGCTCCCAACAAGACCATCGCCAAGATAGCGTCCAAATGGAACAAGCCCGCGGGCCTGACCGCCATACCCGGTCGCGACATCCCCCGCTTCCTGGAGGGGCTGCCGGTGGAGAAGGTATGGGGGATAGGTCCGCAGACCACCGCCTACCTGCACAAACTGGACGTGCGTACGGCGCTCCAGTTCGCGCTCAAGGATGAGGACTGGATCAGGGAACGCTTCAGCAGGCCGTTCCGGCAGACCTGGCGGGAGCTAAACGGCGAATTCGTCATCGGCCTGGAGACGGGGCCGAAAGATACCTATGCGTCCATCCAGAAGATGAAGACCTTCACGCCGCCGTCCAGTGATCGGGAGTTCGTCTTCGCTCAACTCTCCAAGAATGTGGAGAACGCCACCATGAAGGCGCGGCGCTACAACCTGGCGGCGGAGCGCGCCGTCTGCTTCCTCAAGACCCATGATTTTCGCGGTGCGGGC
>JAJRYJ010000030.1 GCA_024275795.1 Actinomycetes bacterium | reverse complement strand
TGTCTTCAAAGTTCCACCTTTTGAGCGCCACTGCCACGACACTGGTTTAACAGATTACGTTTTCCTCCTGGAAGGCAACGCCTGCGCGCGAACTTATCAGATGAGAATTGTTCTGTCTATCACCCATTGGTTGTAATTAGAAATGC
This sequence comes from Actinomycetes bacterium, assembly GCA_024275795.1. Lineage (GTDB taxonomy): Bacteria > Actinomycetota > Thermoleophilia > BMS3ABIN01 > BMS3ABIN01 > JAJRYJ01. The sequence continues at coordinate 60,871 of JAJRYJ010000030.1, read as the reverse complement.
GAAAAGTATGATATTTGTGCCTTCGGGATCACATTCAATGTTACATAATTCACCAGTCTGCCTCATTTGGCGCCGCTTCAACCGAATTGATCAGCTCCCCCACCCCCCCTATCCTCACAGTAACCGAATCACCAGCTGCCAACGGCCCCACGCCGGGCGGAGTGCCGGTAATGATCACGTCCTCCGGCTCCAGTGTCATCACGCCGGATATGAACGAGACCAGCTCCAGGGGCGGGAAGATCATGTCGGACACCGGTGCGCTCTGGCGCACCTCGCCGTTGAGCAGCAGCTCCACCAGCGCCTCCGGCTCCGGCGCCTCGGGCGCAACCTCTGGCCCCAGGGGGCAGAAGGTATCGAAGCTCTTGGAGCGGGTCCACTGGCCGTCCCGTTGTTGCAGGTCGCGGGCGGTGACATCGTTGGCGCAGGTATAGCCGGCGATGTATTCAGCAGCAGCCTCAGGAGTCACGTTGCGGGCCGTCTTACCGATTACCACTGCCAGCTCCGCCTCGTAATCGACGCGGCCAACACCGGCCGGCAGCACTATCGCCTCATCGGGGCCGATGACGGCAGAGGGGGGCTTGAGAAACAGTATCGGTTCCTCGGGAATGGCCATGTCCAGCTCTCTGGCATGAGAGCGGTAATTGAGGCCCACGGCGATGATCTTGGAGGGCAGGCCCAGGCGAGATAGGCCCGAACTGCGATTGCCAAGCTCCGCCGTCATCCCCTACCCGCGACGGCGCCTGGAAAGGCCGTACTCGATGCTGTCCACCAGCGCCTCCCAGCTGGCCTCGATGATGTTCTCCGAGACACCCACGGTGCCCCAGGAGTCGTGGCCGTCGCTTGAGTCCAGCAGCACGCGCGTGACGGCGCCGGTGCCCTTGTGCTCATCGAGTATCCGCACCTTGTAGTTGACCAGGTGTATCTCCGAGAGGCGTTGCGCCAGTTTGGGGAAGCTCTTCAGCAATAATTTTCGCAGGGCGATATCCAGCGCGTTCACAGGGCCGTTGCCCTCTGCGAATGCAATCGGCAATTCTCCCTCACCGTTCTGCCTGAGAACGATCTTGGCCTCGCTGATGACGGCGCTCTTGCGCTTCTGGACGATGACGCGGAAGTTGTCCAGCCTGATCACCGGCTCGAACAGACCCATCTCGCGCCTCAGCAGCAGCTCCAGCGAGGCGTCGGCCGCCTCGTAATGGTAGCCCTCATGTTCCTTCTGCTTGAGCGCCTTCAGTAGCCTGTCGACGGTCTTTTTGTCGTCCCCAAGATCCAGTCCCATCTCGGCAGCCTTCTTGAGCACTGTGGCGCGGCCCGCCAGCTCGCTGACGAGGATGCGCTGCTTGTTGCCCACCAGCGCCGGGTCGATATGCTCGAAGGTGCGCGCGTCCTTGAGGGCGGCGCTCACGTGCATGCCGCCCTTGTGGGCGAAGGCGTTCTCCCCCACGTAGGGCTGGTGGGGCTCGGGGCTCAGGTTGGCCATTTCGGCGACGAAATGGGAGACTTCCGTAAGCTGCTCCAGCCGCCGGTCGGATATCACCGTCCTGCCCATCTTCAGCTTCAGGGCCGGTATCACCGACATCAGGTTGGCGTTGCCGCAGCGCTCGCCGTAGCCGTTGACGGTACCCTGCACCTGCACCGCGCCCGCCTCCACCGCCATCAGCGAGACGGCCACGGCGCAGTCGGCGTCATTATGGGCGTGGATGCCCAGGGGCGTCTCCACGGCCGCCGCAACCTCCCGGATTATCTCGGCCGCCTCCTGGGGCAGCGTGGCGCCGTTGGTGTCGCAGAGCACCAGGCGGCCGGCGCCCGCCTCCGCGGCGGCCCTGAGCGTCGCCAGGGAGTATTCCGGGTCGTCCTTGAAGCCGTCGAAGAAATGCTCGGCGTCGTAGAAGACCTGGCGGCCCTTGCGCACCAGGTAGCGTACCGTGTCGGCTATCATCGCCAGATTCTCTTCCAGCCCCGCCCTGAGCACCTTGCGGACGTGCAGCTTCCAGCCCTTGCCGACGATGGTCAGCACCGGGGCGTCCACCGCCAGCAGGCCCTTGAGCAGCTTGTCCCTGTGGGGGCGCACGCCCCGCTTGTGGGTCATGCCGAAGGCCGCCAGCCTCGCCGTCCGCAGCTTCCGCCCCGCCATCAGCCGGTAGAACTCGGCGTCCTTGGGATTGGAGCCGGGAAAGCCGCCCTCGATATAGTGCACGCCCAGCCTGTCCAGCTTCAGGGCCACCTGCACCTTCTCGTCCACGGAGATGCTGATGCCCTCCCGCTGCATGCCGTCGCGCAGGGTGGTGTCGTAGATCTCTATCTTTTTTCTCATTCAACCCAGTCCAGGTAGTGTTCGTACCTGTCGTTCTCCGCCTTGATGATGCTGTAGAAGATGTCCTGTATCTTCCTGGTGATGGGCCCCGGCTCGCCGAGCAGGCGGTCGTCCACCTCGCGGATGGGGACTATCTCCGCCGCCGTCCCCGTGAGGAAGACCTCATCGGCGCCGTAAAGCTCGGAGCGCACCATGATCTTCTCCTGCATCGGGATGCCCTCGTCGCGGGCGATGCTGAAGACGCAGTCGCGGGTGATGCCCTCCAGCACGTCGCAGGCCATGGGGGGCGTGTTGATGACGCCGTCCTTGACCACGAACAGGTTCTCGCCGGTGCCCTCAGAGAGCTTGCCGTTGTGGTCCAGCAGGATGGCCTCCTCGTAGCCGCCCTTGACCGCCTCCACCTTGGCCAGCACCGAGTTGATGTACTGGCCCGTGGCCTTGCCCGCCATCGGCAGCATGTTGGGCCCGATGCGCTGGTAGGAAGAAATCTTCGCCCGGATGCCGTGCCTGATGCCGTCGTCGCCCAGGTAGGTTCCCCAGGGCCAGGCGGCGATGGCCACGTCCACGGTCGCCTCCAGGGGAAACAGCCCCATCTCGCCGTAACCGCGGTAGGCGATGGGCCTTATGTAGCAGCTTTCCAGCCCGTTTGCCTTTATCAGGTCCTTGGTGGCCTGCACCAGCTCGTCCACCGTGTAGGGCAGGTCCATGAAATAAAGCCTGCCGGAGCGGTGCAGCCGGCGCATGTGGTCCTTGAGCCGGAAGACGTGCGTGCCCTTTTTCGTGTCATAGGCGCGGACGCCCTCGAAGACCCCGGTGCCGTAATGCAAGGCATGGGTCAGCAGGTGCACCTGGGCATCCCGCCAGTCCACCAGCTCCCCGTTCATCCAGATTTTCTCGACCTCTGGTATCGGCATGACAATCCTTTCAGACGCTTGCTGCCGCGGTCGCCCGCGGCCCCCACAAAGGCTCCCGCATATCCTATGCGCTCCCGACCCTCTCCGCCACCAGGTCGCCGATCTCGGTGGTGGAATAACCGGTTTTGCCCACGGCCAGGCTCTCCAGCTTCCCGGCCGTGACGTAGGCGATGGCCGCGTCGATGGCGCCGGCCGCCTCGTCCTCGCCCAGGGTCTCCAGCAGCATCTGCACCGCGGCAATGGCCGCCAGCGGGTTGATGACGTTCTGACCCGTGTACTTGGGCGCCGAACCGCCGATGGGCTCGAACATGGATACGCCCTCGGGGTTGATGTTGCCGCCGGCGGCGATGCCCATGCCGCCCTGTATCATCGCCCCCAGGTCGGTGATGATGTCACCGAAGATGTTGTCGGTGACGATGACGTCGAACCACTCCGGGTTCTTGACGAACCACATGCATATGGCGTCCACATGGGCGTAATCGGTCTCGATCTCCGGGTAATCCGGCCCCGTCTCCTCGAAGGTCCGCAGCCACAGGTCCTGGGAGTAATTGAGCACGTTGGTCTTGCCGCAGAGGGTCAGGTTCTTCTCCCGGTCGCGCTTGCGGCAATACTCGAAGGCGTAACGCACGCAGCGCTCCACGCCCTTGCGGGTGTTGATGCTCTCCTGGATGGCCACCTCGTCCGGTGTGCCCTTCTTCAGGAAGCCGCCGGCGCCCACGTAGAGCCCTTCCGTATTCTCGCGCACCACCACGAAATCGATGTCCTCCGGGCCCTTGTCGCGGATGGGCGTCTCCACGCCGGGATAGAGCTTCACCGGGCGCAGGTTGATGTACTGGTCCAGGGAGAAGCGGGCCTTCAGCAGTATGCCCTGCTCGAGGATGCCGGGCTTCACGTCCGGATGGCCAATGGCCCCCAGGAAGATGGCGTCGTGCCCCTTGAGTTCATCGATGGCCGAATCCGGCAGGGTCTCGCCGGTCTTCAGGTAACGGTCGCCGCCGAAATCGTACTCGGTGGTCTCATACTCGAATCCGTACCGCGCCGCCGCCGCCGCCAGCACCTTCAGCCCCTCGGCGACCACCTCCGGCCCGGTGCCGTCCCCCGGCATCACTGCAATGTTATGCATCGTCCCTCCGCTCCTGTTCTTGGTTTTCCCGGCCGCGCGTCACCGCCGGCCTCTCATTTTTCCGCCATACGCTGCCTGACACGGTTCATCAGTCCCCCCGCCGCCACTATCTCCTGCATGAACCCGGGGAAGCGGTCCGCCGCGTAGGTCCGGCCCTTGGTGACATTCTCCACCTCGCCCGCGTCCAGGTCCACCCTTAGCTCATCGCCGGTCCCGGTCTCGCGCACCGCCTCGGGGCAGACCAGTATGGGCAGGCCGATGTTGATGGCGTTGCGGTAGAAGATGCGTGCGAAGGAAGCCGCCACCACACAGGCCACGCCCGCCGCCTTGATGGCCACCGGCGCCTGCTCGCGCGAGGAACCACAGCCGAAGTTCTCCCCGGCGACGATGATGTCGCCGGGCTTGACCCGCCCGATGAACCCGGAGTCGATGTCCTCCATGCAATGCCCGGCCAGCTCGTCCGGGTCCGACGTGTTCAGGTAACGCGCCGGGATGATCACGTCCGTGTCCACGTCGCGCCCGTACTTGTGCGCCCTGCCCTCGAAAATCATGCCAGTACCTCCTCGGGCACGGATACATACCCGGTCACTGCCGTGGCCGCTGCCACATAAGGCCCCGCCAGATAGACCTCGCTCTCGGGATGGCCCATGCGGCCGACGAAATTGCGGTTGGTGGTGGCCACGCAGCGCTCTCCGGCCGCCAGGATGCCCATGTGGCCCCCCAGGCAGGGCCCGCAGGTGGGCGTGCTCACCGCCGCCTCGGCGTCGATAAAGATGTCCACCAGGCCCTCCTTGATGGCCTGCTGGTAGATATGCTGGCTGCCGGGGATGATGATGGTCCGCACCCCGGGGGCGACCTTGCGCCCCTTCAGCACCTCCGCCGCCATGCGCAGGTCGTCCATGCGGCCGTTGGTGCAGGAGCCGATGACCACCTGGTCGATGTCCATCCCGCTCAGTTCCTCAGCGTCCACGGCGTTCGACGGCAGATGCGGCTTGGCCACCTGGGGTCTGACGGCCCCGGCGTCGATCTCCATCACATCCGCATAGACCGCGTTGTTGTCGCTAGAGAACAGCACCGGCTCGCGCCGGGCGCGGCCGCTCACGTATTCCATGGTGACCTCGTCCGGCTCGATGATGCCGCTCTTGCCGCCGGCCTCGATGGCCATGTTGCACATGGTGAAGCGGCCGGACATGGGCATGGCCGCCACCGCCTCGCCGGCGAACTCCATGGCCTGGTAGAGCGCCCCGTCCACGCCGATGCGCCCGATGGTGTCCAGCACCAGGTCCTTGCCGGTGACGTAACGTCCCAACGTGCCGCTGTACACGAATCTTACGGTCTCGGGCACCCTGAGCCAGACCTCGCCCGTGGCCATGCCCGCCGCCAGGTCGGTGCTGCCGACGCCGGTGGCGAAGGCGCCCAGGGCTCCGTAGGTGCAGGTATGAGAATCAGCGCCGATGACCACGTCGCCGGGGACCACTATGCCCAGCTCCGGCAGTATCACGTGCTCGATGCCCATGCGGCCCACGTCGAAGAAACCCTCGATGCCCTGCTCGGCCGCGAAGTCGCGCACCTGCTTTGCCTGCTCCGCCGACTTGATGTCCTTGTTGGGGACGAAATGATCGCACACCAGCGCCACGCGCTCCGGGTCCCAGACCTTCTCCAGCCCGGCGCCCCTGAACTCGTTGATGGCCAGCGGCGCCGTGATATCGTTGGCCAGCGCCAGGTCCAGCTTCGCGTTTACGAACTCGCCGGCGTGGACCTCCTCCAGGCCGCAGGCCCGCGCCAGTATCTTCTCGGTTATGGTCATCGGTTCCGCCATCTACTTCACCGCCCCTGCGCGATACGCGTTGTTGATTGCCCTGATATAAGCCTTGGCGCTGGCCTCCACCACGTCGATGGAGAGCGCCGTGCCGGCGTAGTCCTCGCCGTTCACTTCCACTACCACCTTGACCTCGCCCAGCGAATCCTTGCCGGAGGTTACCGCCCGCACCTGGTAGTCCTTCAGCAGGCCCGTGGTACCCACGGCCTTGTCGATGGCCATGAACATGGACTCCATGGAGCCGCCGGAGAAGCTCCTGCCCGGCAGCTCCTCGCCCTCCTTCTCGATGATCACCTGGCAGGTGGGCGTGAACTCGGAGCTGGAGACCACCTCGTAGGACTTCAGCTCGTAGATGTCCGTCAGCTCCCTGAGCTCCTCGCTCACCAGGTGCTCCAGGTCCACCGCCGTTATCTGCTTCTTCTTGTCCGCGATCTTCTTGAAATTCTCAAAGGCCTGGTTGAGCTCATCGTCGCTGAGGGAGAAACCCAGTTCCTCCATGGCGGACTTGAGCGCGTGACGGCCCGAGTGCTTGCCCAGCACGATGTCGCTCTGACTGCGGCCGATGCTGCGGGCGTTCATTATCTCATAAGTGGTGCGCTCCTTGAGCACGCCGTCCTGGTGGATGCCCGACTCATGGGCGAAGGCGTTCTTGCCCACCACCGCCTTGTTGGGCTGCACCTCGTAGCCGGTGAGCTGGCTCACCAGGCGGCTGGTGCGGTCTATCTCGGTGGTGACGATACCCGTCTCCCTGCCCAGCTCGTCGCGGCGCGTCTCCATGATCATCACTATCTCCTCCAGGGAGGCGTTGCCGGCGCGCTCCCCCAGGCCGTTCACGGCGCATTCCACCTGGGTAGCCCCGGCCTCCACGGCCGCCAGCGAGTTGGCCACCGCCAGGCCCAGGTCGTTATGGCAATGGACGCTCACCGCCACTTCCGCCAGGCCCGGGACCCGCTCGAACTGGTCGCGGATGAAGGCGCCGAACTCCGCCGGCATGGCGTAGCCCACCGTGTCCGGGATGTTTATCGTCGTCGCCCCCTCCTCGATGGCCGCAGCCAGCACCGCCGCCAGGAAGTCGGGGTCGCTGCGGGTGGCGTCCATGGCCGAGAACTCCACGTCGTCGCAGAGGCTCACCGCCAGCGCCACCATCTCGCGCGCCGCCGCCAGCACCTCGTCGCGCGTCTTGCGCAGCTGATGCTCCAGATGCACGTCGCTGGTGGAGATGAAGGTATGGATGCGCGGCCGCTCCGCCTCCCTGACGGCGTCCCAGGCGGTGCGGATATCCTTATCGATTGCCCGCGCCAGGCCGCAGACGGAAACCCCTGACACCTCGCGGGCGATCTTCTGCACGCCCTCGAAATCGCCGGGTGACGAGATAGGGAAACCAGCTTCTATCACGTCCACGCCCAGGCGCGCCAGCTGCTCGGCTATCTCCACCTTCTCGAAGGCGTTGAGGCTGATTCCCGGGGACTGTTCGCCGTCACGCAGGGTGGTATCGAATATGGTTATACGTTGGGAATTCATAAGCACTTCTCCTTGGAAAGCCAGGAAACTACGAAAAAACGGGTTTGCCGCACGGGCAAACTGTCAGGCGATATCCCCCGAAAGGGGGAGGAGAAGCAGGTTGAGAAGGGATTCGGCGCTACGCAGGCTGACGCCTCCCGCGTTGCGGGTGCGCTTCACATCAGATACGTCATGTGAAAACCTGTGCGCCATCAAGGGTGTATGTTATTGAAGTGGGTCAGGGAATGCAACTGCCACGGCCGTCAACCCGCCTGGGCTATATCCTGGCCGCGCTGTGATTCAATGGTCTCGATGAACAGATCCACCAGTTGCGGGTCGAACTGGCTGCCGGCGCCCTTGCGCAGCTCTTCCATGACCGATTTCTCGTTCAGAGCCTTGCGGTAGGGCCGGTCCGTCGTCATCGCCCGGTAGGCGTCGAAGATTCCCACCACCCTGGCCATCAGCGGTATCTCCTCGCCCTTGAGCTGTTCCGGATAGCCGGTGCCGTCCCAGCGCTCATGATGATAGAGGATAGCCGAGACCAGGTCCTGTATCTGCTCCGCCTCGCGCATGATGCGTTTGCCGATTTGCGGATGCTGCTGAATCACCTCGACCTCTTCCTCCGACAGCTTGTCCTTCTTGCTCAACACCGAGTCCGGTATGCCGATCTTGCCGATATCATGCAGCACTGTGGCCAGCGACAGCGATTCCACCTGCTCGCGGCTCAGGTTCAGCTTTTCCGCCATCATCTCGGCTATGGCCGACATGTTGCGCGACTCCTGGCCCGTGTAGCTGTCCCTGGCGTCCACCGCCTCAGCCAGCGAACAGATGGTCTTGAGGCTGGCGCCCTCCAGCCGCATGTTGAGGCCGTCGATGTCCCGCTCGCCGAGCTCGGTCTCCGACAGGTCGCGGAAATAGGCCACCTGGTCCCTGCCCTTGCTCTTGGCGAACAGCAGCGCCGAGTCGGCGGCGGCCACGAGGCTCTCGTTGTCGTTGGCGCACGACGGCATGTCGGCCACGCCGAAGCTGGCGGCCAGCGGCACCTGTGGCAGACCGACATCTTCAGCGACGGCGCCCACCTTCTTCCGCAGCCTCTCGGCCACCTCGCAGGCCTCTTTCCCGGTCGTCTCGGGCATGACGATGACGAACTCCTCGCCGCCGTAGCGCGCCGCGTAGTCCATGCGCCTGAGCTCACCCTTGAGAAGGCGTCCGATGCCGCTCAGCACCTGGTCGCCCTTCTGGTGGCCGTATTTATCATTCACGGATTTGAAAAAGTCGAGATCGAGCATCACCAGGGAAAGGGGGCGCCGGTAACGGTTGGCGCGTTCCGCCTCCTGTTCCAGGTGCTGCTGGAAATGGCCGTGGTTCCTCAGACCCGTCAATGAATCAGTTATGGACGCCTCCTTGACCTTCTCGTGCAGCCGCTCCAGCTCCGAGTAGTTGGCCTGCAGCTTGTTGCGGGCTTCGGACAGCTCGTCCTCCCGCTCCTTGACGACCCACATCAGGCTGTTGAAGTTCTCGCCGATCTCGTTTATCGGATCCCTCTCCACCGCCTCCTGGTAAACCGAACACTGGGTGCAACTTTCGAGCTTCTGGGCGAAACGCCCCTGGACCACGCCACCGCAGTAAGTGCCGGTCACGAGCCAGCAGCGTATGTTCTCCCTGCCGTAACAGGGACAGTCACGATTGTCGCAGCCCTTGACCTTCCAGCAGGTAGGCACATGCCCGTCATGAAAACTCACGTCCCAGTCGCGGCTGGTGATAGCCGTGCTTGTAAGCGTGCTGAAACGATCCTTCGCGGCTTCCAGAGTCCGCTTGCGCTCAGCCAGTATCATGTTCTTCTCGAAAAGGGTCAGTTTCACCAGGTAATAGCAGAAGGTTCCCACGGCGAAGCCGGCGGCCAGGCAGGCGAGCTGGAAATAGCCCTTGCGGCCCGGCACCCATTCGACAAAGGGCTCCGCCACCAGCGGGAACACCAGGCCCATGGCCAGGCCGAAGGAGATCATCACGATGAAGATGCGGCGCATCGAGCTCAGATGCCCTGATATGTATCTTGTGATCATTTGCCTCGCCCCTCTTTGTTTTTATCCATCTTTTCCTCAACCCCGATTACGGACATTCCCGGCTCAGCTGGCCTTTTCCCCGATATCGCAACTGTCCCTCTCCAGCAGTTCAAGGAACTGCTGGACGATGTTGGGATCGAACTGGCTGCCGGCCCCCTTCTTAAGTTCCGCCAGCGCCTGCTGCTTGGAGAGTGCCTTGCGGTAGGGCCGGTCGCAGCGCATGGCCCTGTAGGCATCGAAAATGCCGACGATGCGGGCCATCAGCGGAATCTGCTCGCCCTTGAGCCGTTCCGGGTAGCCTTTGCCGTCCCAGCGCTCGTGGTGGTAAAGGATGGCCGATATCAGGTCCTTTATCTGTTCGGCCTCCTGGAGCAGCTTCTGGCCGATCTCGGGATGCTGTTTCACCAGCGCAAGCTCGTCCGGCGAGAGTTTGCCGGTCTTGCCCAGGATAGAGCTGGGAACGCCTATCTTGCCGATGTCATGCAGCCTCGTAGCCAGCGCCAGGGCCCCCGCCTGCTCGTCGTTCAAACCCAGATCCCGGGCCAGGGAGACGGCCATCAGCGCCATATCGTCGATATTCTCTCCCGAATAATTATCGTTGACGTTGACGGCCTCGGCGAGGGCATTCAGTGTTTTGAGGCTGGCGCCCTCCAGCCGGCTGTTGAGACGATCAAGGTCTGTCTGGCTCAGTTCGGTCTCGCTGAGGTCGCAGAAATAGGCGACGCGCGACTGCGGGTTGCGTCTCGCGAACAGCAGCGCCGAATCCGCCGCCGACAGCAGGCTGTCGCTGTCGGACGCGCAGTCGGGAAAATCCGCTACGCCGAATACCGCAGCCACGTACGAATCATCGATCTCCGTATCCTCGGCTACCCGGCCGAGTTTGCCGTGCAGCTTGCGGGCCAGGATGGTGGCCTTGATGCCGTCCATCTCCGGAAGCACCATGGCGAACTCCTCTTTGCCGTAGCGTGCAACGTAATCATGAGGGCCAACTTCATTCCTGAGCATCATCCCCAGTTTTCTGAGCACTTCGTCGCCCTTGTGATAGCCGAAGTCGTCGTTGATATCCTTGAATCCCTCCAGGTCTACGATGACCAGCGAGAGCGGTTTTCCGAAGCGTTTTGCCTTGCTGAACTCCTGCTTGAGGTGATGCAGAAAATGACCGCGGTTCTTAAGGCCTGTCAACTCATCCGTCTCGGCTGCTTCCTGGGTCTTCCGCTGCAGCGCCTCCATCTAGTCATATTTCGCTTGCAGCTCTTCGTTGGCCCGCGCGAGCATCTTGCCTTTCTCGTCCAGCACCCATATCAGGCTGTTGAAGTTCTCGCTGATCTCGTTGAGCGGGTCACCCCCCAGAGCCTCGATGTAGACCTCACATCTGGAGCAATCCTTGATCTTCTGTGCATATTGCCCCTGCACCTCGCCCCTGCAGAAAGTGCCGGCGACCATCCAGCAGCGGACGTGCCGTTTCCCGTGGGCGGGACATTCATGCCTGTCGCAGTCCTTGACCTCCCAGCAGGTGGGTATGTGGGGATCGTGAAAACTGACGCTCCAGTCGTCCTCGGTTATCACCGAGGTGGTCATGGACGTGAAGCGCTTGCGTGAACGTTCCAGCAGTTCAGTCTGGTTGCGGATATGGTCCTCTTCACGCCCCAGCACAAGCGCAACTATGCCCGCGACCACGGGAGCGACAAAGATATGGAGGACCGCCAGGTCATAAGAAGTGTACCGGTCGGCGACATAGGCGAAAAGCGCATAGCAGAGGCCACCGAGGGCGCCGATGATTCCATAATAATAGGCTCTGGGAAGCCTGAATGGCTTGGACCGTTTAGACATAGCCTCCTCCGCTTTTTCACCTCAATGCACGAATCGGCCTGTTTCGCCCAGGACTTTAGGGAAATATCGGCCGATTTCCGAAAGTATGGGTATTTTTTTTGCAGGGTAAGCCGGGTAATCAACGAATATTTACAAGGCGAACGAACAACGACGGTTCCCGGCACTGCAGGATTGCCGGCAGGCGCTTCAGACATAACCCATGTTCTCAATAAAAATCACTCTTGAACGCGGCATCCGGGCGCTTCTCGCCTCCCTGTCCCTTGCGGCCCTCGTTGTCCTGATCACTCTCCTTGCCGCTATACCGGCCTTCGCCCAGACTGACCTCGATTCGCGGCAGGCGGAAGCGGACCGCATACAGGCGGAGATCGGGGCCATCAACCTTGCTGCGGAACGGGCTGTCGAACGATATAACCAGGCCAACATGGAGCTTCAGGAGACCCTTGTCCGCATCAGCGAGAACGAAGCGGCGCTGGTGGAAGCCTCGGCCAGGCTGGCGGAAGCCCAGCAACGTCTCGACGCCCGGCTGGAGAACATCTACCGCGGCGGCAGCATGAGTTTCGTCGATGTGATGATGAACACAACCAGCTGGAGCGAATTCCTCTCCCGCATGGACCTGCTGGGACGCATCGGCAGCCAGGACAAGGCCGACGTGGAAGAAGTGCTGCTGTACAGGTCCCAGGTGGAGAGCGCTCAGCAGCAGCTGGAAACCGACCGTCAGAAGCAGGAAGAACTGGTACAGACCCTCGCGGACGAGAAGGCGGCGGTGGAATCGCAGCTGGCATCACGGCAGGCGGTCCTTGACAGCGTCGAGGGCGAGATCGCCGAGATCATCGCCCAGCGGGAACAGCAGGCTGCGGTCGTAGCCGCCCCATCGCAAGCCGCCGGCAGTATCGCGGCGCCGGGACAGCCGGCTCCCGCCCCTGATGCGGGTTCGACCTCCGGCCCGGCAACGGCGCCACCGGCTCCCGCCCCGGCTCCGCCGATGCCCGCGCCCCCACCACCCAGCAGCGGGGGAGCGGTATCCATCGCCATGCAGTACCTGGGCGTCCCCTATGTGTGGGGCGGGGCCTCGCCCTCGGGCTTCGACTGCTCCGGGCTCACCATGTACGTTTTCGGCCAGATGGGCGTCTACCTGCCTCACTCGGCCGCGGCGCAGCTCTACTCAGGCACGCCCATCAGCTCCAGCGAGCTGGCCCCCGGGGACCTGGTATTCTTCGGCAGTCCCATCAGCCATGTGGGCATCTACATCGGCGGCGGCAGCATGATCCACGCACCCTATCCGGGCGCCGTCGTGTCGATCACCAGCATCTGGGCGGTGGGCGGTTACAGCGGCGCCTGCCGCATCTGAGCTGTTCACGCACTGCGCCTCAGTCGCCGGCAGCTTTTTTCTCCCCCCGTCTCCTGATAATATTTGGCGTCGGTTACTAATTGCCGGGCGATCCCGGCTGGCCAACGGCCGCCGTTGTCAATATGAGGCCGCGGCCCAGGAAGAAGGAGATGCTTGGCTCCTCCCGAGGGCGAGAAAATCCAGATAGGACTGCTGGGCTACGGGACCGTCGGTTCGCAGGTCTACAGCCTTCTCGAAGGGCAGGCAAGGGAGATCGCCCAGGCATCCGGCGCCCGCGTATCCATCAAGAGGATACTGGTGCGCGACCTTGACGTCCCCCGTGAAGGAGCCCCCGAGGATACTTTCACAGACGACTTCAAGGACATCATCGAAGACGACGACATCTCCATCGTCGTTGAGCTCATCGGCGGCACGGAGCCGGCTTTCGACTATATCACCGAGGCCCTGGAAAGGGGCAAGGCGGTGGTGACCGCAAACAAGCAGCTCATATCCCAGCAGGGCTTCTACCTCTTCCAGCTTTCCCAGGAAAAAAAGACCCAGATCAGGTTCGAAGCCAGCGTCGCCGGCGCCATCCCGGTGATCAAGGTCCTCAGGGAGTCGATGGTGGCCGCCGAGATCACCAGCATCTACGGAATCGTCAACGGCACAACCAATTACATCCTCACGGAGATGAGCAGAACCGGGACGAAATACGACGATGCCCTGGCATGCGCCCAGGAATGGGGCTACGCAGAAGCCGATCCCACGGAGGACGTGAGCGGCAAGGATGCGGCAGCCAAGATGGCCATCCTCGCATCCATCGCCTTCCACTCCAACGTCAGGCTGGATGACGTGGACTGCGCCGGCATCGAGGACATCAACCCGCTGGACGCGGAATACGCCGGCGAGCTCGGCCTGACGCTGAAGCTGCTGGGCGTAGCCAAACTTTACGATGACAGCATCAACGTGCGCGTTTACCCGGCGCTGCTCAGCCAGGACCACCCACTGGCGTCCGTCGGTGGCGCTTATAATGCTGTTTTCCTCCAGGGACGGTCCATCGACGAGATCATGCTTTCAGGGCCCGGCGCCGGCGGCATGGAGACCGCCTCGGCGGTGGTCAGCGACATCGTCTCGATCGTCTCACGCAGAACCCCGGGCTTCCTTGAGTACCCCATCGCCTACAAGGAGCTTGATTTCTTCCCGGACGAGAACGTGGTATCCACCTTCTATCTGCGCCTTGAGGTGGAGGACAAGCCGGGCGTGCTTGCCGCCATCGCCAACGAGTTCGGCAAGCACGAAGTCAGCATCGAACAGGTGATCCAGAAGGGCCGCGGCGTGCACGCGGAACTGGTGATGGTTTTCCATGCGGTGGCTGAGAAGAGTTTCATGGCCGCCCTCGAGAAGGTATCAGCCCTGGAGGGCGTCAAAGCGGAACCCCGCCCCATTCGTGTAGAGGGCGGCGATGAGCAGTAATCCGCTGCGAAGGGTCCCCCTTATCGAGCGCTACCGGCCTTTCCTGCCGGTCTCTGAGAAGACGCCGGTGATCTCGCTTGCCGAGGGAAGCACGCCGCTGCTCAAGGCCAACCGGCTGAGCGAGCGCCTGGGACTGAACGTCTTCCTCAAGCTGGAGGGCCTCAACCCCACGGGCAGCTTCAAGGACAGGGGCATGACCATCGCCGTCTCCAAGGGCGCCGAGGAGGGCGCCACAGCGGTGATCTGCGCCTCCACCGGCAACACCTCGGCGGCGGCTGCCGCCTACGCGAGCCGCGCCGGCATGCGCTGCATCGTCATCATCCCCAAGGGGAAGATCGCTGCGGGCAAACTGGCCCAGGCCCTCACCCATGGAGCCCGCGTACTGGCTGTGGACGGCAATTTCGACCAGGCGCTGGACCTGGTACGGCGCATCGTCGAAAACTACCCGGTGCAACTGGTCAATTCGATCAATCCATACCGTATCGAGGGCCAGAAGACCGGCGCTTTCGAGATAGTGGACGCTCTCGGCGAGGCCCCTGACTACCTCTGCATCCCCGTGGGCAACGCCGGGAACATCACCGCCTACTGGAAAGGCTTCAGGGAATATCATGACGCGGGCAAATGCTCCAGCCTGCCGAGGATGACTGGCTTCCAGGCCGCCGGAGCGGCCCCCCTGGTCGAGGGCCATCCCGTTGAGGAGCCCGAGACCATCGCCACGGCCATCCGTATCGGCAACCCGGCGCGTGGAGACGAAGCGCTGGCGGCGGCGTCAGATTCGGGAGGCCTGATCGAGGCGGTTACCGACGAGGAGATCATCGGCGCCTACCGCCTGGTGGCGTCCGTGGAGGGGACATTCTGCGAGCCGGCCTCCGCCGCCAGCATCGCCGGTCTTGTCAAGAAAGCCGGAGAGGGTCACTTCAAGCAGGATTCGACCGTGGTCTGTGTGCTCACGGGCCATGGCCTCAAGGATCCGGACACGGCCATCAGCACCGGCCCCGAGGTAACCAGCGCCCCACCGGATTTCGACCAGGTCATAAAGTTACTCAAACTCTAGGGACCGGATGAAATACGTAGTCCTGATACCGGATGGCTCGGCCGACTGGCCCCGCCCGGAACTCGACGGCAAGACCCCGCTCGAGGCTGCCGCCACGCCTAACCTCGACCGCATCGCCGCCGAGGGGACCCTGGGCCTGGTCAAGAACATCCCCGAGAACTTCCCTGCCGGCAGCGACGTGGCAAATCTCTGCGTCATGGGTTACGACCCCCATCTCTATTACACCGGCCGCGCCCCGCTGGAGGCGGCCAACCTGGTAATCGCCATGGATGAAAAGGACGTGGCCTTCCGCTGCAACCTGGTCTGGATAGAGGAAGGACTGATGCGCGACTTCTCCGCGGGCCATATCGCCACGGAGCAGGCTGAGGTGTTGATCAGGTTCCTGGACCAGAACATGGGCAACGACGAGATCTCCTTCCACAAGGGACTGAGCTACCGGCACATCATGCTCTCAAAGGGGAAGGGCGGTGCGGCCAGATGCACGCCGCCCCACGACATCAGCGGCCAGCCGGTGGAGGATCACCTGCCCCAGGGGGAAGGGTCCGGGTGGTTGCGCGGCCTGATGGACGTGGCGGGCAGGCTGCTTGAGGAACACCCGCTCAACCTGGAAAGGGCCGGTAACGGCAAAGCCCCCGCCAACATGATCTGGCTCTGGGGACAGGGGACCGCCCCGCGCATGCCCACTCTCAAGGAGAGATTCGGCCTTGACGGCTCGGTCATCTCCGCCGTGGACCTGGTCAAGGGCCTGGGACGCTATGCGGGTCTGAACGTGGTGGAGGTTCCCGGCGCCACCGGCTTCCTTGACACGGACTATGGCGCCAAGGCGACCTACGCCATCAACGAACTGAAGGCAAAGGATTTCGTCTATGTCCACGTGGAGGCGCCCGACGAGGCATCACACATGGGAGACACGGATGCCAAGGTGACTGCCATAGAGAACATCGACGCCAGGCTGCTGGGACCGCTGCTCAAGGGCCTGGAGGATATCGGCGACTACCGGCTGCTGGTGCTGCCGGACCACGCCACACCGGTGGAGATCAAGACCCATACGGACGAGCCGGTCCCCTTCGTGATTTACGGCCCCGGGGTGCCGGGGAGCCCGGCTTCGGCTTTCGATGAGAAGAACGCGGCCGAGAGCGGCTGCGTCGTTGACGAGGGCTGGCGGCTGATGGAACAGTTCACGAAATAATTCAGGAGTTTCGTAATCAGAAGCGGGCTCTGAATAAATAGCGGCGGGGACTTAAGCCCTACATTAAGTCCCCGCCCTGCCTCCCCACTACCGCGGCTCCGCCCTGCCAGGCGATAAAACCGCCCGCGTGCCGCGGCGTGAGTTATGAATAGTGCAGGTTTGCATTCTACTTATGCCCCGATTCTCCTTTTTTATTCCCGCCCGAATATCAGGCGGATTGCGGCACGCTCATCTGCCCAATGTGCCCAGATCCATCCTCGCCCCCTCATCCGCCGGACCGGCGGTAGCCGTATACAGGCCCATCAAGCCCACTCTTGCCGGCGGTTTCCACTCGCCGATCCTTGCCAGGCGCTCAGTTATGACCGCATCGGCCTCCGTGTGAGAGTAATGCCTGCCATCATTTCCCGCCAGATCCAGGGTTCCTGAATCCATGTCTATCCTGACGAGGTCGCCGTCCTCCAACGCCGCAAGCGGCCCTCCAGCTGCGGCTTCCGGCGAGACGTGACCGATGCAAGGCCCCCGCGTCGCCCCGGAAAAACGGCCGTCCGTCACCAGGGCGATTCCCTCGTTGAGGCTGGGTTCCGAGGCGATAGCTGCCGTCAGGTAGAACATCTCGGGCATGCCCGTGGCCCGCGGACCTTCATAGCGCACCACCACCACGTCACCGGGCGCTATCTCTCCGGCGAAGACCGCATCCAGGGCGTCATCCTGGCCATTGAACACCCGGGCCCTGCCCTCAAAGACCATCATGCCCTCGACGACGCCGGAGCGTTTACACACGGCTCCGCGCGGAGCCAGATTGCCGCTCAGCACCGCCAGGCTCCCCCTCTCCGCCAGCGGGTCATTGACGCTGCCGATGACGTCCTCCGGCTTCAGCCCCGTCTGTTCCAGCTTCTTCGCGTGCCTGTCCACGGCATCGGCCTGCAGAAATACTTCCAGGTTCTCCCCCAGGGTGGCTCCGGTGACGGTCATGGCGTCAAGGTCCAGGTAAGACCTCACCCGGTCCATTATCCGTGGCACCCCTCCCGCGTACCACATCAGGTCCGCGGTGTGCTCGCCGGACGGCCTCAGGTTCAGTATCCAGGGAACGCTCTTGTTGATCTCACGCACTCTCTCAAGGGAGAAATCAAGGCCAAGCTCCGCCGCCAGGGCCGGCAGGTGCAGCATGGCGTTAGTCGAGCCGCCGATGGCCGAGTGGACAACAAGCGCGTTCTCAAGGGAGCGCCTGTCGATGATTGAGCCTGCGGTCATTTCCCGTTGGATCATATCCGCCGCCGCCGCACCGCTGGCCCTTGCCAGTCCGGCGTGCTCCGGTTCCGTGGTCGGACAGCAGGCGGAGCCCGGCAGCGACAGCCCCAGGGCCTCGGTCATTATCTGCATGGTTACGGCCGTCCCCAGGAAATTACAGGCGCCCGGACAGGGAGCGGCCGTCCTGCTATGGAAGCGGTAGTCTTCCTCGCTTATCTGGCCCCGCCGCAGGTCTGCGTAAAGTTCCGCCATCCGGTCCACAGATACATCGCCGGGCCCCGTATGCATCACTCCCCCAGGAAGGAACACCACCGGCCGGTTGAGCCTGGCCGCCGCCACCAGGTGCGCCGGTATGGCCTTGTCGCAACCGGATACGGCCACCCAGCCGTCGAAGTGACCGCTGCGGAAATGAAGCTCCGCAGCCATGGCAAGCAGCTCCCTGGAGGCCAACGAATAACTCATGGCGTGAGTGCCCTGGGCGATGCCGTCACACATGTCGGTGCAGAAATAGCGCGCGACGGCGAGGCCCGCTTCGCGGGCACCGGCCCGCACCTCGTTCGCCGCCTCCAGCAGATGCACGCTGCCGGGATGGGAATCGCCGGCAGAGCTCTCCACCAGCAGCCACGGCCTTTCCAGTTCATCCGGCTCCCAGCCCGTGCCGATCCTCAGGGGGTCGACCTCCGGCCCCCAGCGCATCTTCTGGCTGTGTAATTCTCCCGGCCCCATGAACTAGATAACCAGCCCTGTTTTCAGAAAGCAGCCCATGATGACTCCGCCGGAAACTCCCATCATTGCCGGTTGCATTGCCACAACGGTTTTCATCGCCCTTTCACAGCAGTTCACCGAAGTCGCGCTTAAGCAGCCCGGCTATCTCCTGCTTCCGGGCCGCGTCCAGTTCGACCAGCGGCAGGCGCACGCCCGTCTCGGGCAGGCCCCGCAGAGACAGGCAATACTTGGTCGCCGCTATCCAGGGATATTGTCTGATGATCATCCTTGCATCCCGTACCCGCCCGGCCGCCTCCTTAACGCCCACATCTATCAGGCTCGCCTCCCATGTGTCGCGCAACAGCTCCGGAAAGAAGTTACCGACGCCGGAGATGACGCCGGCGGCCCCGTTTACGAGGGCCTCCCCCGTCTGTGTATCGCTGCCTCCAAAGACCCTGAGCTCCGGGTATCTCTCGACCAGGGACCGCGTGCGCTCCGCGTCGCCGGCGGAATCCTTGATGCCCGCAAGCCGGGGGTGACCGCGAAGCCTCTCGATGATGCGGTCCGTTATCTGGATGCCGGAGTACTGGGGGATGTTATAGAGGAACAGGGGCAGCTGGACGCGCTCCAGGAGCGCCAGGTAATACGCGGCGACCCCATCCTCCTCCACATCCGAATAGTAGAAGGGCGGCACTGCCAGTACCGCATCGGCCCCGACCCCCGCCGCGAAGTCCGCCAGCTCGATCGCCTCGGCCAGGTTGCAGGAGCCGATGCCGGCGATTATGAAGAGATCGCCTTTCGCACCCGCTGCGGCTGCCAACACCTGCTTCTTCTCGGCGGTCGTCATGGAGGGGAACTCACCGTTGGTCCCCACGGGGACGACCCCTTGTACGCCGCCGTCGTTCAGGAACTGCATGTGGCTGTAGATGAAGCCGGTGTCGATGCCGCCGTCTGGCTTGAACGGGGTGACCGTGGCTACCGCGGCCCCCTCAAGCATGCCCATGGCAGACTCAGAGCTCCCTCAGGACCGCACGCGCCGGGGCGCCGTCGCCGCCCCGCACCCGCAGCGGCAAGCACAGCAACTCGTAATCGCCGGCATCCACCTGCCGCAGGTCCACGCCCTCGAGGATGACGATGCCGGCCTCAAGCAGCCGCCTGTGGACGTAATGCGTTTCGGAATGGAATCTCTCGATGGAAAGATAGTCGTTGGCTATCAGTTTCAAGCCCAGCTCTACTGCAAGGTCCGCCCCGCTGTCACCGAGGGCGATAAAATCCTCATGGAAGCCGGAATCAGCCCACAGGCCGGAGTTACGGGTCTTGAGAAGGATTCTTCCTGCCGCGCCCTGGTCGCCTGTTGCGCTGCCCTCTCCCCTGATTCCCGCCGCTTCCAGGTCAGCAGCCTCGATGCCGCCCGTAACCCCGGTGAGGTCCAGGACCCGCGCCGTCCCCACCAGTGATTGCAGCGGCATGTCGTCCATGGTCGCCTCGCCGTCGATAAAATGATGTGGGGCGTCCACGTGGGTGCCGGAATGAGAGCCAAGCCTGATTTCCGAGAGGTTGGCCGTGTCTCCGTGCGATATCTGCTTGCCCGGCTCGATCGCCGGCTCCGTATCTCCGGGATAGAAAACCATGCCCGTATGCAGCGGTACCGATATGTCTAGGATCCTGCCCAAAGTGGCCTCCACGCTCTCTCGGTGTCCTCACAATCATACCACTGCACATAACCCGCATCAGGACATTCATCTGACCATATCATTATCAAACCCACCCGGCTTCAGTCATCACGGGCGATATTGACCCAAACAGAACCGGCCCGCCGCAAGGCGGGCCGGTGGAACTGGCCGGGGCGCATCACCCCTTTGTCAGTGGCCTTCCTATCTGTCGACCTCGGTCCAGGACGCCTCCCGCACGATACTCCAGGTGAAATAGGGAGGATCATCGAGAAAGTCCTGGGTCATGTTGAAGGGGAAGTTACCGATATTGACCATACCTTTACCCCAGACGAACCCGGTGAAATTACCGCCACCGGCACCGTGTGCAGTCACTGGTCCGTCAGGACAGTAAATCACTCCCTGGAGATCACCGATGGCGGAACCGGTCAACTTGACGCTGCCGTTCTCAATAATTACAAAAGCCTTGCCGGAAGTATAGGGAGAGTCGGGCCACGTAAACTTGAGATTCACTTCATTATCCTCCGGATCTCCGTCAGGGAATTCGATATAAATCACAACGTTCCCCTCGCGATTCGGCAGGTCGTTCTGCCTGAGCGTAAAGCCGCCGTCGGCGCTCTCGTAATAGCCGCTCGCCTGGGCCTGGCGCTTGAGCATTGCCAGCTGCGCTGACGAAAGGCGGCTGGTGCCGGGGTAGCTGCGAAGCTCGGAGCCGCTGAAGGTGTCGCCGTCCGGGCCGCGCTCGTCACGGTCATACTGGAAATCCGAATCCCAATAGCTGCTGCGGTCGCCGTCTTCATCGTAAATCTGGCTGTTTCCGTTATTCGACTTGGCATAGATCGTGCCGGTAGCAAAAGCGCCTGCCGGGTCCCCGCTTACCAGGTCGTTACCACTGATATCGATCTTCTCCCGACCCCAGATATCTCCATCTACGTAGATGCTCTGGTTGTTGATCTCCGGGGTGCCGTTGATCTCGGCATCACCGTCTACAAAAAGGGTCAATGGATAATGTGTCGGCTCCACCCTCACGAGCTGCTGCAGCTTGCGATAACCCTCGCCGGCCGACCCCTCGGCAGTTATCAGCAGGTAAGCCGGATCATCACTTGTGATATCCAGACCGCATCCCTCGCAGTGGTCTCCGTCCTCGTCAACCATGTCGACCCAGACCGTGAAACTCTCATCACCGATGCCCATCACCAGCGGGTCGTCCGGGTCCTGCCTGCTATCCGGGTCCGGATCCATCAGGTAGCCGTAACCGTTATCACTGTCATCGTCCCGCGGCTGCGTCAACTGCTCCTCGGTGGCCACGTATTTAAGGATGTCGATCGTGTTCTCGATACCACCCTCGGCGAAATAGAACGCCTGGCCGCCGGACTGATCGGCACGCGTCATCGTCTGCTCGCCGGCGGCGATATAATACATGCCTGCCCCCAGCATCATCAGCACCGCCGCCAGCACGATGACGGTTATCATGGCTACACCCTGTTCCGATGCCACACTCATGATTCTCTTTTCGATATTCATATCATCCATCTCTTCCTGGATTTATCCATCAGGCCGTGCTCTGGACTCCATAACGCGGTCGTCTAAGAGGTGTCGCGGTTCCGCAACCACGCCTGGGCGACGAAGTTCTTCTCGGTGCGACCTTCAGCCTGCAGCGATATGTTAATAT
The DNA here is from genome assembly GCA_024275795.1 of Actinomycetes bacterium. Taxonomy (GTDB): domain Bacteria; phylum Actinomycetota; class Thermoleophilia; order BMS3ABIN01; family BMS3ABIN01; genus JAJRYJ01. The sequence continues at coordinate 38,973 of JAJRYJ010000030.1, read as the reverse complement.
CCACGCGCGCTATCAGATCCGCGGTATCACCGTCACAGTCAACTATTTCCGAATAGGTGATCTCGCCGTCACTGTCACTGTCACATGAATAATCACTGCCGTAGTAGTTGAACTCGATGCTGGAAACATCGTTGACGAGCGTCGCCTCCCCATCGGAGACGGTGCTCGTGCGCATCACGCTGCCGCTGCCGCCGTCTTCTCCCTGCGTGAAGGTATAGGTGATCGTCTCCTGACCATCGCCGAAGTCGACGACAAAGGATACCTGCGAGCTTGATGCATCCGTTACTGCGGACGCCTGCCTGAGCTCCCGCGTCATGCGGTTGAGGCCTATGCGGGCATTCTCGGAGACATCCGCGACATCCTGACCCTTGCTCCAGTGGGCGCTCGCCCCCCAGAGAAAGGAGAACATGCCGGATACTATCACCAGGAAGATGCCGATGGACACAAGCAGCTCGATGAGGGTGAAGCCGCTCTCGTCCTTCCGCCCTTTTCCTGTGCCTTCAGGTGTCATCCTGTTCAACCTCTTTCCGGGGCTGGTACTGGTCCCCAAGGATTTCGTCCGGCTTTCAGTTATCACTTCAGTCGATATCCCGGGACTCATTATCATTGGAGTCATCTTCGTGGGAATCATCCGATTCCCCATCGTTGGATTCGTTGTCACAATGCTCCTCGTCGGCGGAGCCGTCATCAGAGTCCCCGTCATCCGACATATCCTCCGAATCCGTGTCTTCCGAGTCATCACCTTCATCGTAGGATTCATCCTCGTCGTCGGAAGCATCATCAGCCGAATCATCCGAATGGTCATCGGACTCACCGTCGTGGGACTCCATGTCGCATTCGTCATCGTCGGACTCATCGTCGGACTCGTCGTCGCTCGGATTGTCGTCCGGCACGTCGGCGTCTTCCAGGGTCTGATCCGTTCCGGATACCCTGGATACCAGCTGGAAACTGTCCTCGCCGTCACGCGATGTCCATGTTGTGGTCACCGTGACTTCGACCAGGTAGCTGGGCGGATAGTCATAACCGAGTCCGTTGGAGTTATATGTTCCATCGGGGACGATGACGTTGCCCTCGCTGTCGATGAAACGGGTCTCTACCGTCTTGACCATGCCGCGGTCGTCGGCCGGTGACACCATGGTGTAATATGCATCATCGCTCGACTCCGTGTACCATCCCTCCCAGCCGTTCGGATAGCCATACCGGCCAGGGTCCGCGTCCGGGTAGTAGACATCGAGCATGTCGACATCAGCGGTCGTGCCGTCATTCTCATCTTCGGTGTACGGCACATAGAAGGGCCTGGCCTTCATCTCCTCGATCTGTTCCTGGGCGACTGCTTTGCCCATAGTCGCCAGCTGGGCCTCGGCGGTCGTCCGCAGACCTATGATCATGGTGCCGGCGATGCCCGATGAAACCACGAGAAAAACCACCATCGACGTGAGAATCTCGATGAGTGTCATTCCTCCTTCGTCGGTCAACCGCCTCATGGATATCAGCGGGTTTGCAATTTTCTGTTTGTCCTTTTTCATATCCGACCCCTCATCTTGATACCGCGATATTGACAGTCTCCGCTTCCACCCTGATCGTCCTGGTCATTCCAAATCTGCCGGTCAGACCGAGCTGCCCGTCTTCAGCTTCGCCCCTGGCATAAAAATCAAGCACGCGATCGCCGCCGAATGAAGGACTAGAAGTCTGGTCGTAGTGCACGCTTGACGGCAGTTGCCGTGGGTCCTCGACATCGACCCAGTCACCGCTCTGTCGCCTCTGGAGCTGGTAGCTGTCGTCTGTATAGAAAAGAATCCTGTAGGTGCTTCCCGATGAGACCGCCAGGGCCTGCGCCTCCCTGATGTCGGAAGTCAGTTCCCTGGTCGCTACATCCAGTGAACGGCCGGCAAAGTAATAGGACAGGGCGCCGGTGGCCATGGAGAGCAGGATGGTCATGAGCGCGATTGTGACGATCATCTCCACGAGCGTGAAGCCCTCTTGACCGGTGTGGATGAAATCCTCCAATGAGAAATCTTGCTTCTTTTCGCGGGGGAAGGGGGTGCGCAACAATGACCGGGAGCCGCAGGCTCCCTCGTTGCTTCGATACACGCATTCAGGCCCATAATCGATCATGACATACCAGTCCCTTCTATTAATTGAATCGGCGGCGATCAGCGCTTCTTTATGCAAATTGCATAAAAAAAGAAGCCCTCCGGGGAGGGCTTCTTCTGTCTTTTCCTGGGTGGGAGCTCAGCAATCGAGCATCAATCCCGCTCGAAGTTCTCCTTAATGGCCGTGATCGAGCCTCCCGACCACCAGCCCGATGGCATTTCGCTCAGGTAGGCACCGTCATAGATGATATTGATGTTGCCATCCAGCGAGCGACCCTCATGGGAGTTACCATCACCGTCCGGACCTTCGGCCTTCAGCTCCACTTCGGGGCTGCTGACCACCACGGAACCGTAAACGATTGCCCCCTCCTCCATCTCGAACTCGCCCTCATGACCCTGACCGGTTGCGTAAATGAGCGCGCCCGCCCCGGGCTCTCCCACGACTACACCGTCTTCCAGCTCAAGCTCGCCTTCTGCGGAAACGAAAGCGATGCCGTTCGCAGGCTGTACGCTCAGTCCGGAACCCTTAAGCTCAAGTTCCTTGATCGCCGGATCGGACCCGTCGCTGGCGGGAATCAGGATTGTGGTTGTGATCACATCCGGGTTATCCATATCGCCGGAGCCGCTGATCTCAATCTTGAATTTGCTGTTGTCGGCAGCGGTGAACTTGACTGCATCATAGGAGCCATAGAGCGCCTCGAAGTCAGAGCCGCTGATCTCGAACTTGTCGCCGTTACGGGACCAGCCGCTGCCCGAGGGTGTACCGCTGCTGGGCAGATTGACCGTGATCGTGTTCACGAACGCGTCGAAGTCCACCGTGGGGAACTCGACCGGTGTATCCGTCTGGGTCGGCTGGTTGCCCAGGACCGAGCCGTTAAAACTGTCCAGGTATGTGACCGTATCCGCGTAGCCGTCGCGCGACAGGAACGATATGGTGCCCGGATCGCCATGAGAGCCATTATCGGAGTCGACGTACATGCAACCGTTGACATGGACGTTGCCCGTGATCTCGATAGCGCCGCCGTCTTCCGTCTTCATTTCCATGCCGGGCGTACAATCGGCATGGGAGTGAGAATCGCTGGAATATGACTGGTTGGGATCACCCACCAGCAGTGCGTAATCAAAGATGCGTGCAGTGAATTTCACTGATACCCTTACGGTTGACGAATCCGGGTCACCGCCTATGGTGGTGCCCTTGGACGTGATGAGGACATTCCCGGGCCGGTCCGGATCTTCCTTGGTCCAGACCTGGTATTCGCCTATCTGGTTGCCCTGCGCGTCATACGCAGGCTGCGCTCCATCATAGAAAGGCATCCCGTCCCCCTGGTAACTGGGATCCGGGATGACGCCGCCGGGGAAAACATCGTCATAGTTGTTCAGGGTGACCTCTATGGTATCCTCCACACCGCCTTCGGCGATGTTCTGCGCCTCGGTCAGCCTGATATCACGGGCTACCGTCTTGGTGCTGTTCATCGATATCGCGGTAACTGTGATGCCGATAATCACCAGAATCGACATCACGCCCAGTGCGATGATCAGGGCCGCTCCCCCCTCGTTTCTTATGTCAAATCGCGAGCCCATAGCTTCCTCCTTAGAAGTTTCTGAGACTTATCTTTGTCGTTGACACGGTCGGCTCATCCTGCGCATGCCCGTCGCTGACCGTGGTACGAATGGATATCTCCACGAAGCGGACTTCGCGGGGGTCGGCCACCGGCGTCGCCAGCCGGTTGCCGTCCTCATCGTAATATTTGAATATGGGAGCCCCGTCGGCGACTCGTTCCACCGTGGCAACCTCGGAGTTTTCCGGATCTGTGTTGATCATCTGCTTGTCGGTGTTCTCAATCGTCAGCGGCAGGGTGGGCATGCCTTCCGTATCCACCCGTACAATCGTCGGTTGCTGGCTTGAAGGGTGCTCTGCTGTGTAGACATATGTAATCCATACCGGCTCATTCTGGGACGGAAAAGAGATCAGGTCATCCTGGAAGATGGGCTCGTTTCCCGAACTGTCCCTTCGTAAAGCCTCGGCGATCTGTTTCTCCATGTCATAAAGCACCTGCCTCATGTTCAGCTGGGACCGGAAATCCGCCGTGATCTCCTGCTGAGAACGCATACTGGAGATAACCATACTGGTGATCGCTCCGATGGCGACGGTCAGCAAAGCGATAGCCACTATCAGCTCTATGAGGCTGATGCCGTCTTCGCAGGTAAAAAAACTCCGGGTTGTCGATCTCTGGCTCATTGGTTTCCAGCCGCCGTCAGTCCGCAGTATCAGTCGGTCCGATTACTGTTGAAACCGTCTCCGAAGACGCCGGCCCGGGCCCCGTCCACGAGACCGTGATGGTTACCTGCTTGGTAGCTGCATCATTCGACATGGAAGAATTGACATATTTCCTCACGTCGCGGGTGACTTCATAGGTGTTCCCCGACGGCGTCTGCACCGTTTCCGGCCCCGCCTCCAACCCCGAATATCCCGCTTCCGGCCCTATCTGCTGGCCGTTAGTCGCCTCCTCGATGGTCGTACTGACCCCGGCGAGCCCAATGGCGCTGTAGCTCATTCCCTTGACCTCATCGATCTCAGTGGACGCCAGCTCCTTGGCATGGATGCGTGTCTGATTGGCAACAGAGGTGCGAAGGCCGGTGGAAAGAATGATAGCGAGAGGAATCATCGCGGCGACCAGCAGTGTCAGCGCGATGAGTACTTCGATAATCGTATATCCGCCATCGCCCAAGCGACAGCTATGTTTATTGTCCCTCATTGGTTCCCCTTGCAGTCAACCATCTGGGGTGTGGTTGCGCTGCTATCGAGCTTGCCTGACATGGATCGCATTTCCAGACAGCACGAGCCTACCGCTCAACTTGTTATCGGCAAAAACGCAAAAAAGTATTAGCCCGGAAGGGGTTGACATGCGGGGTTTTCCTGCCCGGCCGGTTGGCGGCCGAAGAAATGTCAGGGACAGGTGCCCTCCAGGGGGTTGGGCGTGCCGGCGCCGTTGTCCACGTACCAGACGCTGCCTGGATCGGCTTCGTGGTACGCCTCCAGGCAGAAGCCGTTGCTGTCCGCCGACTCGACCGAGAGCATTATCTTCGATGAATTGCGGTAACCAGCGTCCAGCAGATCGCTCAACTGGCTGGCAAAGGTGTCGTTATCGTGAAAATACGTCTGCTGGGCGATAGCCGCGTTATGGAGATCACTCTTTACATTGGCGTCCCAGCCTTTTTCACGCTGGGACAAGAAGAACGGAATCGCTATCAATGAGAGAATGACAATGATGATGATAACAAGGAGCAGTTCGATCATCGTGAAACCGCCACCGGCATGAAGCTTATATCTGGGGAAAGATAAGCTCATTGTAATATTATTCCGTTCCTTGCCGTTGAATCCTGGCTGCGGCCCTGTTTATGAGGAAAGCGGGCCCTCGAAGGAGGACCCGCCTTCCGCGAGTGATAGCGATATCACATGGTTGCCTGCTTACGAGCAAGCCGTGGTGGTCGGCTCGCCGTCATCGCTGTCGATGTAGAACTTGTCGCCACCGTTGTCGTTTACAGCTGACATGCAGTAACGAGTGGCACTGCCGACGATGTAGTCCATCGTCACATTAGCGGACGGGTTAAAGCCCTCTGCCGTGAGATTGGCTTCCGTAGTAGTGTAGGTATCGTTATCGGTGAAATAACTCTCCTGCGCCACCGCAGCGTTCCTCAGATCACTCCTGGCGTTGGCTTCCCAGCCCTTCTGACGCTGACTCAGGTACATCGGAATGGCGATCGCTGCCAGGATGGCGATAATGATAATCACCACCAACAGCTCGATGAGCGTGAAGCCGCCCTCGCCGCCTGCCTGCATCCTTTTCCTGATCTTCGTGTTCACAACTGTCACCTCCCTTCCTCAATCACTCAGTTTCTGAAAAACCACAAAAAAATCTGTGGTTTTCGGCAAACCACAGATCCTGTACTGATCTCTGGTGGCAGCTCAGCCAACCAGCTCCGCTGGTCCTGTAGCTTTGCGCCCCACCCTTGCGAGTGGTTTGCCTTTTTCACCTTCACCCCTATGCTACCCAACTGCCACTTTTTTAGACACCTGCCGCCGCTGCTTTCTGATTTTGCCCTGTCACCGGGGAACTGGTGAAGCTGAGGGAAAAATCGGCACAATGGGATGAATACTTTAATACATCAATAAGATGGCGCACCTAGAAGATCCTGGTGTTGAGGATCGCCTTCATGCGTCCGATTGCCTTGGCGGATTCACGCGATACCTTGCGCTGCGACAACCCCAGCTGCCTAGCGACCTCGGTCTGGGTCAGATCCTTGTAGAAAAGCAGATATACCAGGCGTTTCTGAAAGCCGTTTAGGGCCTTGAACGCATCATGCAACGTTATCTCATCCTCGATCGGCAACGAGAAGGACTCGTACCTGAGTGAACTGACGACGCTCTCATCCGGTGCGGGGTAGAAGTTTTCCTTTGACGCGGGGTCGTCTACCGAATGGATGCCCGATGCCGCTCTGACCCTCAATATCTCCAGGATACCCTCCTGGGAGATGTTCGCCTCGTCGGCAAGCTCCTCCAGCGTCGGCGCCCGCTTGAGCTCGCGTGACAGCTCTATGTTTGCCTCTTCGATGCGCTTTTCCGCCTTGCTCAGCCACCGGGGCTGCCGCATCAGCGTATTGTCCCGCAGGTAGTGCCTGACCTCGCCGTCGATGATAGCCGTCGCATAACTGGAGAACTCAACACCCTTCGAGCAGTCGAAACGCTGTACCGCCTTGATCATGCCCAGCCTCGCCACCTGGACGATATCCTCATACGGATCCGGGAAATAGGTGAAGCGTTTCAGGGTGGCGTGGATAAGACCGTCATTGTCCTCGAGTATCTTCTCGAGAATCCTCGCGTCCCGGGAGAGCTGGTACTCCTCCACCAGTTCGTTGTTGCGGCGTTCAATCTTCCTGCTGCTCGGCAGCCTCACGACCTTGCAGGATTCCACCGTACGTTTATCCGCCGTACGTTTATCCCCGGATCGAACCGGGGCTGCTTTTGTGGCTGTTGCACCCAAGACCGTTTCCTTTACGAGCCGAGAATCGACATCAGGTTGAATATCGGCAGATACAGGGAGATCACGATCACTCCGACCAGGGCGCCGACGCCGATCATCATGATCGGCTCCAGTATCGATGTCAGTGATTTAACTGCCGCGTTGACCTCATCTTCATAGAAGTCGGCGATCTTGTTGAGCATGGTATCGACTGCTCCCGTCTCCTCGCCTACAGCGATCATCTGCGTAACCATGGCCGGGAATACATCGACCTTCGCCAGGGGTTCCGACATGGGGCGGCCCTCCTTGACGCTGGCCTTGACCCCCGCCATCGCTTCCGAGACGACCACGTTGCCGGCGGTCTCACCGGTGATGTCTATCGCCTGCAATATGGGGACTCCACTCGATACCAGCGTGCTCATGGTGCGCGAGAAGCGTGCCATGATCACCTTGCGGACGATATCGCCGATACCCATGGGCACCTTCAGCTTGAAACGATCCCAGGCGGCTGTACCCTGGGGTGTGCGTTTCAGGCGCATGATCCCGTATATTCCGCCGATGGCGCCACCGATGATGAAGACGCCCCAGACGCTTCTCATGACGTTGCTGATGCCCACCATGATGCGCGTCAGCAGCGGCAACTGGCTGCCCAGGTCCGCGTACATCTTGGAGAAGACCGGTATGATGAAGAGGATCATCGCCGTAAGCACAAGCAGCGCGAACGCCGCAATCAGCAACGGGTACACCATTGCCGAACGAATCGTGCGCTTGAGGCTGTCCTCCGCTTCCAGCTGTGTCGCTACCCTGTTGAGCGTATCATCCAGGATGCCGCCGGCCTCGCCCGCGCGCACCATGCTCACATAGAGGCTGTTGAAGACCTTGGGATGCTTCTCCATGGCGTCCGACAGGGAGGCGCCCGCCTCGACGTCGTTCTTGGTATCAGCGATCACAGACCGCATCTTGTGGTTCTGCGTCTGTTTTTCCAGGATATCGAGGGCGCGCAGCATCGCCAGGCCCGAATTGATCATGGTGGCGAACTGCCGCGAGAAGATGGTCACGTCCTTCGACTTGATACGCTTGGACTCAGCCAGCTGCGCCTTGATGGACGAACCACCCTTCTTCTCACTGATATCGAGGATGGTAAAACCACGGCCCCTGAGATTGGCGGCGGCGGAATCCCGGTTGTCAGCCTCCACCTCTCCCTTGCTGGGTATACCGCGGACATCGCGTACTTTGTAGACGAATGTGCTCATAGTCATACCTCTTCTTTATGCATCGGTCAGGCGACACGCCTGCCCAATATCAGGCGTTCCACCTCTTCGGGATTGCTTGACTTGCGCAGCGCCACGTCTTTCTTGACGATGCCGCGTTTAACGAGTTCGGCGAGTGAAGCGTCCATCGTCTGCATGCCGAACTGGGTGCCGGTCTGGATAACCGAATATATCTGGTGCGTCTTCGCTTCCCGTATCAGGTTCCTGACCGCCGGCGTGGGAATCAGCACCTCGCAGGCGGGGACGCGCTTGTTGCCGTCGATATGTGGCAGCAGCTGCTGCGTGCAGATCCCCATCAGCGTCGCCGCCAGCTGTACACGGATCTGACCCTGTTCATGTGGCGGGAAGACGTCGATGATCCTGTCGATGGTCTGCGGCGCGTCCTGGGTATGCAGCGTCGCGAACACCAGGTGGCCGGTCTCCGCCGCCGTCAGGGCCGTCTACATGGTCTCGTTGTCCCGCATCTCGCCCACGAGAATCACGTCCGGGTCCTGCCTGAGCACGGACTTGAGGGCGCGGTTGAAGGACTTGGTGTCCGTCCCCACTTCCCGCTGGTTGATGATGGATTTATTGTGACGATAGAGGAACTCGATGGGGTCCTCGATGGTCATGATGTGTTCCTCGCGTGTCTCGTTGATCTCCTGGATAAGCGCCGCCAGGGTCGTGGACTTGCCGGAGCCGGTGGGCCCGGTGACCAGCACGAATCCTCGCGGCTTGGCCGCCATCTTGTGCAGTGACAGCGGCAGCATCAGGTCGTCAAGCGATTTGATCTGCGCCGGTATCAGCCTGAAGGCCGCCCCCAGGCTGTTGCGCTGGAAGTAGGCATTGACACGGAAACGCGCCCTGCCCGGTACGGAATAGGAGAAATCGATCTCCCACTCGTTCTCGATCCTCTGCCGCTGGTCCTGGGAGAGGATACTGTAGATAAGATCGCGCGTGTCGTTGCTGGTGAGGCGCGGATAATCGAGGCCTACCAACCGGCCCGATAATCTGATGATCGGAGGAGAGCCTACAGTCAGATGAAGGTCCGAGGCTTCCCTTTCGAGGACTTCGACCAGGATATCAACCAGGTCCATGAAGTTACCCCCCTTTGTGTCGTGCGTTCACATCCCTAGATGATTACGCGGCCTATCTCTTCCACCGAAGTCATCCCTTTGATGACCTTCTCGATGCCATCTTCACGCAGGGTAACCATTCCCTCCGCCTGTGCTACCCGTGAAATCTCATCGGCACTTTTCCGCTCTACCGTTAACCGCTCGATCGCCTCGCTCACCAGCATGACCTCGTAGAGCCCCAGGCGGCCCTTGTAGCCGGTGTTATTGCAGCGGGGACAACCCTTGGCCCGGTAGAGCTTGATGCCCTGCCCGACGACCTCGTCGGGGAAACCGTTCTGCCTGAGAGCCTCATCCGTGGGCTCGTAAGCTTCCTTGCACTCGGTGCAGAGGCGCCTGGCCAGCCGCTGGGCGAGCACGCACTCGATGGCCGACGCGGTCAGGAAGGGCTCCACGCCCATCTCCGTAAGCCGCGTCAGGGCTCCCGGCGCATCATTGGTGTGCAGTGTGCTTAAAACCATGTGTCCGGTCAGCGCCGCCTCGATGGCGATCTGGGCGGTCTCCCGGTCGCGGATCTCTCCCACCATGACTATGTCAGGGTCGGAGCGCAGGATGGCCCTGAGACCCGAGGCGAAAGTCAGCCCGGCCTTGGTATTGATCTGGGTCTGGTTGATACCGCCCAGCCGGTACTCCACCGGATCCTCAACGGTGATGATGTTCTTTTCCCTGCTATTGAGCACATTCAGGGTCGCATAGAGGGTGGTGGACTTGCCGCTGCCGGTCGGTCCCGTCACCAGGATCGCCCCATAGGGTTTGCGGTAGGAACTCTCATAGCGCGCCAGCGCCTTCTCGGCGAACCCCAGGTCAGTGAGGTTCAGCATGACGCTGCTCTTGTCCAGCAGCCTGAGCACTATCTTTTCGCCATAGACAGTAGGCATGGAAGCAACGCGGATATCGATGGGCTTGCCGCCTACCGTGAGACCGATGCGGCCGTCCTGGGGGATACGCCTTTCGGCGATATCGATATCCGCCATTACCTTGAGGCGGGAGATGACGCCGGCCTGCATGCGCTTGGGGACGGACATGATCTCGTGCAGCACGCCGTCGACCCTGAAGCGAATCACGAGCTCCTTCTCCTGGGGCTCGAAGTGCAGGTCGCTGGCCCTGTCGTCCACACCCTGGCTGATGACGCCGTTGACGAGCTTGATGATCGGCGCTTCGGCGGCGACGTCGCGGATGTCGGATGACGTCTCCTCCTCGGCCTCGCCGATCTCGCCGTCAACCAGTTCCTCCTCGTCGACCGTCTCGCCAAGCCTGTGGACCTTGGATATCTGTTCGAAGACCTCTTCCGCAGTGGCGATGGCGGGCTTGATGTCGTAGCCGGTCATCATGCGCAGGTCGTCGATGGCGAACACGTTAGTGGGATCCACCATGGCCACCTGAAGCGTGTTCTCGTCGATGAACCTGACGGGGATGGCGCCGTAACGGCGGGCGAGCTTCTCGGGAATCATCGTCGCCGCCAGGGAATCGACATCGCCCTCGGAAAGGCCGATACTCTCGACGCCCAGGCGCTCAGCCAACGCCAGGTTCAGCTGGTCCTGGCTGATGATGCCTTCGTCCACAAGGATCTCGCCGAGGCGCTTGGAGGTTTCTTTCTGCTGGTCCAGCGCGTTTTCCAGCTGGTCCCGTGTGATCATGCCCTTGTTGACGAGAATCTCGCCGATGGGCCTGAGCTTCGTGTGGTTTTTACGTGATGTTGCTTCGCTAGGGTTCAATGGCCCGCCTCATGATATCAATGGGGGGGTCCTCGCCGGTCCACAGATGAATAGCCTCAGCTCCCTGATGAAGAAGCATGCCGAGTCCGCCCAAAGTTGTCGCCCCTTTTTTCCTTGCCGCCTCCTGCAGTGGGGTCTCTCCGGACTCCACATATGCCAGGTCACAGACGACATGGTCTTTCGTTAATCTATCGACCGGGAGGGGAACTGCCTTTAGGTCATCCATCATGCCCAGCGGGGTCGCATTGATAATCAAGGCGGCTCCACTAGAAACTGCGTCCAGGCCGCCCTCAAGAGGGGCGGTCTCGACAGTTACATCGCTGAAATGTCCACTGATTATATCCTGCAAATCAAGCGCACGTTCCCTGGTGCGGTTGATTATCGTTATCCTGGGAACTCCATGCCCGGCCAGTGCGGACGCTACCGCCCGGGCGGCGCCACCGGCGCCGATAATCACCGTCTCGGTCTGCGGGTAATCAAGAGAGGTGACTTCCTCAAGAGCCCGTATGAAACCGGGGCCGTCAGTATTATAGCCGGTAAGAATGCCGTTTTCGTTGACGATGGTATTGACGGCGCCGGTAACCGCGGCGCTGTCGTGCAGCCTGTCCATGAAGCCGGCGATCCTTACCTTGTGCGGTATGGTGACGTTGGCGCCGACGAAGTTCAGGGCGCGCAGGCCCCCTGCCGCCGCCTCCAGGTCATCGGGCCTGACAGGCAAGGGCACGTAACAGAGATCCAGGCCCATGGCAGCGTAGGCGGCGTTATGCATGCGTGGCGACAGGCTGTGGGAAACAGGATCACCGATGATTCCTGTCAGGGATGTCTGACCAGAGATATCCAGGGTCTCCTCCTTGCCGGCCAGTCCTCATGGCGCCGGTACGCCCCGATTCCGGCCAGGGTTAAAAAGTCAGCACAAAGACCAGCAGGCCTGTGGTGATGAAGAAAAGCGTGGCAACCAGGACGGTTGCGCGGGTAAGGTTCTTTTCGATGACGCTGGTGCCGCTGAAAGGCGTTTCCGCCATACCGCCGCCGAAGATGCCGGAGACGCCACCCTTGCCGGAATGCAGTAGTATCAGCACTACCAGCAGGATGCTCAGTATGGAATGGATGCCCAGTACAACGTATGCCATGGTTTCCTCGCGTCGATGTCCAGTTCAGAACCATTGAAATGATAGCGGTAGAGCCGCCCGTCCGCAAGCCGCAGCCGCCGGTCAGCGGTCAAGGATGATGCAACGGCCGGTCATCTCCGCCGGCACCGGCAGTTCAAGCAGGTCCAGAACCGTCGGCGCGATGTCCGCCAGCGAGTAATCCTCCGCGAGGGTAGCCTCCATTGTGATGATGAAAGGTACGCGTTCGCTGGTGTGGGCGGTCTCGGGCTCGCCGTCGTCCCCCTTCATGATCTCGGCGTTGCCATGATCGGCGGTGATCAGGCAGACACCGCCGGCGGCCGTGACCTCTCCGGAGATCCTGCCGATGCACTCATCTACGGTCTCCACGGCCTTCACGGCGGCCTCCAGGAAACCCGTGTGACCCACCATGTCGCAGTTGGCCAGGTTGACGATGATGAAATCGAAGTCATCCTCACGCAATCGCCGGCAAAGCTCGTCCGTCACCTCATAAGCGCTCATCTCGGGCTTTTCGTCGTAGGTGGCTACGTCAGCGGGAGAGGGTATCAGTACGCGCTCCTCCCCGGGATTTATCTTCTCGACCCCGCCGTTGAAGAAGAAGGTCACGTGGGCGTACTTCTCGGTCTCGGCGATGTGAAGCTGCCGTTTGCCCGCCTCCGCCAGTACTTCCGCCAGCACATGCTTCAACTCCTCGGGCGGGAAGGCCACCGGCACATCGAAGGTCGCGTCATATTCGGTCATGCTCACGAACACGGGCAGCGGCGGCTGCGGCCCGCGGTCGAACTCATCGAAGTCCCGCTCGATCAGGGTCCGGGTCATCTCGCGGGCGCGGTCCGGCCTGAAATTGAAGAAGACGACGCTGTCCTCGCCGTGCACACGGGAACGGGGGTCGTCACTGGTGATGGTAGGCAATATGAATTCGTCGGTCACCCCGGCGGCGTAAGAATCATCCATCACCTTGAGGGGGTCTGTCTCATGGTTGCCGCGGCCGTGAACCATGGCCTCGTAGGCCTGCTGCACCCTGTCCCAGCGGTTATCACGATCCATGGCGTAGAAGCGGCCGCAGATGGTTGCGATCTCCCCCCGGCCCGATTTCCGAAGGAAGGCGGCCATCTCCTCGACATATTCCCGGCCGCTGGTGGGCGGCGTGTCCCGTCCATCCATAAAGGCATGCAGGTATACCTGCTCACAATCCTGCTGTGACGCCATCTCGACAAGCGCCTCTATATGGCCGATGTCGCTGTGGACCCCGCCGTCCGACAGCAGGCCCATGAGGTGCACCGGCCTGCAGTTATCCCCGGCATTCCTGAAAACCGTTGAGAGGGCGTCGTTTTCGAAGAAGGAGCCGTCCTCGATGGACTTGTTGATGCGGGTAAGGTCCTGGTAGACGATGCGCCCGGCGCCGAGGTTGAGGTGGCCCACCTCCGAGTTGCCCATCTGGCCCGGCGGCAGCCCGACGGCCTCACCGGCTGCGATCAGCGAAGTCGAGGGAAACTCCTGGCAGAGACGGTCGAAATTCGACGTATCCGCCAGGGAGATGGCGTTGCCCGGGCCCGGCGGCGCGATGCCCCAGCCGTCCATCACCACCATGCAGACCGGGACTGGGATTTCGCCGGACATCCCCCTCGCCTACTGGAAATCCACTATCTGGGCGAAGTCAGCCGCCGAGAGGCAGGCGCCGCCCACCAGGGCCCCGTCGATGTCCTGCTCGGCCATCAGTTCGCCGATGTTCCCCGGCTTGACGCTGCCGCCGTAGAGGATGCGCACGGCGGCGGCCGCTTCCTCACCGAAGAGTTCCGCAAGGAGCCCGCGAATGAATGAGCAGGCCTCCTGGGCGATCTGCGGCGTCGCCGTCTTGCCGGTGCCGATGGCCCAGATGGGCTCGTAGGCGATAATTATACCCGGCAGCTGTTCTGCGGTAATGCCGGAGAGGTCGGTCGAGATCTGCCGCCGCAGCTTCTCTTCGGTTTCACCTGCCTCCCGTTCCGCGTCCGTCTCGCCGACGCAGAGGATGGGCCTGAGGCCGGCTTCAATGGCGGCGACTGCCTTCTTTTCGAGGTCTTCGTCGCGCTCGCAGAAATACTGGCGGCGCTCCGAGTGTCCCAGTATCACATCCGTGACCCCTATGTCTTTAAGCATGGCAGGGGAGATCTCTCCCGTGTAGGCGCCGCTGTTCTCAAAGTGCATGTTCTGTGCCGCAACGATGATATCGCTGCCGCCGAGCATCTCGCTTACGGCGGCCAGGCTGGTCGCCGGCGGGCAGAGGACTATTTCCACACCCTGTTTGCCGGCCACCATGCCCGACAGCTCGCTTACGTACTGCTTAGCCTCGGTCGAGGTCTTGTTCATCTTCCAGTTTCCGGCTATCACGGGTATCCGCTTGCTCATGTGATCCTCCCTGGGATTTCATTTATGCTGCGGCACCGAAAGTGCCGGTTGACGCGCGTAAATAGTGACCAATTATTAAAAAGGGATTGTTAAAAAGCAACCTGCTCGCCTACTATGGTAAAATATTCCAGTCAACGGAGGTGCAGAATCACATGACCGAGCCCATAGATATCTATACCAAGCCAGGATGTCCCTATTGCGCCGCGGCCAAGGATGATATGGACAGCAAGGGCATCCCGTACAACGAACATGATGTGACCTCTGACCCGGCTGTCAAGGAAGAGGCTATCCGCATAGCCGGAGAAGCCAAGGTGCCGGTGATCGTACGCGGAGACGATGTCACTGTCGGCTTCGGTGGCAGCTGAGGCATGTGAGTCCGGCGGTCCGCCGGACAGGCGCCAGGGTATGATATGAAATCCCCTCTTTACCAGATAAGCATCAGGTCAGGCCTGCTCGTGTTCGTCGCGGCATTACTGCTGTCTGTTTTGCTGATGGCAGGTTGCAGCGCCACCGAACGCAACAGCGACACGGGCAGTTCGAGCAACCACGCCACGACCGGTTCCACCGGCAGCAACGCCGCTCCCGATTTCACTATCTCGACTCTCGATGGTCAGTCGATATCCATGTCTGATTTCAAGGGCCAGCCGGTAGTGGTGAACTTCGCGGCCTCCTGGTGCGGCCCCTGCGAGTATGAGGCGCCTGTGCTGGCGGCGGCCTACGAGAAATACAAGGACCAGGTAGTCTTCCTCGGCATAGCCGTCAAGGACAACGAGAGCAGTCAGCGGGCCTTTGCCGAGAAACACGGCCTGACATTCCCCATCGGCATGGATCCCGCGGGCAACATCGGCTATTCGTATCAGAAGGCAGGCAATGTCTCCATCAGCGCCATTCCCATGACGTTCTTCGTCGACCGCGAGGGGAACATCGCTACCTACTGGGTGGGTCCGCTCACCGACAAGAACGTCGAGATGCTCATCGAAGCAATCCTCTAGGGGACCGCGGGTTCATCGAGACTAACTAGATCTTCAGCCGCGAGATCTGCGGCAGATTCCTCAGTTTCTGACGGTAGTCGAAGCCGTAGCCGACGTAGAACTCATCGGGAATCTGAAAACCCTGGTACTTCACGGGCAGATCCACCAGGCGGCGGTAGGGGCGGTCCAGCAGGGTAGCGATCTCCAGGGACGCCGGGTTCCGCAACTTCAGGCTCTGTACGATATAGTTCAGCGTCAACCCGGTATCGATGACATCCTCGACGATCAGCAGGTGCTCGTCCTCCACATCCTGGTCCAGGTCCTTGAGAAAGCGGACCCTGCGGGTCTCCTCGCCCTCACGGCGGTCGCGCCGGTAACTGGAGATGGCGATAAAATCGATGGTCACCGGGACGGTGATCTCGCGGGCCAGATCAGCAAGGAAGAAGATTCCTCCCTTGAGGATGGAGAGCAGCAGTATCCTGCGGTCCTCGTAGTCTCGGGATATCAGCCCCGCCATCTCCCTCACCTTGGCGGCGATGGTGGCGGCGTCCAGATAGGTCTCTCCGATCAGGTCGCTGTAATCAGTATCTTCCGGCAAGACGGTCCCTCAAGTTCCACTCGATCAGGGGTTGTGGTCCGTCCTCAGGCCGAATTTCTCCGCAAGCTTGAGGAAGTCCCGCTTGTAGAATAGTTTGATGTTTACCTCCGGGAACCTCTCTTTTACCTTGCGAATCTTCATGTTCTTCTTGGTGACATGGGCCTGCTTCATCGTGGTCAGCTCGACGAACAGGTCCTGTTCCGTAAGATAGAAGTCTGGCGTGAAGGCCTCGATGACGTTGCCCTCCTCATCCCGTTCCAGCACGAACGTCCTGGGCTCGTACATCCAGGGGATGTCGTAGTAGTCCAGGATGCGGGCACATTCCTCTTCGCTGTGGTTTGCGAATTCGGGTGGGGTGTCCCCCATGTAGTTCTTGAACTGGAACTTTCCTGTAGTCATCCAGTGAAACTATAACAAACCGGGCAAGAACGGCTCAAGCAGCGCCGTTTGACCGCCGCTGCGGCGCTGTGTTACTTTCCCGCTATGGAGCTTGCCATCCCACCCCTGCCGCAATCGAGCCGCGTCAACGCATCCGGTCACCTGGAGGTAGCCGGATGCGACCTGGTGAGCCTGGCCCGCGAGTACGGTACGCCCTTCTACGCCTACGATCAGCAGCAGATCATCGACAACTGCCGGGCATACGTCACGGCGATGTCTTCGCGGGCGGATGATTCAGAGGTCATTTATGCCAGCAAGGCGTTCACCTGCCTGGCCATGTGCCAGATCGTCGCCGACGAGGGCCTCTCTCTGGACGTGGCTTCGGGTGGGGAACTGTATATAGCGCTCAAGAGCTGGTTCCCGCCGGAGAGGATATACGTGCACGGCAACGCCAACAGCGGCGGCGAACTGAGCCGCTACGTGCGTTCCGAGGTGGGCCATGTGGTCATCGACTCCCTGGATGAACTGGAGGCGCTGGACGCGGCCGCTGCTGCTGAGGGCCGCCGCCAGCCCGTACTGCTGCGCATAACCCCCGGCATCGAGGCCCACACGCACGATTTCGTCCAGACCGGCAGGCTCGACTCCAAGTTCGGCCTCTGCCTGGCCGAGGGGGTGGCGCTCGACGCAGTCGGGCGCGCGCTCGCCGCCGATAACCTTGAGCTGGAGGGTTTTCACATGCACATCGGCTCCCAGATCTTCGCGCTGGAGCCCTATGTCCGCGCCATCGGCCTGATGGCGGATTTCGCGGCCGAGTGCCGCCGGCGGCATGGATTCGAGTGCCGCCTGCTGGATGTGGGCGGCGGCCTCGGCGTGTCTTACGGCGGTGACGACGAGCCGGCGGGCATCGACGAGCTGGCGGGTGTCATCGTCGACGCGGTCAGGGAGGAGATGGCCCGGGCCGATCTGGCGATGCCGCGCATCGCCGTGGAGCCCGGCCGCTCCATAGTCGCCAACGCGGGGCTGACCGCCTACACCATCGAAGCGGTCAAGACGGTGCCCGGCATCAGGACCTTTGTCGCCGTGGACGGCGGCATGTCTGACAACCTGCGGCCCATGCTCTACGGCGCCCGCTATGAGGCGCTGCTTGCCGAACGGCCCCTGGCCGAGGCCGATCAAACGGTTACCGTGGCCGGGAAGCACTGCGAATCGGGTGACCTGCTCGTGAGAGACCAGCCGCTGCCCGACCCGGCTGTCGGCGATCTGCTGGTCACGCCGTCAACAGGAGCCTACGGCTATTCCATGGCGAGCAATTATAACGGCCAGCCGCGCCCGGCCGTGCTGTTCCTCAGGGACGGGGACGCCAGGGTCGTGATCAGGCGCGAGAGCTACGAAGACCTGGTCAGGCTCCACGGGCGTCTGGACTGAGCGTGGCCGCAGAGAAATACAGCCTCGAGGCGGCTGCAGCCATGTTCGATGGCGCCACGGACCTGAGTGTAGGAATTGAGGAAGAGTTCCAGCTGCTGGATCCGGACAGTCTGGAGCTCGTTCACCGTTTTGAGGAACTCCAGGAGGCCTCGAGGGCCGAACTCGGCAGTTTCGTCCGCGGCGAGCTGATCGCCTCCGAGATCGAGGTATGCACGCAGCAGAATCCGGACATGGCGTCTGCTGAAGCGGATCTGGCGCAGAAACGCGCCGGACTGTTCAATGCGGCGGCGGGCCTCGGCATCACCCTGGGCGCTTCCGGCACCCATCCTTTCGCCGACTGGCGCGACCAGCGGATACTCGACACCCCCCATTACCGGATAGTCGAAGAACGGCTGAGATATTGCGCCTGGCGCAACACCACCTTCGGCACCCATACCCACGTGGGCGTCAAGGGCCACGAACGCGTCATCGCCGTCTATAATTCCATGCGCGGACTGCTGCCGCAGCTGCTGGCCCTGTCGGCAAACTCACCTTTTGCCGAGGGACGCTACACTTACCTGCATTCCACCAGGACCCAGCTTTTCACGAAATTCTTTCCACGCTGCAACATACCCGGTCCTCTCGACGGCTGGGACGGCTACGCCGATTACGTCGGCACACTCTTTCAGGCGGGCTCCATTGATGAGATAACCCAGATATGGTGGAGTGTCCGGCCCCATCCCCTTTTCGGCACCCTGGAGGTGCGTGTCTGTGACTGCCAGAGCGACATCCGGGATACGCTGGCGCTCTCCGCCCTGGTGCTGGCGCTCGTGGCCCAGCTGGCCGAGGACTACGATGAGGGCAGGAAGCTGACGGTGCTGGACTCCAACCGCGTCGAGGAGAATTTCTGGCGCGCTATCCGTTACGGGCTGGACGGGTGCCTGGTCGACTTCGAGGCGAGACGGGAGATTCCCACCCGTGACGCCGTTCTGGGCCTGCTGGAGTATACGGCCTCCCAACACTCGCGGCTGGGCCTGGCAGCACATGTCAGCCGCATCGAGTCCATACTCGAACGCGGCAACGGGGCACAACGTCAGATCAGGTTATACGAGGAAAGCGGCGATATCGCGGCGGTCCAGCGTGAGGTAGTCGCCTGGACCCGGCCGGCCGGCCCGGCCGCAGGCGTCAACCACTGAGGAGCGCACTCATGGAGGAATCAGCGGAACTTTTCACGGTAGTGACCCCCAAGCAGGCCCTCGATGTCCTGCTGGCGCGGCTTCCCGACCCGCACCTGGAGGATGAATCCTGCCCCCTGGAAGCCGCCCTCGGCCGCTACCTCGCGAGCGATATTCGCTCGCCGGAACAGGTGCCCCCCTTCACCCGCTCGACAATGGATGGGTATGCCGTCAGGGCCGCGGACACGTTCGGGGCCTCCGGGAGCAACCCGGTCTACCTGGAGATCACCGGAGAGGTGGCCATGGGTGAAGACCCCGGGCTGCGGCTGGCCGCGGGGCAGACCGCCGCCATCGCCACCGGCGGGATGATCCCCGACGGCGCGGATGCCGTCATCATGGTCGAGTACACGACGACCATCGACGCCCATACGCTGGAGATAAGCAGCTCCGTAGGCCCGGGAGAGAACATCGTCGGCGCCGGCAAGGACATCGGACGCGGCGAGCTGCTGCTTGAGGCCGGCAGGCGCCTGCGTCCCCAGGACCTGGGAGCGTTGGCCGCCGTCGGCCTGCCCTCCGTGCCGGTAAAGCGCCCCCTGAGGCTGGGCCTGCTCTCCACCGGGGACGAGATCATCGATGCCGGAGATGAGCTTGAGGCCGGCCGCATCCGCGATATCAACCGTTATTCGCTGGCGGCCAGCGCGCGCGCTTCCGGTGCGGAGCCGGTTGTACTGGGAATCTGCGGCGATGACGAGAAGCAGCTGCAGCAGCATGTACGGCAGGGTCTGCGTGAGTGCGACATGGTGCTGATCTCCGGTGGCAGTTCCGTCGGCCTGGCCGACCTGACTCCGCGGGTGATCGAGGCAATCGGCGAGCCGGGGGTACTCGTCCATGGTCTCTCCATCAAGCCGGGCAAGCCAACGATCCTGGCGGTCCTGGACGGCAAGCCGGTCTTCGGCCTTCCCGGCCACGCCATCAGCTCCATGGACGTCTACCGGCTGGTGGTGGAACCGGTGGTGCATTTCCTGTTTACGGGAGACCGTAGTCCCAGCCCGGATATCAGGCGGATCAGCGCCAGGATCGGGCGCAACCTGGCCTCGGTAGCCGGGCGCGAGGACAGGCACCGGGTCACCCTCATTCACGAGGAGGACGGGCTCCGGGCACAGCCGATCATGGGAAAATCCGGCCTGATCTCGCTGATGGTGCGTGCGGACGGCGTGGCGGTGATCCCCTTCGAGGCGGAGGGCGTCATGCGCGGCGACAGGGTATGGGTGGAACTGTTTTGAATGCCGACGGCCCGGACAGGATCGTGTATCTCAGCAATATCTCGCTGGCCGAGGCCGTCAACCGGTGGCTTGAGGCCCTGTCGCAACGCGGTCTGAGCGATCCCCTGGGGGCGGTTGCGATTCCCGTTGACGACAGCCTGGGCAGGGTGACAGCGGAGCCGGTGTTCGCCGGGGAGTCGTCCCCCCACAACCACTGCTCAGCCATGGACGGCTACGCAGTGCGGTTCCAGGAGACCTTCAACGCCTCCGAGGCGGAGCCGGTGCGTCTGGAGATCGGCTCACAGGCAAAGCCGGTGGATACGGGCGATCCCTTGCCGGAAGGCTTCGACGCGGTAATCATGATCGAGGACGTAGACCAGGTCGCCGCCGGTATCGAGATAACGTCGCCCGTCACCCCCTGGCAGCATGTGAGGACGGTCGGGGAGGACATCGTCGCCACCGAACTCATCCTGCCGGAGAATCACCTGATTCGCCCCGTCGACCTGGCGGCGATGCTTGCGGGGGGACTGACACAGGTGAGGGTGCGTACGCGGCCGCGTGTGATGATAATCCCCACCGGCTCGGAGCTGGTTCAGCCGGGGACGCCGCTCAGGCGCGGTGACATCATCGAGTTCAACTCGCGGCTGCTGGCGAGCATGGCCAGCCAGTGGGGCTGTGAGCCCCTACGGCACGGGATAGTCGCCGACGAACTGGAAGAGATCAAGCAGGCGCTGGCCGCCGCCACCGGCGACCATCACCTGGTCATCATCAACGCGGGTTCCTCGGCAGGCAGCCGTGACTTCACGGTCCACGCCATCCGGGAACTGGGCGAGGTGCTGGTGCACGGGGTGCGCATCAGGCCCGGAAAACCGGTCGTGCTGGGAATCGTCGATGAGACGCCGGTTCTGGGTATTCCCGGCTATCCGGTCTCGGCGGCGCTGGACATGGAGTTTTTCGCGCGGCCGCTGGCATACAGCCTTCAGGGAAGGCAGTCGGCGGCGGCCCAGAAGGTGAGCGCGCATATGCCGCGCAAGATAGCTTCAAGCCTGGGTTCGGAGGAGTTCGTCCGCGTCAAGCTTGGCAGGGTGGACGACAAGCTGGTAGCCGCCCCGATAGAGCGGGGCGCCGGCGCCCTGATGTCCATGGTGCGGGCAGACGGCATCCTGCGCATACCTGAGGCAAGCGAAGGCGTCAGGGCCGGGGAGCAGGTGGAGGTTGAACTGCTCAAGGACCTGGAGGATGTGGAGAACACCATCGTCGCCCTCGGCAGCCATGATATCTGCCTGGACATCCTCGCCAGCGAGCTCCGGCACAGGTTCCCCGGGCTCAGCCTCTCAAGCGCCCGCATCGGCAGCCTCGGAGGGCTGATGGCCCTGAAGCGGGGCGAAGCCCACATTGCAGGCACGCATCTGCTCGACGAGGATACGGGCGAATACAACAGGAGTTACGTGCAGCGCTACCTGCCGGAAGCGGACATCAATCTGGTGAACCTGTCCTTCAGGGAACAGGGCCTGATGGTCGCGCCGGGCAATCCCCTGAAGATCGGCGGCATCGAAGACCTGGCGCGCGCAAACATGTCGTTCATCAACCGCCAGAAGGGTTCCGGCACCAGGGTACTGCTTGACTACCACCTGAAGCAGAGGAGCCTCGATGCCGGAGTGATCGAGGGATACGACCGGGAGGAATATTCCCACATGGCCGTTGCGGCGGCGGTGCTGGAGGGAACCGCGGACGCCGGCATGGGCATCCTCGCGGCGGCGGCGGCGCTGGGCCTCGACTTCATACCCGTAGCCACGGAGCGCTTCGATCTCGCCATACCCGGGCGCTTCATGGATACAGTGCGAATCGTTTCGCTGCTCGAGGTGATCCGCTCCCCCGAGTTCAAGGATAGAGTTTTGGCCCTGGGGGGGTATGATATATCCATGACCGGTGAGATCGTCACCTGATTTTCTGAGCCATGACCATCGAACAGACACCCGCAGAGATCGTGCTTGATCAGGCCGCCGGCTGCCTCGTGGGCCTGGCGGCAGGCGACGCCCTGGGAGGGCCCGTGGAAGGGATGACGCGCCGGGAAATCTTCGAACGTTACGGGTTCCTGAATGAGATGATCGGCGGCGGTCGCCTGGGCCTGGAACCGGGCGAGACGACGGACGACACGGCCCAGACCCTGGCGCTGGCGGAGAGCATCATCGACCGCGGCGGCCTGGACCCGGATGACATCGCCTTCAGACTGGCCACGTGGTATCGTTTCCGGCCCAAGGGCATCGGCGCCCATACCACCGCCGTGCTTGAAAGGATCGCCGACCTTAAGGACTGGGAGCAGGCTTCCCTGGAGGTACAGGCGGACAACCCGGCGAGCGCCGGCAACGGGTCGCTGATGCGGTGCGCGCCCGTAGCGCTCCTGGATCACGGATCCATGTCGGTGCTCATCGAGGACAGCCGCCTCAGCTCCCGTATCACCCATCCCCATGCCGAATGCCAGTGGTCATGCGCCCTGGTCAACCTGGTGATCGCCGAGATGCTGGCCGGCGCCGAGCCCCGCAGGGCCGTGGACAACGCCCTCGCCACCTGTGCCCATCGCGGCGATGTTGTCTACCAGGTGCTGGAGCGGACAAAGCACGCGGCGCTCTCGGCGAGCGAGGATACGCTCAGCCCCGGAGGCTACGTGCTCGATACCCTTGAGTGCTCCATCTGGGCCCTGCTGCACAGCGATTCCTTCGAGGACGCGGTGACCATCGCCGTCAACCTCGGCGGCGACAGCGACACCATCGGCGCCGTCACCGGCGCGCTGGCCGGCGCCGCCTACGGTTTCGAGGCGATTCCGGAACGCTGGCTGTTACATATCAATGATTGGCAGCATATGCAGGAATTGGCATCATCCCTGATCGAACTCGCATAGGCGCCGCTGCAGCTGCTCAAGCTTTTGTCCTTGATATTGAGCGTATATATGTTATACAAATTGTGCGGATTTCCTCGCTTTTTATGACAATTATGGTCATGTATTCACTTTTGAGAAAAGGAAAAAATGTGAGAGGAATTCTTAAAATCGGGTAGAAGGAAAAGCAGAAGGGTGTGTGCCTGTTTCACCCCTTCATCCCTTATACCCGGCGAAAGACCCTCATCTCGAGGGTCTTTCGCTTTCCGGAGACGATTCATCGACTACGGCCGAGCACGTATAAAAAGGCGGGCCCCGCAAGGGGCCCGCCTGATGGTTGCGCTATTGACGGCGATCTGCGCTATTGACAGCGTTCCGCCGTACCAGCGACCGACGCCGGGTCTGTTGCCGGCTTCAGCCTTTCTTACATGCCCATCCCGCCGCCGGGCGGCATCATGGGCGCGGCCGGCTCTTCTTCCGGAAGCTCGGCTACTACGCACTCGGTGGTGAGGATGTTCTTGGCGATGGAGGCCGCGTTCTGCAACGCCGAACGGGTCACCAGTGCCGGGTCGATGATACCGGCCTTCACCAGGTCCTCGTAATCGCCTGTGGCCACATTGAGGCCGACGCCGGCCTTGGAATCCATCACCCGGTTGACTACGACAGAGCCCTCAAGCCCGGCGTTGTCAGCCAGCTGCCTCAGAGGCTCCTCCAGCGAGCGGGCGATGATGTTGGCGCCGGTCTGCTCATCATCCGACAGCTTCACTTTCTTCACTGCCTTGATGGTGTTCAGCAACGCCACGCCGCCGCCGGGGACGATGCCCTCTTCCAGGGCCGCCCGGGTGGCGTTGAGCGCGTCCTCGACGCGGTGCTTCTTCTCCTTCATCTCGGTCTCGGTGGCAGCTCCCACCTTGACCACCGCAACGCCGCCCGCCAGCTTGGCCAGACGCTCCTGCAGCTTCTCGCGGTCGAAGTCGGAATCCGTCGCCTCGATCTCGGACTTGATCTGCTTGATACGGCCCTTGATGGCCGTGGCGGTGCCGCCGCCGTCGATGATGGTGGTGTCGTCCTTGGTGACTACCACCTTGCGGGCGCGGCCCAGCTGCTCGATGGCGGTGTTCTCCAGCTTCAGGCCCAGCTCGTCGCTGATGACCTCGCCGCCCGTGAGTATGCCGATATCCTCCAGCATGCGCTTGCGGCGCTCGCCGAAGCCCGGAGCCTTGACGGCCAGGCCGGTGAAGGTGCCGCGCAGCTTGTTCACCACCAGCGTGGCCAGCGCCTCGCCCTCCACGTCCTCGGCGATGATCAGCAGCGGCTTGCCGCTCTGGATGACCTTCTCCAGCACCGGCAGCAGGTCCTGTACGGCGCCGATCTTCTGGTTTGCCAGCAGGATGTAGGGCTCCTCCAGTACCGCCTCCATGCGCTCCTGGTCGGTGATCATGTAGGGCGAGAGATAGCCCTTGTCGAACTGCATGCCCTCGGTGAACTCCAGGTCCATGCCGAAAGTCTGGCCCTCCTCCACGTTGACCACGCCGTCCTTGCCCACCTTCTCGATGGCGTCGGCGATTACGTCGCCGATGACGCGGTCGTCGGCGGAGATGGTGGCCACGCGGGCGATGTCCTCCTTGCCGGTGATCACCTTGGACTGCTTCTTGATATGCTCGACGGCGGCGTCGACGGCCTGCTCGATGCCGCGCTTGATGGCCATGGGATTGGCGCCGGCGGCCACGTTGCGCAGGCCCTCGCGCACGATGGCCTGGGCCAGCAGCGTCGCCGTGGTGGTACCGTCGCCGGCCACGTCATTGGTCTTGGTGGCCACCTCGCGCACCAGCTGCGCTCCCTGGTTCTCGAAAACGTCCTCCACCTCGATCTCGCGGGCGATGGTGACGCCGTCGTTGGTGATGGTGGGTGCTCCGAACTTCTTGTCGAGGACCACGTACCTGCCCTTGGGGCCAAGGGTTATCTTGACCGCGTCGGCGAGGGTGTTGACGCCGCGTTCCAGCGCGCGCCGCGCTTCCTCGTCAAACTTGATGTCTTTTGCCATAGATCTCACTCCTTTCCGGTGCTATACGACCTTGGCGAGGATGTCACTGGCCTTCATGATCAACAGTTCCTCGCCGTCGATCTTGATTTCGGTTCCGCCGTACTTGCTGTAGATGACCTCGTCGCCCTTCTTGACGTCGATGGGGGAACGGCTGCCATCCTCGTTGACGCGGCCTTCGCCCACGGCGATCACCTTGCCGCGCTGGGGCTTCTCCTGGGCGGTGTCCGGCAGCACGATGCCGCTGGCGGTCACGTCCTCGCTCTCCACGGTCTTGACGATCACCCGGTCTTCGAGAGGTTTCAGATTCATAAAACGACCCTCCTTCAAAGCTTGTGTTTGTAATTGACGACCTTGGCTGGCACTCTAACCCATAGAGTGCCAATCGGAAAGTATAGACAGCGCGCCGGGGTTTGTCAAACAGATGTCTTTATCAGCCAAAAAGCCTGCTCAGAGCGATAAAAAGCCCGTAAACACGGGCATTTGCGAACTGTCTGGAATATGGGCGGCGGACGTTTTACAGGCAACCGCAGGCGTCCCCAGCCGGCCGCAGGCTCAACTGCCGGACTTGCCTTCCTCCTCTGCGGCCCCTTCCTGTGCCTGGTTCTGCTCCTTGTCCTTGTAGACATGGCTGAAACACTGCTCCGCGCCGGGGCACCATTCTATGCAGGAAGCCACTTCGCGCGGCACCCACTGCCCACAGTCGGTGCATTTAGCCTTGGCGTCACCGGTGAACAGCTCCACCTCGCTGCCGCATTTCGGGCAGTTGACAATGGTTATCTCTACGTCACTTCCGGGACATTTTACCTTCATCGACACCAATCCTTTCTCGATGGCCTGGCTGGCCGCTCACTAGCATTATTCCCCCCCTCCCCCTCGCCAAACGGCAAAAACCCCAATAAAATGCTATAAGTGACGCAAATCAATAATCAGGGACAGCATGCGCAAACACATCATACGCGGTTACCCGTCATCCGCACGGAGATTTCCCGGGATACATACAGGGATACATATAATAAGTAGTTTGGCGCTCAGCGCAACGCTCGTCCTGCTGCTTGTTGCCGCCGCAGGTTGCACCTCTTCCCCTCCCGACACCTCCGCGCCCCAGCGCCAGGTGATCGACCGCACCGCAGACTGGCAGGGAGCCCTGCTCTACATCGCCGACCAGGACGGGCCGGTGCCGGAGTGGGGCAGCATACGCATCTATGACAATGTCAGCGGTTTCGTCGAGGAGTCCATCGAGCAGACCTCCGCTGCCGGGCCCGCCGACGTTTACGTGACGCCGGACGGCAGCAGCATGTACGTCGCCAGCATCGCCAACGGCCGCATCGATGAATTCCGCTGGGACGGACGGAACTGGAACCGCAGCGGCAACGTGATCGATTCCCCCGCGGCATCCCTGCTGACCCTCTCCCCCGGCCCCGACGGCATGCTCTACGCCGCTGACGGCACGCCGGGCAGCGGGGACGGCCGCCTGTATGTGCTGGACCCGGAGTCCGGGTCCCTGGCGCCCGAGCCGCTGACCTTCGACAGCCTTGAGGCCATACGGGGCATCGCCTGGAACCATGAGGGAACGCGCGCCTATGTCAGTGGCAGCAAGACCTCCGGCGCCCCCGTGCTGCTGGACGCTGCCTGGCCCGCGGCGGCAGAGTCGGCCTCGGTGGAACTGCCGCTTCAGCAGGCCAACAAGGCGGCCGTCTCCCCCGACGGCTCCCAGGTATTCGTCATGGGAAACGGCGGCATCGCCCGGGTAGACGCCGCAAGCATGACCGTGATCGGCACCTGGAACCCGGCAGGGCAACCTGGCATCGTCTATTACGATGCAGCTTTCAGTGCGGACGGCGTATATATGTTCACCGCCGGCACAGACCCCGCATCCGACAGCACCCTCTATGTGATCGACCTGCGGGACGGCTCCCTGGTGCATTCGGTCAACCATGTCAGCCGCAGGGCCAACGGCATCCTGCGGGTGGAATAGGGAAAGCCCCGGCGACCGGCTCCGAACCCTGCTTTCACTGTTTTCATCTGAAGACAGGCTCTGTTCCTCTCTATGGCATTCCACGGGGAAAGGGGATAGAATCCAATGCTTGAAGCGCCATACCGCCGTCTGACGGCCTCGCTGAAAGTTTCATCCCCGATTCGACAAAGGAGTTGCTCATATGCCCGCTGTAGACCCCGCAAGGATACGTAACGTAGCTGTTATCGGCCACCGCGGCACCGGCAAGACCAGCCTCACGGAATCACTGCTTTTCACGGCGGGAGAGATAAACCGCCTGGGCACGGTCGAGCAGGGCACCACGGTGGCGGACTTCGAGGAGGACGAGAAGCGGCGCCAGCATTCCATATCGGCCTCCATCTGCAATCTCACCTGGAACGACAGGAAGGTCAATCTGATAGATACCCCGGGCGATCCCAGCTTCCACGCTGACGCCATCACCTCCCTGCGTATAGTGGAAGGTGCGATCATCGTAGTCGGTGCCCCCATGGGCGTCGAGGTACAGCATGAACGCCTCTGGAGTTACTGCGATGACAACGGCGTCAGCCGCCTGATCTTCGTCAACATGATGGACAGGGAGCGCGCGGATTTCGAGGGCGCTCTCGAACAGCTGCAGGAGAGCTTCGGCCAGGGGGTGGTGGCGGCGCAGCTGCCCATCGGCTCCGAAGACAACTTCAAGGGCGTGGTGGATCTGCTGACCATGAAGGCCTATACCTACGACGGCGACAAGGCCGTCGAGGGGGAGATTCCCGATGATATGACCGCCCAGGTGGAGGAATACCGCGAGAAACTGATGGACGCCATCGCTGAGAACGACGACGCCGTGATGGAGAAATACCTCGAAGGCGAGGCGCTCAGTGACGACGAGATCCATGCGGCGCTGAAAGCCGGCGTCGCCGCGGGCAGCGTCTTCCCTGTAGGCGTCGGCTGCGCCACCAGGAATGTGGGGGCGAATCTGCTGCTTGACCTGGTGGTCGATGCCATACCTTCCCCGGCGCGCCATGGCGCCGTCACCGCCATCGACGCGGACTCCGGCGACGAGATCGAACTGGAGTGCAAGGCCGACGGACCGCTGGCGGTCTTCGTCTTCCGCACGATGGCGGACCCCTTCAGCGGGCGTATCAACGCGCTCAAGGTGGTCTCGGGCGAGCTGAAGAGCGACAGCAATGTCTATAACCCGGTGAGCAAATCCAAGGAGCGCGTGGGGCAGTTGCTGCAGCTGCAGGGCAAGGACAACAGCCCCCTGGACGCCCTCGGCCCCGGCGATATCGGCGCCGTCGCCAAGCTCAAGGCCACCAGCACCGGCGACTCCCTCTGCGATGATTCGAAGAAGATCACCTTCCCGCCGGTGCAGCTGCCCAATCCGGTGATGTCATTCGCGGTAGAACCCAAGAGCAAGGGCGATGAGGAGAAGATAGGGACTTCCCTGAAGCGGCTGCAGGAGGAGGACCCGACGCTGGTCGTGGAGCGGGACGCCCAGACCAACGAGTTGATAATCTCCGGCCTCAGCCAGGTGCACGTGGAGGTCGTTGTCGACAGGATGAAGGAACGCTACGGTGTCGAGGTCAGCCTGAAGCCGCCGCGTGTCCCCTACCTGGAGACCATCCGCAAGACCGCCCAGGCCCAGGGCAAGTACAAGAAGCAGACCGGCGGCCGCGGCCAGTACGGCGACTGCTGGCTGGAGGTGGCGCCGCTGGAGCGTGGCGCCGGCTTCGAGTTCATCGATAAGGTAGTAGGCGGTGTCATCCCCAAGGGCTTCATCCCGGCTGTGGAGAAGGGTGTCGTCGAATACATGAAGGAGGGCGACCTCTCGGGCAGCCCGCTCGTTGACATGAGCGTGACGGTCTATGACGGTTCCCACCACCCGGTGGATTCATCGGAGATGGCCTTCAAGATAGCCGCATCCATGGGCATGAAGAAGGCGGTGGCCGAGGCAAACCCGGTGATACTGGAGCCGATCATGTCCGTACAGGTGACGGTCCCGGAGGACAACGTGGGAGACGTCATCGGCGACATGAACTCCCGGCGGGGCAAGGTGCTGGGCATGGAGCCCAAGGGCAAGACCAGCCAGGTCAACGTCGAAGTGCCGCTCTCGGAGATACTCTCTTACGCTCCGGACCTGCGTTCCATGACCGGCGGCCGCGGGGATTACACCATGGAATTTCTGCGTTATGAGGAAGTCCCGTCCCACCTGGCGCAGAAGATCATCGAGCAGGTCCAGGCGGAAAAGGAGGAGGAATAGCGCCTTTCGCCGCGGGGGCTGTTCAAAATCGTTCAAAGATGGTAGAATTAGCTACCTTTGGATTAACTTGAGTGGCCTCACGATACGCAAAGGAGGCGGCAAGGATATTGAAGAGAACGGATAAGTCTTCCTACGAGAAACCGTCACTGGTGAAACTGGACAACGTTCGGGATATCACTTTCGAGTGCCCGCAGTTCCAGTGCAGTATCCAGATTCCGCCACCGCCGACGAGCTAGTAGAGAACACAGAGATTATTCATGCATGAAAAAGCGGCCGCCCGGGCGGCCGCTTTAATATGCAAACGCCCGGCGGAATCAGACCGCCTCGACCATCTCCACTTCCGGGACCTCGTCACGAAGCCGTTGCTCGATGCCGTGCTTCAGGGTCATCTGGGACATGGGACAACTGCCACAGGCGCCCGTGAGTTTCACCTTCACGATACCGTCATCGGTCACATCTATCAATTCAAGGTCACCGCCATCCTGCTGCAGTGCGGGCCTGATCCTCTCCAGGGCTTTCTCGACCTTTTCTCTCAACACGCTTCACCTCCTCCTCGGGGCACTTTATAGATACCCCGGAACATTATGCCAGAAACACGGTTGCATTCCTAATAAATGTGTTCAGTCGGCCTGAACCGGCAAACCGGGGGGGCCGCCGCCGATTGATTTACGTCCGCGGCGGTTGTTAGGATGCTGCTGATGCAACGGTCACGCTGGCATACGTCACCCCTCCCTTATGACACCGTCAGAAAGCTATCGAGCACTCTGGGCATCAGCGAGATTCTTGCAAGCGTACTCGCCAGGCGCGGCCTCGCAGAGCCCGGCGTCGCCCGGGAATTCCTCTCAACCACCGACAACCTTCACGACCCCTTTCTCTTCCCCGAGATGGAGCCTGCCTGCAACCGCATCCGCAAGGCCGTCTCCTCCGGAGAGCGAATATGCGTTCACGGCGATTATGACGTGGACGGCATCACCGCCACGGCGCTGCTGGCAGATGTCATCGGCGAGGCGGGCGGCAATGTCACGCACCACCTGCCCAACCGTTTCAGCGAGGGCTACGGCGTAGCGGCGGAAACCGTGAATCACCTGGCAGCAGACGGCGTCACCCTGCTGATTACCGTCGACTGCGGCATCAGCGCCGGCGCCGAACTGTCGGCCGCTACCGGTCTGGGCATGGACACCATCATCGTAGACCATCATCGACCCGTGGAAGGTTCGGTGCCGGACGGCTTGATCATCTCCCCCCTGCTCTGTGATTATCCCTTCAAGGAACTGGCGGGGGTCGGCCTCGCCTTCAAGCTGGCGCAGGGCCTGCTGGCGGACCGGGCCCCGGGTGACCCGTCAGAGGGACTCCATCCTGCATTACAGCGCCAGCTGGACCGGGTGGCTCTGGGCACCATCGCCGATGTGGTGCCACTCGTAGACGAGAACCGGGCCCTGGTCAAGCGGGGGCTCGTCCAGCTGTCGCGTACCCGGAGTCCGGGCCTCAGGGCCCTGATGCAGGTCAGCAAGCTGGAATCCTCGCGCCTGAGCGCCGGGCTGGTCGCGTTCAGGCTGGCCCCCCGCATCAACGCCGCCGGGCGGCTGGGCGAGCCGGACCAGGCCCTGGCGCTGCTGATGTGCCAGTCCGAGGATGAGGCGCAGTCTCTTGCCGCGGACCTGGACTCCCTCAACCGCGAGCGCCAGCGCATCGAGAACCGGATACTGGCGGAGGCCCGGGAGATGGTGGGCCGTCTGCCGGAGAAGGGCCGTGGACATCATGGCTTCGTGCTCAGTTCCCCGGGTTGGCACGAGGGGGTCATCGGCATCGTCGCCTCGAGGATGGTGGATATCCACCACAGGCCGGTGATCATGATTTCCGAGGGGGAGAACGAGGGCAAGGGCTCGGGCCGCAGCATCCCCGCCTTCGACCTGCATGGGGCGCTGGTGGAGCTTGGCGGACGCCTGTCGGCCTTCGGCGGCCACCGTGCCGCCTGCGGCCTCACCATCGACCTGGAACAGCTGCAGGCGTTCAGCGATGATTTCACGGCCCTGGCTGAGCGGGAGCTGGGGGACGCGGACCTGACGCCCAGCCGCAGGGTGGACGCGCTGGTCTGCGGCCGCGAACTGACGCTCGACCTGGCCGAGGAGCTGGCCCGGCTCGAACCCTTCGGCCTCGGCAATCCGTCGGTGGACCTGGTGGCCGCCGGGGCCCACCTGAACGGCTGCCGCAAGACGCGGGACGGCAACCACCTGCAGTGCCGGGTGGAATCGGGCGGCTCCACATCCAACGCCATCGGTTTCGGCCAGGCGCACATGCACGAGAAGATAGATGCCATAAGGGACTGGGATGTGGTCTTCCGCCTGGAGAAGAACGAGTTCAACGGTTCCGTGTCACCACAACTCAACCTGAAGGAGCTCATCCCCAGGGGTGAGACCGCCATCAGTTGCGAGGCCCTCTGCACCATCCGCTGCACGGTTGACTGCGGCCTTCGCGTCAGCGGCGGGGAGTTCTGGTCCATGGTCAGGGATGGCATGAGCCTGCCGCAGGCCTGGATTTCCTCCGGCGATGCCGGCCCGGCAACAGACCGCATCATCGACCGCCGGGGCTTCGGCGCCATCCCCCAACAGATAGCCCGGCTCGCCGCCGGCGGTGAGCGCATATTGCTGATAGTGGCGGATGTCGCCCGCAGGCAGCGCCTCCTGACCCACGAGCTTCCCGTTACACCCTCCATGGTCAGCCAGGCCTTCTTCTGCGGTTCGCGCTGCTCCCGCAATGAGATCGAGCGCCGGGCCTCGCTGGCCGCCGGATGGGACGGCGAAAGCTCCCTGCTGGTGATGGCCGACCTTGCCACCATTTCCGGCAACGATGGCTTCGCGGCCATGTTCGACCACCTGGTTTTCGTGGATCCGCCCTTCAACGGCGGGCTCCTGCATCAGATGGCCACGGCGGCGCCCGAGGCCTGGCTTCATTTAATCTACTGCGAGGATGAGTTACAATTTACCGAGAAGGTGCTTGAGCACGAATACAGCCTGCAGGCACCGTTAAAAAGGATCTATCGCCACCTCAAGACAGGAGAAGCCCACCCCCTCGACGAATCCACCGAGAGACTGCTCCTTGCCGGTGGCAAGTACCTGCGCCAGCCATCGCTGGTCGCCAGGTGCCTGGCGGTCCTCAGGGAACTGGATCTGGTTTTGCTGGAGGATACGGGGGACGGGCCGATATTGACATTGCCGGACAGGGGGAAGACTGAACTTGAAAGGTCTCCCACATACGCGGAGAACGAGGCTTTCTACCAGAGATGTCTGAAATACTTAAACAAGTCGAGGAATCAGAAGACAACCTGAGGGCCCAGGACGCGACCCTCAAGGAGCTCTTCGACCTGATCACCGAGTACAACCCGGATTTCGACCGGGACCTGGTCTCGCGCGCCTATGTTTATTCGCGCAGCCAGCACGAGGGCGGCCGCCGCAAGAGCGGCGAGGAGTTCATCTATCACCCCCTGGGGGCCGCGCGCATCTGCGCCGAGCTGAAGCTGGACAGTGTCACCATCGCCGCGGCGCTGCTGCATGACGTGGTCGAGGATACAGCCACCACCGTCGCCGATATCCGCAAGCTGTTCGGCGATGACGTGGCGGACCTAGTCGACGGCCTCACCAAGCTGCAGAAGGTCTCCCTCAAGAGTGAGGAGGAGGAGCAGGCCGAGAACCTGCGCAAGATGATCGTGGCCATGGCCCGCGACATCCGCGTCATCCTCATCAAGCTGGCGGACCGTACCCACAACATGCGCACCATCTGCTACCTGGACCGGCAGAAACAGATACAGAAGGCGAAGGAGACCCTGGAGATATACGCGCCGCTGGCGCACCGCCTGGGAATCTACAGCATCAAGTGGGAGCTGGAAGACCTGGCGTTCGGGGCGCTGCACCCACGCAAGTATTCCGAGTTGCAGCAGATGGTTGCCCAGCGCCGCGCCGACCGGGAGGACTACGTGGCCCAGGCGGCGGCCCAGCTGCAGAAGGACCTGGAGAAGGTGGGCATCGACGCCAGCATCGAGGGACGCGCCAAGCATTTCTACAGCATCTACACCAAGATGGTGCGCAAGGGCAAGGAGTTCAACGAGATCTATGACCTGACGGCCATGCGCGTGCTGGTGGACACGGTCAAGGACTGCTACGGCGCCGTGGGCATCATCCACTCGCTCTGGAAACCGATGCCCGGCCGTTTCAAGGACTACATCGCCATGCCCAAGTTCAACATGTACCGCTCGCTGCACACCACGGTGATAGGGCCGCAGGGCAAACCGCTGGAGATACAGATACGCACCCACAAGATGCACCAGACGGCGGAGTACGGCATCGCCGCCCATTGGCTCTACAAGGAAAAGGATTCCAACAGGAAATCAAAGGACCAGGCGGCGGACAAGCTGGCCTGGCTCCGGCAGATGATGGAGTGGCAGAGCGAGACCGAGGACCCCAAGGAGTTCATGAAGACCCTGCGTATCGACCTCTACGAGGAGGAGGTCTTCGTGTTTACCCCTAAGGGAGAGGTCTACAGCCTCGCCTCGGGCTCAACCCCCGTGGATTTCGCTTACGCCGTGCATACGGACGTGGGGCACCACTGCGTCGGCGCCAAGGTCAACAACCGCATCGTGCCACTGCAACATACGCTGCACAGCGGCGATTTCGTGGAGATCCTCACCTCCAAGTCGAGCCACGGCCCCTCGCGTGACTGGCTCAATTTCGTCAAGACGTCCCGGGCGCGCAACAAGATCAGGCAATGGTTCAAGAAGGAGCGCCGCCAGGACTCGGAGCATATCGGCCGCGAGATGCTGCAGGAGGCGCTGCGGCGTAAGGGCCTGCCCAGCCAGAAGATAGTGGCCTCACCCTCGTTCGCCGAGCTTACCCGCTCCATGGGTTTCCTGAAGATGGAGGACCTCTACGTCAGCCTGGGCACGGGCAAGACCTCGCCGCAGCAGGTGGTCACCCGCATTACCCGCCAGCTGGACGAGGCGGCCGACATCGCCACGATAACGCCGCAGGCGGAGGAGATGCCCGCGCGGGAACGGGAGGCCATCTCCACCCCACGCGACCTGGGAATCAGCGTCGACGGCGTCAGTGACGTGGGCGTGCGCCTGGCCAAATGTTGCAAGCCGCTGCCCGGGGACAAGATCGTCGGCTATATCTCGCTGGGGAAGGGCGTCAGTGTCCACCGCAAGGACTGCCCCAACGCCAAGGCACTGGAGCAGCGCTCCGGCGAACGCTTCATCAACGTCGCCTGGCAGGGTTCCTCGGAGAAGGGGTTCCGTGCCGAGTTCCAGGTTGAAGCCATGGACCGCAGCCACCTGCTGGAGGACATCTCGCGGGTGCTCAGCGAATCAGGCATCAACATCGTCTCCGCCCATTGCACCACCGCCCACGACCACCTTGTGAAGGATCGCTTCGTGGTCGAGATCGGCGACGCCAAGCTGCTGGATTCGATGCTGGAGAACATCAAGACCATCGATACGGTCTTCGACGCCTACCGCATCACCCCGGGCCAGGACGAAACCCGCGCCAGCTAGGCCGGCCCCGGCGGGAAGATCTTTCCCGGGTTCAGTATCCCATCCGGGTCCAGCGTCCGCTTGATATCGCGCATCACCGCCAGGGCCTTATCCTGCACGCCATCCCTCATATAAGTAGACTTGGTCGAACCGATGCCGTGCTCCCCCGAGAGCGTGCCGCCCAGCTCGAGGGCGGCTGCGAATATCCCCGCCACCGCCGTTTCAGCGCGGGCCATCCTTGACCCATCCCGCCTGTCAGTAAGGATGTTGGGATGCAGGTTCCCGTCCCCGGCATGTCCGAAGACGGCGATTTCCAGGTCGTTCCCTGCGGCTATCTCATGGATTCTCGCGATCATCTCGCCCACCCGCGACGGCGGCACGCTGATGTCTTCGCCGATCTTGGTGGGCGCCATGCGGCCCAGCGAGGGGGAGATGGCCCTGCGGGCATCCCAGATGCGCTCCGCCTCCTCCTCGTCGGCCGCCAGCCTGGCGAGGCGTCCCCCTGCAACCGCGCAGGCTTCCTCGACCCGCCGCGCCTGGGGCTCCAGGCTCTCGCGCTCACCATGCAGTTCCACGAGCAGCACCGCCTGCGCACCGGAGGGCAGACTCCCCGGCAGATAGCTTTCGACGCAGCGGACGGTGATATGATCCATGATTTCGACAGCCGCCGCCTGCAAGCTTCGCAGATTCATCTCGGCCACTGTTTTTCCGGCCGCCTCTACACTGTCAAAAACATAGAGCGCTACCTGCCGGGCCGCGGGCTGCGGCAGGAGCCTGACCGTGATAGCCGTGACCACCGCCAGCGTCCCCTCCGAACCCACCAGCAGGCTGGTAAGGTCATAACCAGCCACGTCCCGGCGGTTTCTGCCGCCGGTTACCAGAAGCTCGCCGTCGGCTGTCACCGCCTCGAGGCCGAGGACGAAATCGCCGGTGACGCCGTACTTCGTTCCGTAAGGGCCGCCGGCGTTCTCGGCCACGTTACCGCCCAGGGTGCAGACACGTGTGGAGCTGGGGTCCGGTGGATAGAACAGGTTCTCCCCTGCCGCCGCCTGCTTTAGGTCCCGGTTGATGACCCCGGGCTCGACCACGGCCGCCATGTCCTCCCTGCTGATACTGCGGATGCGGTCCATGCGGTCAAAGTTGACGATCAGGCCTCCGGCGGCTGTGGTGGCGCCGCCCGAAAGGCCGGTACCCGCACCCCGGGGTATCAGCGGACGACCGGCCTGCGCCGCCAACTGGACGATCCGCGCTACCTCGCCCGCATCAGCCGGGTGGACGACAGCCTCCGGCGCCTCGCCCCGGGCGATGCCGTCAAAGCGGTAACAGCTCATATCCTCCGGCTCATGCTCAACATTCTCCCGGCCGACTATCTTTCCCAGGCCGCGAATAAACTGCCTGCCTGCCGATGGCCTCATGCGCTCTCCTTGTCCGTATACTGACTCACATCGTAACCTTTTTTCCCTTTTTCCGCTCTTCAATACAGGACATCGCCTGACACAAACAGGCTTGCCGACGGGTACCCGGCTCAAGCCGTCAACAGGCCTTCCGATGTTATTTATGTGGGAGGCCAGAGGTTGTTTCTTTCAGCATGCGTAAAAAAATTATAGAGTATGGGACGGTACTGTTGTGAAAACGATCCTTTGCCGCCAATCACATAGAACGACCGCATACCTGCTGGTTGTTTTCCTTGCCACACTATTCCTGGCGCTGGCAGTCGTCCCCTCGGCACAGGCTTACGACGACCAGGAATTGGAGTTCCTGTCGCTGATCAATTCCTACCGCCAACAGAACGGCCTGCCCAGGCTCACCATGTCCAACGGTCTCTATGTGGCGTCAGAGGGACACAGCCAGGACATGGGAGTCAACAATTATTTCTCCCATAACAGCCTGGACGGGCGCACCCCCTGGGACAGGATCAGGGCCGCAGGCTACAACTACAACACCTGGCTGGGGGAGAACATAGCCGCAGGTTATACCTCGGCCCAGGCGGTATTCGATGCCTGGCGCGCCTCCCCCGGCCATAACGCCAATATGCTGAGCGCGAACTTCCGCGCCATCGGTATCGGCCGCGTCTATGTTGCCGGTTCCCAGTATGGCTGGTACTGGACCACCGATTTCGGCGGAGTCTCCGAGGATGTGACGCCGCCTTCCCTGTCCATCCCTTCACCTACAGGCAGTTCGTTGGTAAGCGGCACTGTCATCTTCACGGCCAATGCTTCGGATAACGTGGCGGTGACGCGCGTGAACCTTTATATCGACGGCGTATTGGTAGCCAGCAAGACGACGGCGCCCTTCAATTTCACCTGGGACACGTCCCAGTATTCCCAGGGAACGCACCAGTTGCGGGCGATCGCCTGGGATACGGCCGACCTGACATCGGATGTAAGCATCGATGTAACGGTTGATAACTTCACAGCGTCGCAGCATTACTTCTTCACCTGGTATGACCAGTCAGACGCCAACTGGCGTGACTGGGTGCTGATGGCCAATCCGGCCAGCGGCGCCGCCCAGGCACGCACCTGTGTACTGGTAGGCGGCACTACCTACGCGGACAGGTCCATCGACGTCGGCGCTCCCGCAGAGACCCCGAGCTTCCCTGGGGTGATGGGAGGACCGGCAATGGTCGCTACCACGGAGCCGCTGATATCGAGCCAGCGGGTCATCTACAAGAACTCCTTTAACGAGATACCGGCGGTCCCGCAGGACTCACTTGAAAGCACCTATTATTTCACGTGGTACGATTCGGACACGTCCGGCGGCATGAAAGGCGACTGGATCCTTGTAAGCAACCAGGGCGACGCGGATGCCAATGTGGAAATCTATATCGGCGGTCGTCTGAAGGGCGCATATACGGTGCCGCCGGGCGGCCAGATAACGCCCTCGTTCCCCAACACGACGGACGGACCTGTGAAGGTCACCAGCACCAACGGGCAACCGTTGATCGTCAGCCAGCGCGTGCTCTACCTGGATTCTTTCAACGAGGTGCTGGGCGTCCCCGAGTCGAAGCTCTCGACCGAATACCATTTCACATGGTACGACTCTAAACCCGAGAACAACATGCGGGGCAACTGGATCCTCATCGGCAACCAGGATTTCGGTGACGCCCTCGTCGATGTCTACATCGGCGAGGAGCTGATGGGCAGCTATACGATTCCGGAGGGTGGCCGTGTAACGCCGCAGTTCGAGAATTTCATGGACGGACCGGTAAGGGTGACCTGTACCAACGGCAAGCGGTTGATAGTAAGCCAGCGCATCCTTTACAAGAGCAGCTTCGAGGAAGTCCAGGGCATGGTAAATTCCGACTTCGGCACCGACCTCTGGTTCACCTGGTATGACTCCCTGCCGGCCAACGGCATGTACGGAAACTGGGTGCTGGTAGCGAACCGCGGCACGGATGATGCCATTGTCGAGATATATATCGACTCGGCCCTGCGGGAACAGCTGACGATTCCGGTGGGCGGCAATGTTCCATTAAGCTTCCCCGCGACCATGGGCGGTCCCGTGCGCGTCGTCTCTGTCAATGGCCAGAACCTGCTCGCCACCCAGCGTGTCATCTACAGGGACAGCTTCAACGAGATCGGCGGCATGAAGCTCAGGTGAAGCTCAGGTAGCGTATTTTTCGCGCAGCCTCGAAGACGGTGACCGTTCAATCCTCAAGCCAGACTCGGTTAACATTTCTTCATTTGACCTGAGGGCGCCCGTATAAGAATATTCAGACCACGGCTTATGGAAAGACGAATGGGTTGATTTCAGTCAGGAATTGTCCGGGGGAGGGTTTGGTAG
>JAJRYJ010000029.1 GCA_024275795.1 Actinomycetes bacterium | reverse complement strand
GGCCAGAGGCTCCTCATTCTCCTTTTTTCCGCCCATAAGCTGTCCCCGTGCGTAGATTACACGCTTCCTAGGTTATCCAGCCGGACGCCTATTTGCAAGAAATCGGGGCGCGGCGGTTCCACCGCCGCGCCCCGTTATCCACATGCATTACGACGCCGTCAATCGAATAGCCGCGCCGTCAGTTGAGTACCGTTCCCAGCACCTCGTTGAAATAGCCGTTGTAGACGACGCGCTGGGAGGCGATCACGGGCCCGTCACAGGATACTTCGACCGGGC
The DNA here is from genome assembly GCA_024275795.1 of Actinomycetes bacterium. Classification (GTDB taxonomy): domain Bacteria; phylum Actinomycetota; class Thermoleophilia; order BMS3ABIN01; family BMS3ABIN01; genus JAJRYJ01. Next base: position 18,589 of record JAJRYJ010000029.1, on the reverse strand, counting down.
CGCCCTGATGACCGGGGAATTCGGGAGTGCGGTTCTCGCCATCCGGTATGTCCTTGGGCCAGCCGTCCTGGGACGTTCCCGCGATCTTGATGTCGCAATTGACCTGACCACCGCTCTCGTTGGCGATCAGCACCCAGTTTCTCATGCCCGGGGACAGTTCGTCGTACCATGTCCAGTGGTAGGTGCTTGACAGGTCGGCAACGGGGTACCCCATGGTCTCGCCGAAGGACGGCCCGATGACAATGCGCTGGGAGGCAATGGAAACGGCGGGCGTCGTCGTGCCCTGTATGAAGGTCTTCACTTCCACCGGCCCGTCGATAGACCCGAACCTGGGCGTGATGGACTGGCCTGCCGCCAGGGGCCCCGGAGTGATGGCCCCGTTGGTATTGTTGCAGCTGTTGCTGTCACATACCTTGTTGCCGCCGATATATATCTCGTAATCAATCGGGTTTGCGGCTCCGGGCGGGTTGGCTATCAGTATCCAGTCCTTGCCGCCGACATCGTCGTACCAGGGCCAGTAGTAATCGCTTGAAAGCTCATCCACCGGTATCCCTGGAGCCTCGTTGAAGGCGCTGCCGTAGTTTGACAGCACCCGCTGGGAGGCCATCACGAAAGCCGGGTCACTGGTGCCGGCGACAGTGGCGATGACCTCCACCGGCCCGCCGATGGTGCCGGGGAAGGTTGGTGTGGTGTTGTCGCCGGAAGCTATGGTTCCCGTGGCTACGCTGTTACCGCCGATGCGGATTTCATAGTCGACGCTGTAAGGATTCGGATTGGCGATCAGTATCCAGTTCGTGTAACCAGGGCTCTGCTGGTCGTACCAGGTCCAGTAATAGTGATTGGAAAGCCGTTCGATATCCTGTCCCAGCACCTCCTCGATGGAGCTGCCGCCCTTGGGCCAGAGGATGCGCTGGCTGACGATGGCCTTGTCCGAAGTGAGCGACGCCGCGTTCACGGGGCCGCCGATGACGCCCGCATATTTCGGATCGATGCTGACGCCGGGCGCCACTTCGCCGTTGTTCTTGTTGCTTAAATCCTGTTGCCGCCCGGCTATGAAGAGGTCGAAGAACAGGTTGCCGGAGGCGGTGGCCGGGTTGGCCATCAGAATCCAGTTGTCGCTGTAGAGGTCATCGTACCAGGTGAAATAATACGGCCTGAGCGCCCTGAGGACGGAACCGTTGCCGCCGCCTGCGAACGCCGTACGCTCTCCCAGGACCGAGACGGTGAACATGGAGACATTGGTTCCCAGGTCCTCCGCCGACCAGGTGGCGCCGCCGTCCCGCGTATGGATGAGCCTGCCCTCGTCACCGATGGCGAAACCGTTGGTGGCGCTTGAGAAGGAGATGTCAGCCAGCAACTTGGATGTGCCGGATACCTGTTCCGTCCAGCTGACCCCGCCGTCGGTGGTCTTATAGATTTTTCCGCCCGACCCGGAAACATAGCCGGTGCTGGCATCGATCATGTCAATGCCTGTCAGGAAAGTGGGCGCGGATGCCGGGTTGAACTGGCTCCAGGTGGCGCCGTCCCAACGGAACATGGCGCCCTTGCCCGTGCCGCTGATGTCCTGCCCCGCCGCCCAGGCGCTGCCGCCGGCGCTGATGGCATCAACATCGACAAGGTCCGCCCCGGCAGGCAGCCCGTTCGTCGCCGAGACCCAGGTGGCGCCGCCGTCGGAGGTCCTGAGCGCCGTACTGCCGCTGCCCACCGCCCAGCCGTTGCTGGCGTCCACCATGTGTACTGCATAGAGCAGCACGCCTCCGGGCACGGTTGCGGGCGACCAGTTGCCGCTGCTGTACTTATAGGCAACGGCAGTGCCGCTACCGGGGCATCCGGACCCCTGGCAGCCGACTGCCACACCGCTACTCGTAGACGTAAAGTCGATGTCCTGAAAATCAATGTCGCCCGGCAGGATTCCACCGGGACAGCTGCTGCAGGTCGTGTCCTCCGCCCAGGTCTCTCCGCTGTCGGTGGTCTTGATCACGGTGGCGTCATTCCCAGCCATCCAGCCGTTCTGGGCATCCGGGAAAGTCGAACCCAGCAGGTTCACAGCGTCGCCGCCGGCGATTAGGCTCCAGCTGGCGCCGTAATCGGTGGATTTGCTGATGGCGCCGCCGCCGCCGCCGATGAAACCGGTCTGGCCGGTGGGGAACGCCATCGCTATCAGGTTGCTCGTTGTACCGGAGCTGAGAGCGCCGGCATTAAGGGCCGCCGCGACCACGTCGATGTCGGAGGACCAGATATCGGTAGCCCCGCTGCTGGAGTACTTGAAGAGAGCGCCGTTCCTCCCCGCGGCCGTGACCGCCCAGGGACCATTGTCATCTATAACGCTGACAGTATAGAGCGGCGTGGTCACCTGGCCGTCCGAGCTGGCAACCCATGTATCGCCTCCGTCTGTCGTGCGTAAAAGCCTGCCGCCCGAGGCGCCCACAGATGCTACAGCCATGCCCCTGTTGATATCTATGAAGTAGACGGAGCTGATGTCGCTGGAGGTCGGCGATGAGGGCATCGACCAGGTGGCGCCGCCGTCGACGGTCTTGTAGATGACGCCTCCGTTACCGACGGCGACAGCGGTAGTGGCGCTGGTCATCTGCACCGAAGCCAGGCTGTGCAACGTATTGATGCTGCCTGTCTTGGACCAGGTGGCGCCGCCATTGGATGTATAGTAGCCGTAGCCGCCACCGGTGATCACGCCTGCGTTGCCGTTGTAAAAGGAAACATCCTCCAGCATCGGATAGGCCGGCGATGACGGCAGGCTCTGGGTGTTCCAGGTCGCTCCACCATCAGTGGTGTATATCACCGTGCCGTAATCACCGACGGCCCAGCCATGGTCGGCGTCTACGAAATCCACGCCCCAGAGGTTGTAGTTGGTGCCGGAGATCTGCGAGGCCCAGCTGGCGCCGCCGTCGGTAGTCTTGAGGATGGTGCCGCCGATACCGACCGCCCAGCCCGTATTGACGTCGGTGAAGTCCATGTCGTTGATCGTCGCCCCCTGGACCGGCGGGCGCAGCCACTGCCAGGGACCGGCGCCTGTGTTCAGGCCGGCTCCCATAACGGGGACGGCGATGACCAGGGAGAACAGCGCGGCTGCCAGCAGTGCCTTGACCAGCATCGACTTCCTCATACCCGTTTACTCCTTAAATGAATGTCTTTATCGAGGCAGGAACAATCGGCGGGGAATTGTTGCTTTCCTCTACTTACAGCTTCGGAAATACTTACCCGGCCCTGAACCCATAATCCGCCTGGAAGCAGGCTTTCTCGTGACCCCTTCCAGCCTTCCGGGGATTTATCCTAAGGTACCTTCCGGTACTATCTAAGTCAAGTTAGGCGCAGGTTAGCCCATGTTGGGAAATATTAAGGCCGGGGCGCGTAGATTTCCGGCGGTGAAGTCGCACGTGAATAAAAACCCCCTCCGGGTACCCGGAGGGGGTCGATTGAGCCGGGTCGGTGCCGCCGCCCTAGGGCATCGGTGACTTACATGGATAGTAGTAGAGGGAGCCGGCCTCGTCGCGCACGGTGGCGTGGGTAGACGTCTTATAGATCCAGACTCCCATGGGGACATGGAACTTGAGCGTGAATGTGGTGCTCTCACCGATATCCAGGCCGCTGCTCACCATGTAGGGCAGCGGCGTTGAGAGCGAGACGCCGCCGGTGGCGGGCGATGCGGTGATGGTCACATCGTAGGCATAGGCCGATGCGTTGTTGGTGAGGCTGTAGTCCACCGACAGTTCGCGATTCTGGTAATCGGCCATGGTCTGCCACCTGATACCGCCGCCGGTGGGGCAGGTCAGGGACAGCTCCGGAGGCAGCGTCTGCCAGCACGCCACCTTGAGATTGCCGTTGTCCTCGTCATGATAGCTGACGCAGGGGTTATCATCCGAATCCAGCGCCAGCGAGTTGTCCTCGCCGACACGTCCGTTGTTGTCTATCACCTGGGATACCCAGGTGCCGCCCGGTACGCCGCAGACCTCGAACTTCATGGCGTAGAAGAGGGCGTCGTCGTCGTCATTGTGATAGGCGATGCGTGGACGGCCATCGTTGCCGATGGCCAGCGATACGTCCTCGCCCACGTCGCCGGCTGAATCGATTGTGCTCAGATTCCAGGTGGAACCGTTGAAGCAGGCGTACTTGAGGTCATGGTGCTGCTCGTCCTCGTAGGCGATCTTGGGATAGCCGTCGATGCCGATGGCCAGCGAGGAATATTTGCCCACCTTGTAGGCGCTGTCGACGGTCTCGCACATCCACTTGCCCGCCGCGCCGCCCTCGCCGCAGTTGCCGCCGCTGTCCACCTGCCAGGCATGCTTGAGGTGCTTGTTGCTGCCGTCATAATAACTGACATGGACGATGCCGTTGTAGTCGATGGCAAGCGAGGTGAACTCGCCCACGTCGCCGTTCGCGTCCACCGTATCGCACTGCCAGAAGCCGGCCGCGGCGCCCTCGCCGCAGTTGCCGCCGCTGCTGACGGAGTGAGCCACCTTGAGATCGCGCAGGGTGTCGTTGTAATAGCTGATGTAGGCATCACCGGCCGCGTTGACTTCCAGCGAGGTGTCCTCGCCCACGTCGTACTTATCTTCCTCGGACGAGGAATTATCGTCCGATGAACTGTCATCGACCTCGTCATCGGAGGAGCCGCCGCCCGCGTCCACGGTCACCTTGTTCCAGCCCGACGCATCCTGCCAGGCGAACTTGAGGCTCTTGTTGCTCTCATCGTAGTAGCTGATGCTGACGTTGCCGCTGCCGTCTATGGACGTATCCTTGCCCACCTTGCCCTGGGTGTCGACCGGCTCGTACTGCCACTGACCGCTGCTCTCGTTCCAGACGGCGTACTTCAGGTCCTTGTTGCCGGCGTCGTAGTAACTGACATGGGGTACATCGGCCGGGTCGAAGGCGAGCGAAGTGTCGCGGCCCACGCCGGAATTGGAGTCCACCACCCAGATGCCCCAGCCCATCGCCGCAGCGATGCTGGAGAATAGAAAAACCGACAGCGCTATCGCCGCCAGCAGGATGATCACGCGTTTGATTGTTTTCGATCCGCTTACCTTCACCCTCTATCCACCGCCTCCATTGGTCGTTGACAGAATGTGTGCGATAGTGGGTATCAGCGGTAAGGGGGAATCAGACGGTTCTCCTACCGTCAGGCTCTTGACGAGCCAAACCGAAACAAACCTCCCCACCCCTTATACCGTGCAAACAGGCCGCCGGCTGGACGCCGGTGAATCAGCCACGTGACATGCTGACCCTGAAAGACTGTGTGCGTGCTAATTATAATCCCCAGCGTGAAAAAAACATGATGCAAAAAAATCAATTATCGGGTCTATTTTCATTAAAAACGCATCCATTCAAGTCAGGTTTCCTTTTTTTGCCCGCGATGGTTACGCGGCGGCCCGTTTACTTCAGATATGCGGGTAGAGGGGGAAGCCCGCCAGCAGCTCCGCCGTGCGGCCGCGCAGGCGCTCGACGTCGGCGGCCGTCACCCTGGGGCTGAAGGCCTCGAGGATGATGTCCGCCACCGTCTCCATCTCGGCCTCGCGGAAGCCCCTGGTGGTCACGGCAGGCGTTCCCAGCCGGATGCCGCTGGTGACGGTGGGGGGCTGCTGGTCGAAGGGGACCGAGTTCTTGTTGACGGTGATGCCCACCTGCTCGAGGCGGTTCTCCGCCTCGATGCCGGTGATGCCGATGTTGGTGAGGTCCGCCAGTATCAGGTGATTGTCCGTACCGCCCGAGACCAGGCTGATGCCACCCTCGCTCAGGCGCGCCGCCAGGGCCTGGGCGTTGTCGATGGTCTGCTGCTGCCGCTGCCTGAACTCGTCCGTGGCGGCAAGCTTGAAGCAGACGGCCTTGCCGGCGATGATGTGCATCAGTGGTCCGCCCTGCAGGCCGGGGAAGATCGCCTTGTCTATGGCCCTGGCGAACCTCTGTTTACAGAGGATGACCCCCGACCTGGGCCCCGCCAGGGTCTTGTGGGTGGTGGTGGTCACATATTCGCTTACCGCCACCGGGTCGGGATGCAGGCCGGCGGCCACCAGCCCGGCGATATGGGCCATGTCCACCATCAGCCTGGCGCCTGCGCCTGCGGCGATGGTTGCGAAACGCTCGAAGTCGATCTCCCGCGGGTAGGCGCTGGCGCCCGCTACTATCAGCTTCGGTCGGTGCTCCCTGGCCATCGCCTCTATCTCTTCATAGTCGAGCCGCCCCGTCTCCCGGTTCACTCCGTAACTGTGGGCGTGGTAGAAACGGCCGGAGAAGTTAACCTTGAGTCCGTGGGACAGGTGCCCGCCATGATCCAGCTTCATGGCGAGGATGCTGTCGCCCAGGGCGAGGTCGGCGAAATACACGGCCTGGTTGGCGCTGGAGCCGCTGTGGGGCTGCACGTTGACATGCTCGGCGCCGAAAAGCTGCTTGCAGCGCTCGATGGCCAGCGACTCGACCTCGTCGACAACCTCGCAGCCGCCGTAGTAGCGCGCCTGCGGGTAGCCCTCGGCATACTTGTTGGTGAGCGTGGAGGCGACCGCCTCCAGCACGGCGCGGCTGGTGAAATTCTCCGAGGCGATCAGTTCGACCGTCTGCCGCTGACGCTCCAGCTCGTCACGCACCAGGCCCGCCATGCGCCTGTCGGCCTGGTTCAGCGTCTGCAGGAAGTTCGCCTGGGTCCTGGATTCTATCTTCCTTGAGCCCACTGGCCTTCCATTTCGGTGATGATGTCAAGGCGGCGCTGATGGCGGCCGCCCTCGAAGGGGGTCTGAAGCCAGACGTCCAGGATGTCGAAAACCGTATCCTCCCGAAGCGTGCGCTGACCCAGGCAGAGGATGTTGGCGTCGTTATGGCGTCGGCTCATCTCCGCTTGCCTTGCGTCACAGGGCCCCACGGCCCGGATACCGGCGACCTTGTTGGCGGTGATGGACATGCCCAGGCCGGTGCCGCAGAAGAGGATGCCCCGTTCGGCCTCGTTCTTCGAGACGGCCTGCGACACCTGGATAGCGTAGGCCGGATAGTCCACGCTCTCCGATGAATCCGTGCCCATGTCGATGACCTCATGTCCGCCGTCCCTGAGCCTATTGATGATGGTCTCTTTCAGTTCGAAACCGGCATGGTCCGCCGCAAGTGCGATCTTCAAAGGTCCTCCTCCATTATGCCCTTGAGAATCCTCGGAAGCGCCGGCTTTATCATCTCCAGAACCTGCGTGTAATAGTCCACCGAAAGCCCGATGGGATCGGGAACGTCGATGCCACCCGGCTCGTCCGGCGAAATCTCCCGGGGATACAGCAGAGCCAAGTATATCTTATTTTCATGGCCGGGGAACTCCCGCAGCAGCTCGCTGCAATGCTGCTTTGTCATTCCCAGCACCAGGTCCGATGCCGCCATGATCGACTCGCTGACCTCGCGGGCCCCGTGGGCCGAAAGGTCCAGCCCCCGGCCGGCGGCGGCCTGCTGCGCCTGCCGGGTGGCGGCATTGCCGTTGAGGGCGAAAGTACCCGCCGAACTGACAGCCACCCGGTCGGCAAGACCCTCACGGGAGATGTGATCACGCAACAACACCTCCGCGAGAGGACTGCGGCAGATATTGCCGGTGCAGACGAACAGCACCTGCTTCATCGGCACGCCCCGATCAATTGCTCCAGCCGGGCGCGCTCCAGGGCGCCCTCTCGCAACAGCCGCGGCCGGGAGCCTTCGATGAGCGGCCTGAGGTCGACGACGGTCGTCGCCCGGCCCAGCTCGCAGGGTCCGTCATCCACCGCCAGCTCGCAGGCATCGCCGATTGCCGGCGGCACCTCCCCCAGGACGTGGGGCTCCGGCTCTCCCGAGAGGTTGGCGCTGGTCATCGCCAGCGGCAACGGCAGCCGGGCGAAAACCTCCGAGAACCGGGCGGGCGCCAGCCTGGCGCCGAGGCTGCCGGCGCCGCCGGGCAGCACCACCGTCACCGGGCCCGGCAGCAATGCAGCCACCCGGCGCCATAGCGCATCCGGCAGTTCCGGCAGCCGCGAGCGCAGCTGTTCCATGTCCGCGAACATCAGCGCCAGGGGCTTGCCCCTGTCCCGCCCCTTGACGGCGTAGAGCAGGTCCACCGCCCTGTCGTTGGACGGGTCGCAGGCGATGCCGTAGACCGTATCGGTCGGCAGGCACACCAGCCGGCCGCGGCCGATGGCCGCGACCACTTCCGCCCAGTCCCCGGCCTTCATATCGTTGAACCTGAGGATCTGCAAGTCAGGGCCTTCCGGCATGGATCACCCGGTCGTGCCCGGCATAATCCTTGATAATGTCCACTTCCGCGTAAGCACCCGAAGCTCGCAGCAGTTCGCTCACGCTCTCCCCCTGCTCGTGCCCTATCTCCAGCAGCAGCAACCCTTCCGGCGCCAGGTGCGCGCCTGTCTCCGTTGCCAGCAATCTGTAGAAATCGAGGCCGTCGGCGCCGCCGCGCAGGGCGGCTTCCGGCTCGTAGTCGCGCACGTCCGGCGGCAGACTCTGCCACTCCGAATCGGTGATGTAGGGCGGGTTGCAGGCGATCAGGTCGAAGGTGGCCGCGGGGTCGAGCCCCTGGAACATGTCGGACTCGATGAAATCGATGCGGGCGGCCACGCCGGCGGCGGCGGCGTTCTCCCGCGCCAGCGAGAGGGCGGCGGCGCTGCTGTCCGCCGCCGTGATATGAGCTTCCGGGAAGGCAGCTGCCAGCGAGACGGCGATGGCGCCGCTGCCGGTGCCCAGGTCCAGCACCTGCGGCGGCCCGCCCCAGTCCCTTCCTTTGAGGAAGGACAACGCCGCATCCACCAGGTGTTCCGTCTCCGGGCGCGGGATCAGCACCGAGCGGTCCACCTTCAGCGTCAGGTCACGGAAATTGGCGTGTCCGAGGATATAGGCCACCGGCTCGCCGGCGCCGCGGGCACGGACCAGCTCGCGGTAGCGGTCGACCTCCGCCCTGTTGAGCGGCTGCTCAAAGTTGACATAAAGGTCGATGCGCTTGACGCCCAGCACCTCCGCCAGCAGCAGCTCGGCGTCCAGGCGCGGAGAAGTGGAGCCCCTGCCGCCCAGCCAGGCGGCGGATTTCCTCAGCAGGGTGGAGATGTCGGCGTTGGCATTCAGACCTGCGCCGCCTTGAGCTGCTCGGCCCGGTCCTGGGCCGCCAGCGCTTCCGTGAACTCGTCTATCTCCCCCTGGAGGATGGCGTCCATCTTGTGCAGGGTCAGGTTTACGCGGTGATCCGTGACCCGCCCCTGGGGGAAGTTGTAGGTGCGAACCTTCTGGCTGCGGTCGCCGGTGCCCACCTGGGAGCGGCGCTGGTCCGCCAGCTCCTGCTGCTGTTCCTGGAGCATTTTCTCGTAGAGGCGGGCGCGCAATATCTTCATCGCCTGTTCCTTGTTCTGCAGCTGGGACTTCTCATCCTGGCACTGGACCACCAGGCCCGTGGGCTCGTGGGTGAGGCGCACGGCGGAATCGGTGGTGTTGACCGACTGGCCGCCGGGGCCGCTGGAGCGGTAGATATCGACGCGCACGTCCGCCGGGTCGATTTCGATCTCCACTTCCTCCACGGCGGGCAGCACGGCGACGGTGGCGGTGGAGGTATGGATGCGGCCGCCGGACTCGGTGACCGGTATGCGCTGCACCCGGTGCACGCCGCTCTCGTACTTGAAGACGCTGTAGGCGCCGCGGCCGCTGACCTCCATGATCACTTCCTTGAAACCACCCCGCTCCGTGGGACTACTGGAGAGGATCTCCGACTTGAGCTTCTTGCGCTCGGCGTGACGCGTATACATGCGCAGCAGGTCGGCGGCGAACAGCGAAGCCTCATCGCCGCCGGCGCCGGCACGGATCTCGATGATGACGTCCTTCTCGTCATTGGGGTCCGGCTCCAGCATGGCGCTGCGGATCTCCTCCGTCAGCCGTTCCATGACCTCACGCGCTCCGGCGATCTCCTCCTGCAGGAACTGGCGCATCTCCGGCTCCACCTCGCCGTCGCCGGAGAGCATCTCCTCCGCCTCGGCCAGGCTCGCCTCTGCCTCACGGTATTCAGCAGCCAGTTTGTATGCCGGCTGCAGGTGGGAATGGGCCCTGGCCAGTTCGGCGTAACGCTGGCGGTCCTCGACTACGGCGGGGTCGCTGAGCTCGCGGTTGAGCTCCTCGTAACGGTCCTCGATCTCTTTTATCAGCTTCTCGATCATTGTCGGCTTCCCTGGGCGGCTCCGCCGGGCAAGTGCACGGCCGCACGCATGCTCAGGCCATGACCTCCACGTCGCCGCGGCCCGTATCGTCCATCTCCACCGGCTCCAGGGCGGCGACGCCCTCGAGGGCCTTGACGGCCACCTCGATCTGGGAGATGTCGGGTTCGCGGGTCGTGAGCCTCTGCAGCAGCATCCCGGGGTACATGATTATCCTCATGGCCCTGCTGTGCTTGTGCTTTCCAGCATATTTTATCACCTCGTAGGAGAGGCCAACAATCAGCGGGATGCCTATCAGGCGCGAGACCACCAGCCAGAATATTCCCGGCAGGCCCACCAACGAGAACACGAGGATGGCAAGCACCATCACGATCAGCAGGAAGCTGGTGCCGCAGCGGGGATGTACAGGCGAGAAGCGCTTGATGTTCTCGGGATTCAGTTCCAGCCCCGACTCCAGGGCGTGGATGGTCTTGTGTTCGGCTCCGTGGTATTCGAAGACGCGCCGCAGCTGCTTGATGCGCGACACGGCCAATATGTATAACACGAGGATGATGATGCGCAGCACACCCTCGGCGAAGACGAAAGAGGCGGAATTGGGAAAGCTGTCCTTGACGGAGCCGGCGGCCACCAGCGGCAGCACCACGAACAGCGCCACGGCGATGACGATGCCGATACCCAGGCTGAGCGCCATCTCGCCCTTCGATACCTCCTCGTCCTCCTCGCCCATGGACTCGTTGGCCGAGATGGCCAGGGTCCTGATGCCCAGCGACATGGATTCCCAGAGGGCGATGATGCCCCTGAGGATGGGCCATTTGAGGATGGGATACCTGTCCGCCAACGGATCCAGGGGCTCGGAGCGCACGCTGATATCACCGTCGGGGCGGCGCACGGCCAGCGCCCAGTGACGCTTGCCCCGCATCATCACCCCTTCGATGACCGCCTGTCCGCCGATGGACGCGGCCGGTTGCTTATGGTCGCTCACTGGTCCCCGGCCCACTCCGCTTCGATCTCTTCCACCTCTTCGGGCTTGTAAACCTTGCCGCAGAACATGCGTTTGCCCTCCTGGCACTTGCCGAACAGGCAGTCGGGCCCGGATTTCTGGAACAGCAGCGGCGCCGTCCGCAGCAGCAGGTAGCGTACCCTCCAGGCCAGGGCGTTGATCTCCCACTGGGCCCGGCGGCAGCTGCGGATGCGGATGAAGTGCCTGAGCTCACGCGCGTTCATCGTCATCACGATGCGCGTCTCGGCGGCGTTGGGCAGCACGAAACGGGCGTCCTCCTGCACCGTCTCCTTCTCGAGCCCGCGTTCCCCGCCCAGTTCCACCAGGCGCTCGTATGCCTGCCTGGCCGCGTCCATCGCCTGCTCGAAGACGGCGGCGGCTTCCGGGTCCGCGGCTATCTTGGGCGGCACGATGAATCCGCCCTCGCCGTCGAAGCGCACGTAACGCTGGGACTGCTGGCTGTAGGAGGCGAGCCGGTGGCGCACCAGCTGGTGCGAGCAGGCGCGGGAGATGCCGTCGATGCCGAAGGTGAAGGACGCATGTTCAAGGGCGCTGTGGTGCCCGGAGCCGACCAGGATGTCGATCAGGCGCTCCACTTCAGCATCGGTCATGCGCTCCCTGAGTTCTGCAGCGGTGGATGACGAATAACACAGCCTGCCCGCAGCGGCCACAGCGCGCTCAGGCTCGGGCGTATGGGATAGAAGGGTTACCTTTTGGGTGGCAGACACCGGAGTTACCGGCATCAGGAGGTCTTTTTCTGACCGTACTTCCGCTGGAACCTCTCGACGCGCCCGCCGGTATCGACCAGCTTGCGCTTGCCGGTGTAGAATGGGTGGCACTTGGAGCAGATCTCCACGGTAAGCTCCGCTTCCGTGGAACGGGTCGTGAACTCCTCGCCGCAGGAGCAGCGCACCTTGGTCTCTACATAATCGGGGTGGATATCCTTTTTCATGGTCTTCCTTTGACTCTCGGTTGGAACAAGAAATGATAACACATAAAATTGATTATAATAAGATGTCGACGCGGCTGCTGCAGCGCGGTGGGAACTGCGGGCGATTAGCTCAGCTGGTTAGAGCGCCGTCCTCACATGGCGGAGGTCACTGGTTCGAATCCAGTATCGCCCACCACTTTATTCCAGGCGCAGGTAACGTCGCATTTGCCGCACGCGGTCCTGCAGGCCGCGGCCGGATCGTGGGGGATTAGCTCAGTTGGGAGAGCGCCTGCTTCGCATGCAGGAGGTCACCGGTTCAAGTCCGGTATCCTCCACCATTTTTTCACCCTTGGAAATGCCTTAACAAAGACATAGTTTATTGATATATAGATGACAGCAAACCCGGATTCGGTCAAGTTAAAAACTTCTGTAATTTTCCCTCATCTCCAAGACGTTCAGTATATTGCTACCAGTTCACGGTCAAAAGCAGCGTTCCCGCTCTCGGTTTCAACCAGCTCCTCCATGTTCAGGTAGCGCTTGCCGCTGACCCATTCGTCTGACTGTTCCGCGGCCAGAGCAGTCACCAGCCTGAGGCAGGACTCCCGGTCGGGAAAGATCCTGATTACCCTGGTCCGGCGTTTGATTTCCTCGTTTAAGCGCTCCAGGCCATTGGTGGTCCTAAGCCGCTGCCGGTACGAGGCAGGAAAGGCCAAAACTGCCAGGCACTGCTCGATATGATCTTCGATAAGGGAGGCAAAGACCTCCTGCCAGGTGGCCTCGCTCTCGGTGTCGGCCACTTCCACGGCCAGGATCTCGCGCTTGCCGTCATCTCTTACCCCCTTAACGATCAGTACTCCCTGGCTGGTGATGTGACCGTCCACTCGCGCGTCTTTATAGCGGGCGTCCACAGTGAGATAGGGATACTTGTGGGTAAGCGGGCGGCCTCTCCAGGCGGATAGTTCGGCGTCGAGCCGGGAGGTGTGGGCAGACACCTGACTCTTGGAAAAGCTGGTGCCGCAGAGGGTCTCGGTGATCCTGGTTATCTTGCGCGTGGATACTCCCTGAACGTACATCCAGGATCTCCTGAATCGTTGTTTCGACTATTGACCGCAGGAAATCCGGGTCATCGGTCGAAACCTCTTGCACCGCTTCTTTTTGCCCTTACTGTTGTTCCTGGCCGGTCTCTCCTTTGATATTGGCTTTGACAACATATATCTTGGAGAATGATGGTCGCTCTTCCTTTTAGCGACTGATGAATTTACAGAAGTTTATGGGCACAACCTTGGCAGGTCTGTAAGACCGAATAAACTTCGATGAAGAACGGAGAAACAGGAGAAACGCTCATGGTTAGTTTCCAGAAGAAGTTTGAAGAGATAGTCATTATCTCCCTTTCCGTGATGATGGTGGTAGTTTTACTACTTGCCACGATCGATCTCGGCTGGTTAATTGTAAAAGACATTTTTTCCCCTCCGTATTTTCTCCTTAATATTGGTGAACTCCTGGACATCTTCGGGATGTTTTTACTGGTAATAATAGGTATCGAGCTTTTAGGGTCGATCAGAACTTATCTCCAGGAAAATGTGATCCACGTTGAAGTCGTCATGGTTGTCGCGATCATTGCAATATCGCGGAAGGTTATTGTGCTTGATGTTACAGAGCTTGATGCTCTTACGTTAATCGGAATAGGGGCGATCATTCTTGCCCTTTCATCTGGGTATTTTATGCTAAAACACAGCCGGTAGAACGAGGTTTCGGTAACGGCAGGGGCTTATCAAGAAGTGTTTTTTCATGCATTATTAAGCAGAAATCTTCTTTACCGTTTTTAAAGCTGATATAAAATAGAGCAGTTCAAATTACGCACAATCGCGTCCACCATTACTTTAGTAGAATCTTTGGTGGAACCCTTGGCGTGACTCATGGGGGATTAGCTCAGTTGGGAGAGCACCTGGTTTGCATCCAGGAGGTCACCGGTTCGAGCCCGGTATCCTCCACCACCTTCACCCCTTCGCAATGGCCTGCCCATCCCGTTTAGCGTCCCAGTTGACGGGTATCTAAATAGCGTGGCTTGATGCCGCGGGCCGATAATTCGATCAACGGTGGAGATTATGGAAGACCGGAAGTACATTGGTTCGAGACGACCACTGCTGGCGCTGTTGATAGCGGCAATGCTGCTGGTTCCGGCAGTTGTGCTTATCGGCGGCTGTGGCGGCGATGAGAAGACCGCCGAGGAGGTCATCAACAAGGCAGCTGACGAGGTGCAAAAGGCGATAGATGATGGGACGGCGCATACGGTCACCGTGACCGGCTTCACCTGCCCCATCCCCGCCGATGATGCCACTGGGGAAGCAGAAGCGGGCAACGTCTTCGCCAGCGTCAACGTGAAGATCAAGAACGACAGCGACAATGAGATCCTGGTGAGCTCGGCCAGCTTCAGCCTGGAAGACGAGGATGGCTCCGTCTACGAGTCGTCCATACTCTATGACGGTCCCAACGCGATCGGCGTAGCCGATAACATCGCCCCCGGCGGGGAACTGGAGGGCATTCTCGTCTTCGAGGTACCCTCGGATTCCAAGCCCAAGGTACTGGTAGAGGATAGCCTGGTCGGTGATCCCATCCGCAAGGATCTGCCGGAACCGTCCTGATACATACTTTATCTCGGGAAGGAGAAAGCCCCGATTTGACTCGGGGCCTTCCAAGGGGGGCGTATCTGACCGCCCATAAATAAGAGTATGTTGGTTAGTATCATAAACTCTGTGCCAATTGCCGTCTATAATGCAATATTACTATCTTACATGGGTAATAATAATTAGATTCCCCCGTTTACCCCCGAGATAAAGGCAGTTCGTGGCGTGAAGGCGCTAAATCGTCAACCTGTTAACCGACGAAGTCGACGTATCCGGCCCTGACCGCATGGGCCACCGCCTCCAGCTTGCTGTGCACGCCCAGCTTGCCGAGGATGTTCTGGATATGGTTACGGGTGGTGGTGGGGCTGATGTAGAGCTGGCGGGAGATAACGTCATTGCTGAGCCCCTGGGCCAGCAGCTGCAGTATCTCCAGCTCGCGCCGCGTCAGGCGCGCCGCCGGCTTTGTCATGTCGTCCGGGTCCTCGCGGCCACCGGCCTGGGTCCGGGGCTGTTCGTAATGCTGCACCGCCGCCTGCACATGCTTGGCGAGTGATTCCAGCTTGGCGTTCCTCTGTCTTAAGCGGTCGTGGGACTGCTTGATGCGGATGGCGGAGCCCAGCCTGGACAGCAGCTCCTCATCCTGGAAGGGCTTGGCCATGAAATCATGGGCCCCCAGTTCGAAGCCGGTCACCATGTCTTCCGTGGAGGGCTTCTCGTCAAGGAGGATAATCGGGATGTAGCGCAGGATGCCGTCGCTCTTGAGTGACTTGCAGACCTCGAAGCCGTCGGTGACGGGCATGTCCACGTCGAGGATGATGGCGTCGGGGCGTTCCTCGCGGGCGATCTGTCCCGCGGCGGAGCTGTCTATGGCCGTGAACACCTCGTATCCCGCCTCGGAGAGGGTCTCCTTGACATGGTGAAGCACATCCGGGTCGTCGTCAACTACAAGGACCTTGTCGTTCGGCATCTTCACGTCCCATTCTCAGCAGAAATACCTTGTTCTAAGTATATAAATATACTCCGGTTTTTTCAGTTTGAAAAGGGTCAGGGGCGGCGATAGCGAGCGGGCCCGTCACGGTAGACATCCCCACCGTGCGCGTCCATGGCGACAATGGCAGGGAAAGACCGCACGCGCAGCCGGTAGATGGCCTCCGGACCCAGCTCCGCGTAGGCCACGGGCTCCGCCTCAACGATATGGCCGCCCAGCAGGGCGCCGGCGCCGCCGACGGCCGCAAGGTAGACAGCTCCATGTTGCCTGAGGGCCTCGGCTACGTTTCCGCCGCGGCGGCCCTTGCCGATCAGCACCCTCACCCCGAGGGAGAGGATGGCGGGTGTATAACGGTCCATGCGCATGCTGGTGGTGGGACCGGCCGAGCCGGTGGCCCGCCCCGGCGAGGCCGGCGTCGGCCCCGTGTAATATAAGATTTGGCCCTCCAGGTCCAGCGGCAGCTCGCCGCCGCCCTCTATCAGCTCCACCAGCCTGCCGTGGGCGGCGTCCCTGGCTGTGTATATGGTCCCCTCCAGCAGGACCCTGTCGCCGGCCGCCAGTGATGACGTATCGGCTGCCGTCAGCGGCGGTGTCAGGGTGACGGTCATCTAGAGTGTCCCGCTGGCCCGTCGGGCCGAGTTGCACTGGATGTTTACGGCCACGGGCAGGGAAGCGATATGGCAGGGATAGTCCTCGATGGCGACCCCGAGGCAGGTCTCGCTGCCCCCGAGCCCGGCGGGGCCGATCCCCAGGCCGTTGACCCGGTCGAGGATACGCGCCTCCAGGTCCGCCAGCCGCTGGTCGCAGCTGCCCTTGCCGGCGGGCCTGAGCAGGGCTCGTTTGGCCAGTGTCGCGGCCCTGTCCATGGTGCCGCCGACGCCGACGCCGAGGAAGATGGGCGGGCAGGCGTTGGCGCCTCCCAGCTCCACGGTCTCCACGGCGAACTCAATCAACCCCTCCAGCCCGTCGGACGGTTTCAGCATCGCCAGGCGGCCCATGTTCTCACTGCCGCCTCCCTTGGGCAACACCGTCAGCCTGAGTCCGTCCCCCGGGACCAGGTCCGTATGGAGGACCGCCGGAGTGTTATCCTTCGTGTTCTTCCGCTCAAAACAGGGGTCCGCGACCACGGACGCCCGCAGGGGCCCCCGGCGCCGGGCGTCAGCGACCCCCAGGTTGACCACCTCCTCCAGTGTGGCCCCCGTGAGCGTGAGGCCGGAGCCCATCTCGGCGAAGAACACGGCCATGCCCGTATCCTGGCAGAGCGGCAGGTGCTCCCGGGATGCCGTCTCCGCATTCGCCAGCAGAATCTCCAGCACCTCCCTGCCCAGCGGGGACTGCTCCCGGGCAAGCGCCGCCTCAAGGGAGGCGATCACATCTTCAGGCAGGTTGAAGTTGGCATCTAGGTAGAGACGTGATACAAGTTCCACTACCTCTTCCGCCGGGAGCTCGCGCATGACCTAGGACCCCATGCCCAGCATCGCCCGGGCCGCTTCGGCGACCTCGCCGGGCTCCCTGGGGTCGCGGGCCACCCCGTCCTCGACGGCGGCTCCGGCCACCGCCGCCGCCACAGCCGGCGCCACACGCAGGTCGAAGGCCCGCGGGATGATATTTTCCGCGGAGAGGTCGTCCCCCACCAGGTCGGCGAGCGCATGGGCCGCCGCCGCCTTCATACCCTCGGTGATGGCCGACGCCCGCACGTCCAGGGCGCCGCGGAAAATGCCGGGGAAGCCCAGCACGTTGTTGACCTGGTTGGGAAAATCGCTGCGGCCGGTGGCCACCACGGCGGCGCCGGCCCGGGTGGCCTCGCCGGGCAGGATCTCCGGGTCCGGGTTGGCCATGGCCAGCACGATGGCGCGCCTCTCCATGGAGGCGATCATCGGCGGCGTCACCGCGTCCTTGACGGAGACGCCGATGAAGAGGCCGGCGCCCTCCATGGCTTCCGCCAGGCCGCCCTCGCGCCCGTCCCTGTTGGTCCATGACGCTATCTCCTGCTTTACCGGCGACAGCCCCCCGCGGTGGGTGCCGACTATGCCGTTGCTGTCGCAGATGATGATGTCCTCGACGCCCTCGGCCCGCAGCATCCGCGCGATGGCGATGCCGGCGGCGCCGGCGCCGTTGATGACGGTCTTCAGCTGGGAGGGCTCGCGTCCGGTGACCCGGCCGGCGTTGATCGCCGCCGCCAGCACCACCACTGCGGTCCCGTGCTGGTCGTCGTGAAAGATCGGGATATCACATTCCCCGACCAGGCGCCGCTCTATCTCAAAACATGCGGGCGCCGCGATATCCTCCAGGTTGACGCCGCCGAAGCTGGGCTCCAGCAGTTTCACCGTGCGCACGATGTCGTCCACGTCCCGGCTCCCGATACATATGGGGAAAGCGTCGACGGCGCCGAATGCCTTGAACAGCACCGACTTCCCCTCCATTACCGGCAGTGCCGCCCGGGCGCCGATGTCGCCGAGACCGAGTACGGCCGAGCCGTCGGTGACCACCGCCACCGTGTTCCAACGGCCGGTATACCTGTCCACCAGCAGCGGGTCGCGGGCGATCTCACGGCAGGGCTCGGCGACTCCGGGCGTGTAGGCGATGGCCAGGGCCCGGTCGTCATCCACGGACACCTTGCTGTCTATGGACAGTTTGCCGCGCCATTGTTCGTGGAGCCTGAGCGCTTCCTTCTGCAGCGATGTCAGTCTTTCGTCCTCGTTCATGCTGGTTATTATATATGTGTTTGGGCCCGCAGGCTCGTGGGTTTGTTCAGACCGGCAGGCTCGCGGGTGCGTTCCATTCTGCCGTCATTTAGTATAGATTCTCTAATCGCAGATCGAAGCAGGGAGATGAAGCAGTTGAACACACATTCGCAAGCGGATAACGGCAACAGCGTTCAGACGCCGGAGCGCAGGCAGG
>JAJRYJ010000028.1 GCA_024275795.1 Actinomycetes bacterium | reverse complement strand
CTGCGGCGGCCAGCGGCGGCTTCACGGCCAAGTACGGCCTGCCGCCGGGCGTGACGCAGTTCGTATCGAGCATCTACGCGACGGCGTCCGACCCGACAGGAACGGTCTACGAGTATCCTGGACCGTATCCCGGGCCGTAACAGGGAGAATACGGGGCATCGACCGGCAAGTTGCGACCGACCGGTGCGGATGTGACGCCCCACTGATGGACGAACAGTCCCGGGGGGGGCGAGCCGCGCAGCGGCCCCCCCGGGAAAAACAGATAAAGCCAGGAGCGAGACGGAAGAACTGAAGCAGCAACACGGTTTTCGTTACATCCCCAGGAATAGTAGCGGGTATCATTGACAAAGCGGGACTTTAGCGCAATACTGAAATCCCGGTTATCCGCGCATAACAACACGGAACGAGGCTCAGAATCCGTGATGCGTTCTGGGTAAAAGGGACCAGTTGTGTTAGGGGGCGGGCACCGTGGGCAGACACGAATCGGTAGGGGGCGATCCCATCAGACACAGGGCTGCGCCGTTGGCGTGGATGCGCCGATGCCGCAGTTCGCGGGTGATATCAGGTAACAGGAACCAGGAACGAGGACAGATTCATGAGTTACGCCAAGGGGGCAAGTAATTCCCAGGTATTCAACTTCGCGGGCTTTTCGCTTACGGCAAGGAGTTACGATGACGAACTGTACGCATACCTGGACAGGATGCTTGACCGGTTCAAGGGCGGAGAAGGCAAAGACATGGATTTCATGCTAGGTGTCGACTGGATGAACATGCCGTCAGATTCCGACTGTCCAGACGGCCTCACCCATATCTCCCTGCCCACAGGCCTCGAGCTTGCTATCTGCGAGGAGTACAGTGATGACTGTTGTATTACTGCCGCTGTGCCGGGTATTGAGGAGGGGCAGCGCCGGAAAATTGCCGATGATTTCATCTATCCGTTCCTGAAATCGGAAATGCTCCAGGTCTTTCTCAGCCGCTTGAACGAGAGAGGCGACCTGCATTCACTGATGGTGCATTCATGTGGCGCCGTTAACGAAGGCAACGCTTATCTTTTCGCCGGTCTCAGCGGCAGCGGCAAATCCACTGTGGGGATGGCGCTCACACAAGCGGGGAAGGAGATCCTCGGTGACGAACTGGTGATATTGACAGAGGCGGACCACGGATGGCTGGCGCACGGAACACCGCTGGAAGGCGATATGCAGAACGCGGAGGTCAGCCCGCTTCAGGCGCCGCTCAGGGCGATATTCTTCCTGGGGCAGGGCGATGAAACGGAGTTGGCGAGGCTCGACACCTCCCATGCCATCTCCTCGCTTATCAGCGTCATCGTGCCGAGCAGGCGGTCGAGCGACAGGAGGGAACGCAGCCTCATGGACTACGAAGGCGAGACGCTGGCATTGCTGCTGGAGGAGGCATCGACCCTGGCTGATGATATCCCCTGCTACGCGCTGCAGCTGACCCTGGGAGCGCAACCGTGGGAAGAGATATTCAACCAGGCACAGAAGGGAGCATGACAGGGAATGGCAGAGCTGAACGATGATACGGTGGTCAAACATGCGGAAAACGCGGTCTTCCGGAAAACAGGGTCCGAGATAGTACTGCTGACGCCGGAAGAGGGCACACTGCACGTGCTCAACGACGTCAGCGGCCGTATCTGGGAGCTGTGCACCGGCCCCGCTTCCATAGAGTCCATCGTGGACAAGATTACCGCCGAATACGAAGTCGAGCGGGAACGGGCTGCTTCCGACACCAGGGATACCATCAGCAGATTCATGGACCTGGGGCTGGTAACGACGGCCTGAGGAGACGGCATGTCCGAAAGTATTATTCTATCGAGGCTGCTCAGCCACAAGCAGGATGAACCTTTCCCCACCCAGCTCAATGTAGAGCTGACCCACAGGTGCAACCTGCGTTGCAGCCACTGCTACCTGGAATACAATGCGGGCCGGGATGAGTTGACCGCCGACGAGTGGGTGGAGGTGATGCAGCAGTGCCTGGAGATGGGGATCATGTTTATCGCCTTTACCGGCGGGGAGGCTTTCCTGCGCCCGGACACCCTCTCCATTGCGGGCCGGGCCAAGGAACTGGGGCTGTTTTTCCACTTCCAGAGCAATGGAACCTGCATCGACCGTGACGTGGCCGATGAACTCAAACGACTTAACCCGACCATGGTCGAGCTTACCATCATGGGCGATACGCCGAAGCTGCATGACGGAATAACAGGCTCCCCCGGATCTTTCGAGAAAGCGCTGGCGGCGGCATCAATGTTGCTGGAGCGCTCTATCCGGGTGAAACTCAAGACTACCGTGATAAGCGGGAACTGGAAAAGCGTTCAGGCGATGCGCAGGCTGGCGGAAGGGATGGGGGCGGCCTTTCAGCCGGACCCGCTGGTGATGCCGGGGGTCTTCGGGGGCGAGGAGCCGGTCTCATGCCGCATGAACGATGAGGAGTTCCAACAGTTCGCTCTCAGTGAGGGTTGGGATCAGCCTCTGGGCGAAGAGGCCGCAGCGGCGATAGCGGAACTGGATAGCCCGGAGAAGCACCTGATCTGCGCCGCCGCCAGGTACCGCTTCACTGTGACGCCGTCCGGGGAGGTGATTCCCTGTGTGTTGTGGAGGGTGCCTTGCGGCAATATCAGGGAACAGAGCCTCAGGGAGATATGGGAGGGGGAGCCCATGGCCGGGTTACGGAAAACCACCGTAAAAGACATGCCCGACTGCCGTGGGTGCAAGCTGCTCAGTGACTGTGTGCGCTGCCCCGGACTCGCCTACATGGAGAGCGGGGACAGCCTGCTGAAGTCAGAGGAGAATTGCCGCATGAGCAGGATAATCAGCCAGTTGAAGGCCGAAAACAGGCCTTGACGGACGGGGGAAGAATGATTGAAAGAAACTATTGTAATAATACTATTATTATGTTAACGTCATCTGTGCTGAGAAGCGCCTGCATCCATTTGGGTAGGAGATGAGGTGTGGAGCTCAATCAGATCAGTGAATCGTTGAAGGAAGGAGGTGCGCTAAATGAAGAAGGAATACAGAGCTCCCAGCATCAAGTCAGTGAAGATTCAGGAACCGCTGGCTTATGCCTGTACTATTTACAACGCTGAGACTATGGGGGGTTGCTGGTCAGGGTCGAACGTGACCTCGCCGACATTCGTCTGCGATGGCTCTTCGCCGACCTGTCCTTGCTAGTAAGGCGGGACCCGGCGTAACCACCGGCAAAGCTCTCATATTGATAAATGGGATATAGGGGAAGCAGGCAAGGGGCGGGGCAAACTGGTAGGATTCACCCTTAAGCAGCATTCCTTTTCTTGCCACATCAATTAATGGCGCATGGGCGCGTGTCCTTATTGGATATCGATAAGTTATGGCTCCAGGGTCTGGAGCAGGGTCGAGTCATGGGGCTGCGCGTGGCTTCAAGCAGCATGGCGCCAACCCTTCATGTGGGTGACCGTATCCTCGTAGAGAAATATCCCCCCGGCATTCATCCATGCGTGGGCGAGATAGTACTGTTCCATGTCCCGAACGGCTGGTTCGTTCACAGGGTGATAGACGGCCACGGCCGTGCGGGAAGCGCCGTGGATCGGGTACGGCAGAAGGGTGACGCGGATTATCGTGCGGTCTCCGTACCTGTCTCGGCGGTCGCCGGCAGGGTGATAGCCGTTGAGAGGCGCGACGGCTCCCGCGTGGACATGCACTCGAAAAAGATGCGTTTTGTGAACGGCTCTCTGGGCCGTTTTTTCTTTTGCGTCGACCGGCTGCAACGGCTGGGCGCGCGCGATACCGGGGACCGCAGCACCGCCCCTGGTGCACGGATATTCGTTTCCGGCATCAGCCGCCGGCTGGGGCGGCTGGCGGTACGCCTGGCAACGCTGGTATCACGAGGAGCGACACGGGATTAGAAAGGGAGACCGGGAGGCTGGCGCCGTCGCGTGAGACCAGGGAGGCCGAAAAGTCCGTCAAACCCCCGGCGGGTTTCCGGGAAAGAAGTACTGGCCGCCGCAGGCGTCGGCACAACCGATATAGAGCGTGGTCTTGTAGCTGGCCACGCCCGGCGGGACAAGGTACCTGATCAGGATCGAGGCTTGTCCGCCGGGAGCGATATCTACGGGGGCGGTGGGCAGTCCCAGGACTATCACGCCGCCGCTGGCGGGTGAGGCTAGAGCTTGAACATTAGCGACCGCCACGGACGATGCCGAGTTCCCCACGGTGAAGTCCACCGAGAGAATCCCGTCGACATAATCATCGTAGGAGCCCCAGAAGGAGGATATCAGCGGAATCGACAGCTCCGGACGCGATGTCTGGAACTGCCATTCCCTTGTGGTGACATTGCCGGAGTGGTCGGCGGCTGTCAGCGAGACCGTATGGTTGCCGTCCGCCAACGCGCCCGGCTGATACGAGATGGAAGCATCGCCGAGCACGGCGCCGCCGGTGACGTCAGCCCCATCGAACAACAGCACCACTGATTCCGGATCCAGCCCCGTGCGGTTGTCCGAGAGCGCCGCTGAAACCGTCGGTGAGGGGCAGACGGACGAGGATCCATCTGCGGGAACCGGCCGGCTGATCACCGGGGACGTCAGGTCGGGGATGGTCGTCATCCAGACGTCGTAGTTGCCGGAGGCCGTATCCTCCCAGACTACCGTCTCGCGGTCCACTGCGGGCCGCGCCTGTATGGAGGGGCCGGCGGCCAGGGGGGTCTCGGCGCCCGCTGCCAGGTCGTTCATGTCCAGATCCTTCATGTAGATGTCATAGTCATAGTATGTATCATCGGGGTTGGGGTCGTTGCGGAAGTCCTCCCACACAACCAGGTCGCCGCTGATGCGCGGAGAGTTCTGGAAGGCCGCGTCGCTGGTGACCGCCACGGGAGCGCCGCCTCCCAGGTCCATCACCATGATGTCATACTGGCCGCCGGCAAATTCCTGCCAGACCACCAGGTCGCCGCTGATGTCCCCGACCATGTGCTCTCCGGGTCCGGCAACCAGGGCCTGCCCGTCCGTGACCGGATTGTCCAGGTCATACAGATAGACATCCCACTTGCCGGAACGGTCGTCCTGCCAGATGATGCGATTGCCGCTGATGCGCGGTTGCCACTGGTTGCCCCCGTCCTGGCAGATCGGCTCGACCGCGCGCGTGGTGAGGTCGATGGTGAAGATGTCGTTGCTGCCGGCGCTGTCGTCCACATAAGCGACCCTGTTACCGCTGATGGCGGGCAGGCCCTGGTTTCCGGGTCCGGTGACCAGCGGCTGCTCGATTCCCAGGATGAGGTCGCGCATGAAGATGTCGTTGTCGCCGTTGCGGTCATCCTGCCAGACGACCACGACACCGTTGGTAACCGGCAGGTTCTCGTAGGCGGTGCCTGTGGAGACGGGCTGTTCCAGACCGGAGGGGATGGCATAGCTGTAGATGTCCCAGTTGCCGGCGCGCAGGTCCTTCCAGACGATGGTGTCGCCGCTGACCTCCGGCCTGCCCTGCCGGTTCACGTCCGTCGTGACCTGTACCGGCGTCGACGCCTGAGCCAGGCCCTGGAGGAGGAACAGCAGTGCGAACAGGACTCCCATGCATGTACTCATTTTAAGGAACATCTTTCCCCGCAACCCCACTTGCAGTTGTTTCGGCACCCCGCCCCGGCCGGGTTCCTCACCGGAAAAACGGAAAACACCTTCAAATAGATAATTGTACCGCGATAGTGCCGGTATGTAAACCGCCTCAGCTGTATTCCGCCGCCAACCGGGCGGCCGCATCGGCCGCCTCGGCGCGCAGCTCCTGTGGGGCCAGGACGACCGCATCGCCCTGATATTTCAGTATCTGCTCAAGCATCCAGCGGCTGGAGAAATAGGGTATGGGGCAGACCAGGGAGCCGTCGGCCAGCGTTTCGGCGTCCTGGCGTTCCTCCAGCACGAATCGGGCCACCCGGGGGCTGAACCAGACCCTGGCCACGTGGGGGGCCTCGCGGCCCGAGGGAGTGCGCGGGTCCTTGCGGAAGCGGGCCAGGTCGATATCGCGCGGCTCGAAGCTCTCATCCAGCAGCCTGGCGCTCTTTATCATATCCAGCAGGAAGGTTCGTTCGCCGTCGCGCTCGCGGCACCAGGCGGCCAGGTACCAGTGCTGCTTGACCCGGTTGAGCAGGTAGGGTTCGATCACCCGCGTCTCCACCCCGGCGCCTTCCCGGGACAGGTACTCGATCTCCACCAGGCGCTGTTCCGCCAAACCCCTGTTGATGGCGCGGCAGATGTCGAAATCCTCGCTGGAGAAACCCTCCACGGGGATGGCGGTGCTCTCATCGAGGCCGCCGGAGGCCGCCAGAATCTTCTCGCGCGCCGATTCGAGCGAGTCGATGTGGCCGCCCAGTGTTTGTCTGCCTACGAGGTCGATGGCCAGCAGCATGGCCCGGGCCTCCCGGGGAGACAGCCGCACGGGCCGCCTCAGCAGGTCGCCCTCGATGCAGCCGGTGACCCTGAGGTCGTCGCCCTCCACATAGGCCCACACCAGGTAGCCGGAGAAGCCGGCGCCCGTGTTGACGATGCGCAAGAGTTCAACGGCCTGCTCGAGTTCGCGGCGGTCGAAGCCCAGGTCGGCGCAGACCTGCTCCACCGGCAGCGTCACCTCGTCCTCGTCGTCCAGTTTGTCCAGCAGGTAGGCGATGGTCTGGGCCAGCAGCGAGAAGCGCTCCGGCTCCACCTGGGGCTGGTCCGCCCCGGTGCCGCCGCCCGAAGCGGACGCCTCCTCACCAGCGCCTGCAGTCGCGGCCTCCGCCGGCGCCGCCAGCTCCGGCGGGTCGCCGCGGTGGGCGGCTTCCACCCTCTCAAGCGCCTGCAGCATCGTGCGCTGCAATTCCGGCGGCTCCTCAATACGGGCGTCATCGACGAAGGACAGCACCAGCGAGCAGAGCTGTTCGGTGCTGGAGTAATCGGTCTTCAGGCGGGCGGAGCCGTCGTCCAGCAGTTCGATGTCGCAGCAGTGCGAGAGATTGTTGGCGGCCCACCAGGCCATCCTCGGCGTGATGCTGACCTCGGCGCTGCCGACGGTCTTGCCCATCTGCCAGGGCTCCAGCCGGGAGTAGGCCTGCAGGTCGAAGTCCGCCGGACGCTCGAAATCGTGTTCAGCGCTGGTGGCGTTGCGGATGCGCCCCCGGATGCGACGCAGCTTGAAGACGCGGATGTCGTCGCGCTCATGGGAGCGGCCCACCATGTACCAGTCACTGCGGCTCATGAAGATGCCGTAGGGGTCGACGCGGCGTTCCTCCACCGAGTCCCGGCCCAGGGCGTGGTAGTCGAAACGGATGGTCTTGCGCCGGGAGATGGCCGTCTCCAGGCGCGCCTGCAGGGCCGCGATGCGCGAGTCGAAGCCGGCGGAGAGCAGGTCCACGGACACGGACTCGGCCACCGGGTCCTCCAGGGAGTTGCCCGTGCCCAGGGCCAGGCTCTGCAGCGCCAGCCTCAGCAGGCGGCTGTAGGCGAACTGGCCGTCCAGCAGGTAGAGGCAGGTGTGCAGCGCCGCCAGCTCCTGGCGGGAGAACTGCACCGGCGGCAGGAAGAAGTCCTCGGCCGCCAGCCAGTAGACGTCACCATCCCCCAGCTCGTCCGGCTCGCTGTGGATCTCGATACCCAGCTCGCGCAGCTCCTCGCGGTCGGCATAGAAGCGGCGCGCGAAGGCGTCCTCGCGCTGGTCATCGTCGCCGTAGCCCTCCACCTCCCAGCGGATGGTGCCGGCGTCTATCTTGCGACCGTGCCGGGCCATGAAGAAGGCCACCAGCGACAGCTGCCTGATCATCTTGTCCGTGTCCCGGGGGACTCCTCCGGCGGGATTCATCGGCGCCGACTATTCCTTCTGTCCGGTTGACATAATAATATTCACGGTACGATTCTATAGCTTATGGGCCAGGGTTCCAACGACCGGGGACAGGGGGAAGCATGAAGCTGATGTCTTTCTTGTACCGTAGCGCGCGGCTGACGCGGGATGCCGAGGTCATCGCTTCAGGCAGTGGAAGGAAGATGGCGCGCAGGGCAAAGAACAAGGTCACAGGCCGCCTGCTCTACAGGGGGCTTTTCCGGCGGTTGTTCCGGTGACGCTGAAGATCGTCTGCGGCCCCGCCGGCTCCGGCAAGACCGAACGCGCTCTGCAGGCATACCTGGATGCGGCAGACCGCGGGGGCGACCCCATCCTTATCGCCCCCAGCGTCCCGGACGCCAGGCATTTCCAGCGGCAGCTGCTGCGGCGGCGGCAGGTGCTGGCGGCCAGGCAGGCCACCACCCTGGGAAACCTGGCCCGGGACATCTTTCGCCGGGCCGGTTTCGAGGTGCCTGTCCTCGGTGAGATCGAGCGCAAGCTGCTGCTGCGCTCCGTGGTTGATAACACGGAAAAACTGCAGTTCCTCAAGGGCTCCAGCGCCTACCCGGGTTTCATGGATTCGCTGGCCCGCCTGATCGCCGAACTGCAGGGAGCCTGCATCGCCCCCCAGGAGCTGGCCCGGGAAGCCGTGGGCATCCTTGAGGACAGGCTCAACAACGACCTGTTCCGCATCTACAACAATTACCGGGTCGCCTTGAGCGAGCAGCAGGTGACCGATGCGGAGCTGGCCCAGTGTCAGGCGGTGGAAAGCCTGCTGGACGACCCTTCCCTGCTTGAACACGGCGCCGTCATCATGGACGGGTTC
Source organism: Actinomycetes bacterium (assembly GCA_024275795.1). Lineage (GTDB taxonomy): Bacteria > Actinomycetota > Thermoleophilia > BMS3ABIN01 > BMS3ABIN01 > JAJRYJ01. The sequence continues at coordinate 24,133 of JAJRYJ010000028.1, read as the reverse complement.
AGCGACCTCACCCCCATTGAGCATTCGCTGGTCTCGGCGCTGGCCCAGGCCGCCGATGAGGTATTGCTGACGATTCCCTTCGAGGAGGGCGTGCCGGCCACGGCAAGCGTCGGCCGCAGCTTCGCGGAACTGCTCGAGGCCGGCGACTGCGAGCGCCTGGTGGCTCCTGACGACGACCGCCGCCCGCCGGCGCTGACGCACCTCGATCGTAGGCTCTTCGGTGGACCGGGTGAGAGGGTGGCGGCTAAGGGGTCGGTGCGGCTGCTGGAGGGGGCGGGCACCCGCGGGGAAGCCACCCTCGTGGCGGCCGAGATACTGAAACTTTACCGGCGGGGGACGCCGCTTGACGGGATTGCCGTCGTCTGCCGCAGCCTCGGTCCCGGAGCCGTCGCCATGGAGCGGGCCTTCCTGGACATGGGCATCCCCTGCGAACTCAACGCCCCCGTCGCCCTTGCGGATACGCCGCTGGGGCAGACGCTGACAGCCTTGCTCGATTTCCTCGGCATGGGCCTGGCCGATGATGGGGGCGCCGCTGCCGACGGCGCCCTGAAAGGGGATGTGTGTCGCAGCCTGCTGGGTTACCTGCGAAGCTCCCTGCCCGTCGCCGACACGGACCAGGTGGACCTGTTCGCGAGGGAGACGGGCCGCCTCCAGGCCGAGGGTGCAGACGAGCTCCTGGAAGCCTGGGGGCGCCTGGGGGGACGCAGGCTGAATGAGGTCGAAGATATCAGGGAGGCCGCCCGCAACGGCTTATCCAAGCTCGGCGCTGAACTCTACCGCCTGGCGGTGCGCCTGGTGTCCGCGGGCATCGCCCGTTCTGACCGGCTGGCAGCCGGCGACCCCGGGAGCCGTGAATCGGACCTGCGTGCGCTGGAAATGGTGCGACAGGTCTGCGATGAGGCCGGCGATATCAATGATGTGGATGTCGGGCCGGCAGCGGCGCTGGAGCTGCTGCGCAGCGGGCTGGTTGCGGCGTCGCTTTTCCCCACGGCCGGCAGGCTGAGGAATTGCGTGCGCATACTGGATCCGCACCGGGTGCTCAACCAGGAGTTCGCCGTCGTCTTTATCTGCGGCCTGCTGGAGGGGCAGTTCCCGGTCATGGGCAGCGAGGAGCCGTTCATGACCGACAACGATCGTGCCCGCCTTGCGGAGAAGGGGCTGGCCCTGCAGGGGAAGGCCGACCGGCTCGACGATGAGCGCTTCCTGTTCTACCGGGCCCTGACCAGGGCCAGGGAGACGGTTTACCTCTCCTATCCCTATTGCTCGAGCGAGGGCAGGGAACAGGTGCGTTCGCTGTTCGTGGAGGAGGTGCTGGAGCTGGTGGAAGTGGAGCCAGCCGACATCCGGCAGCTGAAGATCGTCGATGTCGCCTTCCCGCCGGCGGAAGCTCCCAGCGTCCCGCAGGCGCTCCGTTCCCTCTGTCTCGAGGCGGGGACACGCCGGGCCCGCGAGGGGAAGCTGGACGAGGCGGCGCTGCGGGAGCTGGAGGCCGCCGCCGGCTCGCCGGACCTGGCTGGAGCGCTCGACCGTTGCGTTACCGCGGCGCAACCGCGGCCGGTAGTGATCGACGCCGCGGAGGTGAGGGCGCAGTTCGAGCAGATGAGCGAGTTCCACGTTACCACGCTCGAGCAGTACGGCAAGTGCCCTTTCCAATACCTGGTGAACAAGCACATGAGCCCCGCACCGATGGAGCTCGATGACTTCGTGCGCGAGCGGGGGACAGTGGCCCACCGGGTGCTGGCCCGGTTCATCCCGCGCGTAAGCTCCCATGTTGACATCTGTGATGCGGATGAGGAACAGCTGGAGGCCATGAAGGGCACGATGGAGCAGCTGATCGACGAGGAGCTGGAGGAAAGGCGCCTGGCTGACAGCGTGGACGGAAAACTGATGGCGTTGACGCTGAAACGCCACCTGCGGGATTTCATCGAGCGCGAGCACCAATGCTCCTCTGAATTCAGGCCCGAGAGCACCGAGTTCCCCTTCGAGCATATAAGGCTGGGTGAAGACATGACCCTGAGTGGGCGCATCGACCGCATCGACTGGCTTCCGGAGAGCGAATACGCGCTGGTGATTGATTATAAAACAGGAACAAAGGCAAACAACTGGCGCAAGTTTCAGGAAGAGATGCAGCTGCAGATTCCCCTTTACATGTACGCCCTCGGACTCTCCGGCATGAGGCCGGTGGGCGGCGAATACTATGCGCTGTTATCGGGCGAACGGCGCGGCATCTACCTCGAAAAACATGCCGGGGAGCTGGGCGGGAAACTCAACAGGAATGACCTGGCCTCGCCGGAGGAGTTCGAGCAGGTGATCGGGCAGGCGCTGGAAACGGCTCGTTCCCTGGCGGCGGGTATCCGCTCGCTGCACTTCGAGGCCGCGCCCATCGAGCGGGCCTGTGAATATTGCGGTTTCGCGACCATCTGCAGGCGTCCACAGGCAGGCGGGGGCAAGGTTTATGACTGATTCCATGGCCGACATCACCCTCTCCGGCGAGCAGCGGCGCATCGTCGATGACTTCGGCAGCAGCCAGTTCGTGTCAGCGGGGGCCGGCTCCGGCAAGACACGCGTGGTCATCGAGGGGATCATCAGCGCCCTGGAGAGAGGCCAGGTCACCGTCGAACAGGTACTGGCCATCACCTTCACGGAGAAGGCCGCGGGCCAGATGATCAAGCGCGCCCGGGACCGGCTTGCAGCGAAAGGCATGCTCGAGGAGCGCCGCCGCATAGAGAGCGCGCAAATCAGCACCATCCATGGTTTCTGCAGCAGCCTTATCCGCGCCAACGCCCTGGCCCTGGAGCTGGACCCCGGATTCGCGGTCGCCGACGAGGCGCATGCCACCCTGCTCAAGGAGAGGGCGTTCACCAGGTGCCTCGAGGGTTTCCTGGAAAAGCATGGAGACGCTGCCGTGGAGCTCTACTCCGAGTTCGACCCACATCGTAACGGCGAACTGGGAAGCGCCATCATCGACCTGCACGACGAACTGCGCAGCCGCGGCGAGGAGCAGCCGGACCTGGACCTGTCCGGGCTGGATGCGGAGAAAGTCACCCGCGAGTTCCGCGCGATCCTCCAGGAGGCGCTGGAAGTTTTCGATGCGTCCGGTTCCGGCGCGACGGAGAAAGTGAAAGTGCCGTTGCAGGAGCTGCTGCAGGTGTTTGACGAGCCCGACCGGCAGAAGCGCCTGCGCGCTGTCTTCGGTGCCTGGCCGCACGCCCGCGGCATCAAGGGCCACATCGATGAATTGCGACGGTTGCGCAAGCGATACCTGGGGCTGCTCTTCCTGGATAAACTGGAGCTGTTGCGCCGGTTGCTGGTTGCGTTCACCGGAGAATACGCGGCTGTCAAAAGGTCCGCCTCGCTGCTGGATTTCGAGGACCTGCAACTGCAGGCGCTGAAACTGCTCAGGCAGGACGAGCGGCTGCGGCGGCGGATAGCCGCGGGCTACGGGCTGATCGTCGTCGATGAGTTCCAGGATACCAACGGTCTCCAGTACGAGATCGTGGACCTGCTGGCGCGCGACAACGTCTGCTTCGTCGGTGACGAGAACCAGAGCATCTACCGCTTCCGGCATGCGGACGTGGACCTGTTCCGGGAGAAGCATGATCGCTTCGAGGCCGCGGGGCTGGCGAGGCCGCTCACCACTAACTACCGCAGCCAACCGGAGATCCTGGCTTTTATCAACCACGTGTTCGGCGCCGGCGGCATGCTGGGCGGCCCCCGGTACCTGGAGATGGAGTCCGGCGCGCAGCCCGACGGCAGCGGCGATTCGCCGCGCGTCGAGGCGATAATCGTCGACGCGGGATCGGACGGGGGCAGGGGCCGCAAGGTGGAGGTCACGCGTCCGGCCGAGGCGGAGCTGGTGGCGCGGCGCCTGTCCGAGTTGCTGGATGCGGGTCTCGGTTATGAGCCTGGAGACTGCGCCATCCTGGTGCGCAAACGGCGGGACGCGAACCTGTTCAGCGAAGCCCTTGACCGTCACGGGATTCCCAACTATCTCAGTATCGGTAATGACTATTACCGCAAGTTGGAACTGGGCGACGCCCTGGGCCTGCTGCGGCTGCTCGTGAACCCGCTTGACGATATCGCCCTGCTCTCGGTGCTGCGCTCGCCGCTGGTGGGTCTCGGTGACGATACGCTGATTATGCTGAGGAACATCGCCGGCAGCGGCGGCGGCAGCTCTGATCCGCCGCCGCTCTGGCCGACCACCTCCTCCCGGCGTACCCTGGACAGGCTGCCTCCGGAGCAGTCGCAGAGGCTCGGTGACTTCGTCGGGGAGTTCGGGCGGCTGCGGCGCCGCTCGCGGCGCCAGTCGCTCGAGAGTACGGTGCGGGAGGTCATCGATTACCGCGATTATGCGGCCATCGCCGCCATAGGCGGCGATGGCCGCACCGCCCTGGCCAACCTGATGAAGCTTATCGACCTGGCCGTAGCCTACGAGGAGGCGTGGGGCCGCGACCTGGCCGCCTTCGTGGACTTCCTGGCGCATCAGCGGGACAAGGAAGTGAGGGAGAGCGAGGCGCCGACCCAGGAGGAGGGCAGCACTTCCGTACAGATAATGACTATCCACTCCGCCAAGGGGCTCGAGTTTCCCCTGGTTGTCTGGGGATTCATGGGAGACGGGTCCCAGCATACAGGCGGCAAGATACTCGTGGACAAGGAGGGCGGGATAGGCTTCAGGTACAGTTCACCCTGGTCGCAGAGGAAGGGTGACGACAAGCTCCTTGATTACGAGGTGATCGAAGCGATCGACAGGGAGAAGGAGCTGGAGGAGGACAAGCGCGTCGGCTATGTCGCCATGACCAGGGCGGAGCGGCACCTGATCCTGTGCGGCCGCGCCAGGTGTCTCAAGGAGCCGGGAGGTCCGGAAAGCAGGATGCCGATGGAGTGGGTCCGCGACGCCCTCGGCCTGGGGCCGGGAAACCAGCTCCTTGAGCAGTTGGTGGATGATGCTGCGAACACTGCCGGTGCTGTCGTCGATACGATCAAAGGTTGTCCCGTACGGCTGACCGTCTGCAACGACCCGGTGGCGTTGCTGCAGGAGGACGCTGTTGCGGGCCGCGGGCGCGGCTGGACAGGAACGGGCACGTTGCCCGATGACATCGGCGAAATGCCCGCAGCGGCCGTTTTCGTGCCCGCGACGATAAACGCCTCATCCATCTCCGTCTATCGCAAATGCCCGCGCCGCTACTACCTTGAGAAACAGGTGCGCATCGAGCCGGCGGGACCGGCCGGCGCGCAAGCCGACGCTGGCCGCGAAGACGATCAGCTGCCGCCCAACCAGATGGGAACGCTGGTCCACGCTGTGCTGGAGCATGCAACCATCTCCCCTGACGTCGGAATCGATGGGAGCAGGGAGAACCTCGATGCCGTCGCCGCCCAGGTCCTGGGAACGCAGGTGCGGCTGTCGGAGAACGACTACGAGCGGGCGGCCCGGCTGCTGGGAGGCTTCAGACAGGCGCCGGTGGCCGCCGCCATGATGCAGGCGGAAGCCCGCGGCGAGCTTTCGCGCGAACGGCGCTTCCTGACAATGCTCGGCGAAACCACCATCCTCAGCGGTACCATGGACGTCTACTGCCGCGGCGCCGACGGCGCCCTGGTGGTCGATTACAAGACGGACCGCATCGAGGATGAAGCGCAGCTGCGGGATGCGGCGGCGTACCACGCCGGCCAGATGCAAGCCTATGCGCTGGCGGCGGCGCGCATGCAGCCGGGAGCCCCGGTACAGGTGGCCCTGCTGTTCCTCGACCTGCCGGGCGGCCAGGTAAGCAAGACCTACACGGCGGAGGAACTGGAAGCGGTCGAGCACGAGCTCAGCAACACCATCGCTTCCATGGCCGGCGGCGATTTCCCTTCCCTGACCGCAATCGACCCGGATTTCTGCCCCGGATGCGCCGGTTTCGCCGGCGACAGCCCGCTCTGCGCCACGGCCGCCGCGGCACGCAGGCGCCGATGAGAGAGGCATTGGCGGGAGCGGGCGCTGATATCTGGTCAGATGCCTGTTTAGAGTAGACCTTTTCCGGGGACTTATCCGTACTTTCACTGTCCCTGAAGTCAGGCTCCGGCGAGGGCCGGAGAACAACGCCTGGCTGTCCATGAGGGGGTTTTTCGGGGTGTCAGACAGGCGATGAGCGAAGGCGACAATATCCGCAGTGATGCCAGTGTTGACGGCAGCGCTGGCGGCGGCGTGTCCGGGCATGCGGAGGAGCCGCCGAGGCTGGCCGCCGTGCTGGGAGAGCAGACGATAACGGAATCCATCGGCTCCTTCGTGGACTACCTGGAGACAAGCATCGTCGTCCATGAACGGGACGGCAGCCAGGTGGGCAGCATCCAGGTGGGGAACGATTACTGCAGCATCCTTCTCAATGCGGGTAGCGCGGGCAAAGCAGCAGCCGGCGGAGCCAGTGATTCAGGGTGGTCGGGTGAATCCCCCTGCACCCGCGCCGGGCGCGAGGTGGCCATGAAGGCCATGCGGCGCGGCGACAGCGCGGAAATGATCTGCCCGGGAGGCTTCCTGCTCTATGCCAGCCCTATCTTCGCCAACAGCCTGGCCATCGGCGCCTGCGTAGGTTCCATATCGGAGACGCCGACGGGGACAGACGAGGTACGCGACATCGCCGATGCCTATGGTGTGGACGTCGATGACCTCAGGCGGGCCGCGCTTGCCTGCAATCACAAACCGGTCTATCTCTACGAAGCCGGGCGCGGCCATATCCGCAGGCTGGCCAAGACGCTGGAGCGCCTCTACGAGTCTGCGGTCGAGCGGGAGGCGGTCATCGCCAAGATCAGCCTGCTGCTCACGGCCGTGGAGAGTTCCAGGGAGGGCGTTATCGTAATAGACCTGGACGGCAAGGTGATCTCCATCAACAACTCGGGCGCCGACATGCTGGGACCATCGGTGGACGAACTTGTGGGTTCGCACATGGGCCAGTACTGGTCTCCCGGCAACCCGGAGGGGCTGTCGGGGGCGATCTTCAGGGAGACTCTGGCGGGCGGCTGGGAGGGCCAGGCCCTCTATCGCACGGCCGACGGCAGGGATCTTCCCGTATATGTATCATCGGCCCCGGTCATGGGAAGCGACGATAAACCGACGGCGATGGTCGGCATCTTCCGCGATATCTCCGAGGAGCAGCGCATGACCGAGGAGATCCTCAGGCGCAACCGCGAGCTGGCGGTGATCAACGCCATCTCGACCACCGGCGCCAAGTCCGTGAAACTGGAGGCCATGCTCCAGGACAGCGTCGACACGCTGGTAAAGACGATGAATTACGATGCCGGCATGGTCTTTGTCAGTGAGCCTGCAACGGGGGCCCTGACATGCGAGGCCCAGTACGGCGTCCCCGAGGATGCAGCCCGGAGCATGGAGACTGAAGGAGTCCGGTTCGTGGCGGCTACGGCGGCGGCGGGTGCGCCGGTGTTCATCGATGATCTGGAGGGGTGGTCCGCAGGGAACGGTGCGGATTCGGTCAAGTCCTGGTTCACCTCCACCGGCAGCATACCCATCGTCTCCAAGGATCGGTGCCTGGGGGTGTTGAGTATCTTCACCTTTGACCGGCATCATTTCGATGAGCTCGAGCAGTCCCTGCTGGTGTCCGTGGGCAAGAGCCTGGGCATATCGATGGAGCGGGCGCGCCTGTTCGACGACGTCGCCCGCGGCAAGGCGGAATGGGAATCGACGTTCGACGCGCTGACCAACGGCGTCTCCATTCATGACCGCGATTTCAACATCATGCGGGCCAACAGGTCACTCTCGGTGATGCTGGGAATCCCCAACGAGGAGCTCATCGGCAGGAAATGCTACGAGGTGTTCCACGGGCGCACGAAGCCGATACCGGGATGTCCCCATATGAAGGCCTGCGAAAGCGGCAGGAACGAGACCACCAAGCTCGTGGAACCCTTCCTGGACGCGACGGTCTTCATCTCGGCGGATCCCATCTTCAACGGCGACGGCGCCACGGTCATCGGCACCGCCCACGACGTGCGTGACATCACCGAGGAGGAGCGGCTGCGGGAACAGCTCTCCCAGTCGGAACGGCTCAGGGCCCTGGGAGAGATGGCCGGCGGCGTTGCCCATGATTTCAATAACTACCTGACGATTATCCTCGGCAATGCGCAGCTGCTGCTGTCCCAGGAAGACGGCAGCATCAGCGACGACGTACAGGAATCGCTTGAGACCATCGAGCGGGCCGCCGCCGAAGCCGGTGAGACCGTCAGGCGCATCCAGGAGTTCACGCGCGTGCGGACAACCCGCGTGTTCTCGACGGTGGACGTGAACAGGGTGGTGAGCGACGCTGTCGATGTCAGCCGTCCCCGCTGGAAGGATGAGGCCATCGCCCGCGGTGCCGAGATCGAGGTGCTAATGCACCTGGGCGAAGTGCCGCCGGTGAACGCCAACGCCTCGGAGCTGGGAGAGGTGATGATGAACCTGATCCTCAATGCCACGGACGCCCTGCCGCGGGGAGGCGTCATCGAGGTGGAGAGCCGCCAGAGCGAGGAATGGGTCGAGATCATCGTGGCCGATGACGGCATAGGCATGGACGAGGAGACCGTCAAGCGCATCTTCGATCCCTTCTTCACGACCAAGGGTCCCGGCGGCGTCGGACTGGGGCTGAGCGTCGCTTATGGTATAGTCAACCGCCACGGGGGTGATATCGCCGTGGAAAGCGCCCGCGGCCGGGGGACCAGGTTCCGCATCAGGTTGCCCGTGGCGACGGTGGCGGACCTCACCGGCGAGCTGCCGGAGCAGCTGAGCCTGGACGCGGAGCGCCAGGCCCGCGTACTGGTCATCGACGACATGGAGATGGTGCGCACGCTGCTGACGAACCTGCTGGAGGGCATGGGTCACCTGGTGGTGACGGCCGCTTCCGGCGCGCAGGGAGTCGAGACTATCTCCGATTCCCTGAAGAGCGGCAAGAAGCGCTTCGACCTGGTGATGACTGACCTCGGAATGCCCGGGATGTCCGGATGGGAGGTAACGGACGCCATTAAGCAGATGAGCCCGGGGACGCCGGTGGCGCTGATAACGGGCTGGGGCGACCAGCTGGACCAGGAGCGCATGGACGCCAGCGGTATCGACAGCGTCGTCGCCAAACCATTCACCATTGAGCAGGTACGCGAACTGGTCACCGACGCCCTCAAACCTTGAGGGACGTTGGTTCACAAAGTTCAATAACTCGCAGATAATAACCGGGAAAGTTCGATAATGGGCCGGAAGTTCGGAAGTTCGGGAGTTCAGAGTTCGGGGACGTTCGTTGACGAATCAAGAAATATTCAGGAAGTCTTAATCAATTGAGAAACCCCTGTGGAAGGAAGTACCCTTTGGAGGTAGCCGCATGTTGAGAATCGGATTCGACGCGCGCATGATCGCCTGGAAGGGCGTCGGCACCTATTCCCGCAGTCTGCTGAGGCAGTTCGTGCAGGTGCCGGACCTTGAGGTCGTCTGTTTCCATAACCAGGAGTCGCTGGACCGCCTGCCCCAGGGAGAGAACCTCGTCCCCGTGGCGCTCAACGAGGATATAGTCTCCTCGCGCAACCTGAACAAGATCGGCCAGGTGGTCAACAAGGCCGGCTGCGACCTGTTCCACACCCCCTATGTTGTGGCGCCCTCCAACCTGGATTGCCCGCTGCTGGTCACCGCCCATGACATCATCCCGCTGCTTTTCCCCAAGTCCATCCCCAGCTTCAGGCTCAGGCGTGCCTACAAGGGCCTGCTGTCCGATGCCGTCCAGAAGGCTGACCACATCATCACCGTCTCCACCGTCTCCCAGTCCTACCTGCTTGCCCACTTCAACCTGCCGCTGGCGCGCGTCTCGGTGATACTGGACGGCGTCGGCCGCGAGTTCAACCCCCGCAGCCAGCAGGAGCGCAACGCAGCGATGGAGGAATACGGGCTGAAGGAGCCCTTCGTCCTCTGGCTGGGTGAGTTTGCCGCCCATAAGAACGTGCAGGCGCTGATCAGCGCCTTCGCCGGCCTGCCCGGGCGCTACCGCAGCCGCTATTCGCTGGTGCTGGCGGGGGAGAAGAGTGAGGGATGGAAAAGCATAGAGAAGGAGGCGGCCCGCCGCGGCATCGCGGAGCGGGTTATCTTCCCCGGATATATCAACGACCCGGACCTGCCGGCGCTCTACTCGGCGGCCGACATCTTCTGCTTCCCGTCGCTCTACGAGGGCTTCGGCCTGCCGCCCCTGGAAGCCATGGCCTGCGGCACGCCGGTGGTCTGCAGCAACTCATCCTCCCTGCCGGAAGTTGTTGGGGACGGGGGACTGCTGGTGGCGCCCCGCGCCTCCTCCCTGGGGGCGGGCATCTCCGAGCTGCTTACCAACGACAGCCTCAGGCAGCGCCTCAGCCGCCGCGGCCGCGAGCGCGCCGAGCTGTTCTCCTGGGAGACGGCGGCCGCCAAGACCCTGGACCTCTACCGCGAGCTTGCTGATTAACCGGGGCCGCGGCCGCAACCCGACGCCCGGTAACCCGAAAACCGGGGACGTGGTTTCCTTTGTTTCCTTTTCCGGCTCCCCGTGAATGCCGCGTTTCTCCAACAACTCTGAATCATCTATAATCTACGGGAACACACCAAGCCGACGTAGCTCAGTTGGTAGAGCGGCTCACTCGTAATGAGCAGGTCTGCGGTTCAATTCCGCACGTCGGCTCCAGGTCGCCTTTACAGTGGCCCCAGACTCGACCAACCCACCATTCTTAACAGCCCCTCCAACCTACCTGCTCCGTTTATTCCATCCGCACAATGTGAGACAATTCCAGGGGATCGGAGAAACGAGGGAACCGGAGCAACCGGACGGTCAGGGAAACCAGGGAATCGGAGCAGCATCATGAAAGTCTTCTGCAACAGGACATCCTGCAAGTTCAACCTCAGGGAAGAGTGCCGCACGTCGTCGATCTCGCTGGATAACGGCGAATGCGATACCTTCCAGCAGGAGGGGACCGTCAGGGAGGAATACGACAGCCTCGGATTCTGGGGACACCTTGCCGTCGATCCGGCGCCGCAGGACCCCTCGGCTCGCCCGGAGTTCAACCAGGACTGAATCCGCCCTCCTGTTACTTACGCACCGGCTCTGGCGCCTTGGAAGTTATATGACTTACTAGTCAACTTACTAGTCATAGTCTTTAAAGGTTTGAGCCACGCCCCCGCAAGGCCGAAGTTATTGAACTTTGTGAACCAACGTCCCTCAAGGTTTTTTTAAATCACGCCGTTGCGGATGGCCACGACTACGGCCCTGGTGCGGTTCTTGACACCCAGCTTCTGCATGATGCGGGAGATGTTCTGGCGGACGGCGTTAATGGTTATCCCGAGCTTTTCCGCGATATCCTTATCAGAGACACCTTGCGAAATCAGCTCGAGGATAGCGCGCTCCCGCTCGCTCAACCGGTTCTCCGCCAGGTTCTGGTCCTCGCAGAGCTTCTGCCAGAGGGCGGCCTCCAGCTCCGGCTTCAGCGGCGGCTTGCCACCCGAGACTATCGTGTCCAGGGAATCGGCGATCTCCTGGAAATCGCTCATCTTTGACAGGTAGGCATCGGCTCCCGCCTTGTTGGCCTGTTCGATGCAAGAGAAGTTGTCGGAGATCGACAGCGCCGCCACCTTGCACCGGGGGTTCATGTCCTGGGCGAGCCGCATCAGTTCCAGGCCGTCCTTGGGCTCAGGCAGGTGTGTGTCGGCGAGCACGAGGTCAAAGCTGCAGTCGCTGAGTTTGCGCCGCGCATCATCCAGCGAGCATGCCGTCCCCACGACTTTATAGCCCGGGCATTTCCCCAGCCGCCAGACGAGGCCGTCCACGAAGACAGGCTGACAATCGGCTATGAAGACGTTGACCGAACGTTCATGCATCCCCACCATTCTCCTTTCCCAATGATTGTAATCCCGGAATCTTCAGAGGAAGAGAGTCAGATGAGGACTGGCTGGGGGGCAGGCAGGGACGCCTTCCGGGCGGCAGAGAACGGTCCGGTTGCGCGGGCTGCGGCGCTCAGGCGCCGCGGAAGAGCCCCTGGCTCGCGGCTTTGGCGATGGCTTCGGAGCGGTTGCGGACGTCAAGCTTCCGGTAGAGGGAGGTGTTGCAGCGACGGACCACGCGGGGGCTGATGAACAGTTTGCCGGCGATCTCCTCGTTGGTGGCGCCTCCCGCCATCAGCCGCAGGATCTTCCATTCCCTCTCGGACAAACCATAGGGAAGCTCGTCCGGCGGTGATTCTCGCAGTTTCTGCCAGAGGGCGGCTTCCAGGTCAGGGCTCAGGGGCGGCCGCCCGCCGGCATGGACCGTGGCGAAGGCGCCGGCGATATCCTCGATGTTGCAGTCCTTGATCAGGTAGGCGCTCGCACCGGCTTTGTTGGCCTCGAAGATATCGTTGGGGCGGTCGGAATAGGTCAACACCACGATTTTACAATCCGTGTCAACGGAAGCGGCGAACCTTATCAACTCCAGCCCGTCGGCCGGATCGGGCAGGTTGAGGTCCGTGACGAGGATATCGAAGCCCCCGTCCCTGATGCTGCGGCGGGCCTCTTCCAGGTCGGAAGCCGTGCCCGTTACCTCGATTTCCGGGAAATTATCCAGCCCGGACGTCAGCCCCTCGAGCACCACCGGATGGTCGTCGACTATGAATATCTTAATCCTGGACATGGCTCCAGCCTGTTCTTGGACATGGTCCACGGCGCCGCACCCGGTCTTCCCGGCCGGGCTCAGGCGCTTCCAGTCATTATCATATCGTCAGTGGCGGGCTCTTCCAATGACCGCATTATTGATCGCAGTTTCAGTTTCAGGTTCGTCGAGCTGCCCTCTATCCGCTCGCAGCAGGCGGGATCGACCTGCGCCGCCGGGTCCGCGGCGATGCGTTTGGAGACCTGGTGTATTTCATCTCCCAGTGCCTCGACCAGCGATTGCAGCTGCTGGTGCGTCTCGGCGGTCAGGCGCTCACGCTGACGGTTGAGGGCGCGGCTGACGGCCTGGATCTGCAATCCTTCCAGGCTGTCAATGAACTCGCCCGCCAGCCCGGCGGAGACAGCGAGGATGGAGAAGATGGTCATATGCTGCAGCGCCGCCTCGTAACGGACGCCGGGCAGGGCGCCCACGGAGGATTCGGGGGCGATGGCGTGGGCAAGCAGGATACCGGCGTTGAGGACCATGGTCATGCCCAGGTTCTCCAGGGGCCCCAGGAAAAGGCCGTTGGCGATGATGGCCACGCCCAGGTACAAAGTAAAGAAGAAGCTGATTCCCGACATGGTCGCAAAAACGACTATCGCTGCGAAAAATAGCTGCTCGAAGACGAGCATCCAGGGCCGCCGGCCAAGCACCTGGTAGAGCTGTGACCTGAAAACGATCCAGGCCAGGCAGTCGGCCGCAAGGGCGCCGGCGACCACCGCCAGCGGCAGGCTGAAGTTCGCGCCGCCGGTTTCAAGCAGGAGGGCGACCATGGTCCAGGCGAACATGAAGACACGCAGGCGGATGAGGAAGGGATAGACGCCGCCCCTGTTCTTCTCAGGGTCGAAATCCAGCACCCGGCTGAAGAGGCCGGAACGCCGCCGTGTCTGCAGCTGCAGCCGCACACTGGTGCCGCCGCCCTCAGAGCTGTCGATGGACAGCCTGCCGCCCAGCAGTTCGGCTCTTTCCTCCATTCCCCTGAGTCCCAGGCTTCCCTGCTGCTGCCGTTCAGCCAGCCGGGAGGCGCTGAAGCCGCCGCCCTTGTCACTCACCCTGAGGTCGAGCCTGCTCCGGCCACCGTCCACCGCCACGCTCACGGCATCGGCGCCCGAGTGCTTGATGGAATTGGTGATCGCCTCCGAGGCGATGGCTAGTACTTCCCGCTGGACCTCCGGGCTCAGGTTGACCCCGTCGCCCGTGATCTCCAGTGAGACCGTGCGGCCGCTGTCCCGTTCGCTGTTCGTCGTTATCCTGCGCAGGCCGTCATTGAAGCTGTCCTGCCCGGAATCCTCCAGCCCCGAGAGGATGCGCTTGAGCACCGCTTTCGCCCGTTCATAACCCGCGGAGATATACGCGAGCGATTCAGCGTAATCGCCGCCGCCTCCGGCCTGCCTGAGGCTCTGAATCTTGTAGTGGAGGCCGCAGAGGGTATTGCCCAGGTCGTCGTGCAGCTGCCTGCGGTAGTTCTGCCTCTGGGTCTGCAGATGGGAATCCAGCTCCAGGGATGAGGCCCGTTCCAGCACCGCCGAGAAGCCGACGAACCCCAGTCCCCAGAAGTAATAAAGGATGAAGGTGCCGAGCTCGTAGAGACTGGCCAGCTGGTCGGGGACGGAATAGCCGAGGCCGGCATTGGCTCCCAGGTAGGCCAGGCTGAGGAAGATGGTCGCCGGCAGCGCCTCGCTGAAGCGGGTCGTCGGTCGCGACAGCAGGCATGAGAATGAGAAGAAAGCCATGACGAAGATCAGCCGCAGGTCGTGGGCCAGGAACATCAGGGAGGCGCATACAAGCAGGTCTATGAGGTGGAGGTATCTCGTGCTGACGGCGGCGGTGCTGGTCGCAAGGTAGCCGAACAAGGCCGTATAGGCGAGGGCGACCGTGAAGACGAAGAGGGTGTAAGGGACCGACGTGAAATGGTCCGGGTTGACCAGGACCCCTTCGATAATCAGCGTCAGTACCAGCAGTCGCCAGAAAACAACCCACCATTGCACCTTGAGGTAGCGCTTCCGGGCGCCGGACTCGCCCACGAGCTGGGGGTTGCGCAGGGAAGCCCGGATGCGCGGCAGCAGGCCCGTGGGATGACCCCGGGATGAATCATCCCCGCCGGACATGAAGCCTGCGCTCCTCGATGGTCTTCATCATCTGAAAGTTATTGAAGTTTGTGAACCAACGTCCCTCAGGGGTCAGCGTATCAGGCGGCGGGCCAGCCGGCTCTTCCTGACCACCATCGCCCCCTCGGGACACATCTCGCTGCAGCAGTAGCATTCGATGCAGGCCTTCCTGTCGATCACGGGATAGGGCTCCATGGTGATGGCGTCGGCGGGACAGCTCTTCATGCAGATCTCGCAGCGTGTGCATTCCTCCCGCACCAGGCTCGGCTCGACCTTGACGAACCTGCTCCCCACACGCATCAGCCATGGATGGATGTCTATCTGCCGGCCGCTGGGTTTCTCGTAGTCGACTGACACATCGTCGAGGCGCTCACCGGCGATGTCGATGGCGTCCAGTTCGCCTTCCCCGAGGCCGCGCGCCGCCGCGTTCCTCACCGTGAGGATTTCCAGGGGGTTGAAACCGATGAGCGTCGAGGCCACGGAATCCAGGGCCACGCAGTCGCGGGAGGCCATTATCAGGCCCGTATGCCGGGGCCTGCCGTGCTGGGGTCCCTCGCCCTCCATGCCGACGACGGCGTCCATCACCGCCAGCGCCGGCTTCACGGCCGAGAAGATGTCCACCACGGCGCCGGCGAATTTCTCGTGCACCCCCAGGTTGTGGGCCTGTTTGCGGCTGCGCGTGGCCACGCAGCCGAACATGTTCTTGATGGCGCCCGTATACCAGGTGCCGCTGTGCGTCTTGAGCTTGGGCAGGGAGATGATAACGTCCGACTCCAGGGCGAGCCTGGCCGCCATCACCTCGTGCATCCACTCAGCGCCGGGCACTTCGGTCCTGATAAAAGGCCGCTCCATGTTCTCGAACTGGACGGCCCTGATCCCCAGCTGCTCGGCCGCCTCCAGGATGCCGGACTTGCGCAGCGCTTTGCTCTTGCCCCCCGCGTAAAGGTATCCGGGGGCGTCCGCAATTATGGGTTGGCCGCCGGCTTCCAGCACGGCTCCGGCCACCGCCCGCACGACGGCGGGATGGGTGGTGACGGCGGCCTCCGGCCCCGTAGGGGAAAGCAGGTTCACCTTCAGCAGGACCGAGTCGCCGGGCCTGACCACCCCGCCGATGCCGCCGGTCGATTCCAGCGACTGAAGCACGGCGGCGTCCACGGCCTCCCGGCCGTAATCGCCGCAGCGCACGA
Organism: Actinomycetes bacterium; assembly: GCA_024275795.1. Lineage (GTDB taxonomy): Bacteria > Actinomycetota > Thermoleophilia > BMS3ABIN01 > BMS3ABIN01 > JAJRYJ01. The sequence continues at coordinate 8,203 of JAJRYJ010000028.1, read as the reverse complement.
TGGAGACGCGGCTGTTTGCGGCGGTCTTGCTGTTGGTCTTTTGTCCGGTCATCATCTGGTGGACTCAACCCAGCCGGGCGAGGAAGAAATCAATAACCATCCGGTTGATCTCGGGACGCGAGGGATCCGGCTCGCCCCCCGCAGGCGCGAAACCGTGGTTGGCGTTGGCCACACGGACGAACTCTGCCGGCACACCGGCGGCCAGCAGGCTCTGATACAGGACCTCGGACTGCTCGATGGGAACCAGGCCATCGTCCTCTCCGTGGATGATGAGGAACGGCGGGTCATCAGCGTCCACGTGGCTTACGGGACTGGCTTCGGCCAGCAGCGGCGAGCCGCTGTCGCTGGTGCCGAAGACGGTCAGACCCAGGGCCTCGTCCACCGGCCCGCCCGCGAACGGCACGGTAAGGTCTGAGGGCCCGAACAGGTCCACAACCGCATTAACCCGCCCGATGCCCCCGCCACCATCCCCGCCGTCAGCCGCGCCATCGTTCTGGCGCGTCCCCAGCAGGGAAACCAGGTGGCCGCCGGCGCTGCCGCCGTAGGCGCCGATACGTTCCGCGTCGACGCCGTATGCCCGGCTGTTGGCGCTGATATGGTCCACGGCGCACTCCACGTCCTCGATCATCGCCGGATATTTATACTGGGGGGCCAGGCGGTAATTGACGGAGAACACGACAAAGCCGGCGTCGACCAGCCCCTGCAGAAGGCCGGCGCCGACGCCCTCGGTCTTGTCCCCGGTGACTCAGCCGCCGCCGTGCACATACATGACTGCGGGCCTTGAATCGCCGGCTGCGGGGTTTGAGCCGCCGCCGGCGGGATAGTAGACGTCCAGCTTCAACTCGACATCGCCCGCCGTGCAGTAGGTCACATCCCTCTGCACCGTGCCCGCGAGGGCCGGATAGTAGTCGGCCTGCGGCGCCGCCGCAAGCGTGTGCGAATCATCCGCCGGTGTGGCTTCGTCGGAATCGGCGCCACTCGCCCGGTCGATGGCTTCGCCGTCCCCGGCCGCGCCGGCATCGCCGCCGGCGGTGAGGCTTTCGGTATCAGAGCCGCAGCCCGCTGCGCCCGACAGCAGTGCGGGGAACAGCAGCGCCATGGCCGCCAGCAGCAGAAGCATCCGTACGGGCCTCGACGGCCCCGGCGTTACCGTGGTCCGATTTGGTTGTAGGGGAGGCGCCTGCATTTCGGGTCCATTCTATCGCAGGTCGTCAGGGCTTTCCTGCCCTCCCGACGCCAGGCGGACGATATCCTCGGAAGTCACCACGTTGAGGTTGGCCGCCGCGTAAGCCACCATCTCCTCGTAGGCCGCCCAGATGGCCTCCTGTTCCTCGAGCGACCGGGGTGTGGATGCGTCCTCGGCGTTCAGGTCGAAGGGGGGCTCCAGGGGAAGCGTCTTGCCGTTATCGCTGAAATATCTTGAGCTCCAGGGCGCCGCCCCTGAGCGGTAGAAGTTGTTCTCGTGGATCAGGGACGTGACGAAGGGGGCCCTGCCCGCTTCCGCAGACCACCACTCCTTCAGCTGCGCCTGCAGGTAGCCCGCAGGGTCATACGCGTCCGCTTCGTCGCTCAGCACTTTGTTCCACCAGAAGGTGCCCTTGCCGTTGCTCCCCGGGTCGCCCCAGCGGGTGATGCTGAAATCGCTGGGCCGGACCAGCAGCCCGTCGACCCATTCGAATGGCTCATCCGGGTCCGTGCCCTGCTCGTGATAGGTGATGGTCATCTGCGCGCCCAGCCCGGCATAGGTCCGCCGCGAGAGCGACTTGATGCGGGGGTCGTTGTTGGGGGAGGGCGCCACCACCGGGTCGCGGCCGAAGGTATCCGCCACGTAGCGGTAGCCGCCGGGCTCGTCCCGCAGCAGGCCGCCGGTGGCCAGGTCCAGGCGGTAGCTCTCGTAGTCAAGCAGCGTCTGCGCAAGCCGGGCATCATCCAGGCCTTCGAGCCGCTGGTCGAACCTGTTGTAAAGGGCATGGGGCGGCCGTACGTGGTAGCTGATGGTCATGTCGCTGTCGCGCAGCCGTTGGATGACATCGGGGCGCTGCTCCTCGTAGAGGTGGACGACGGGGGCGGTAAGATAGAAATCACCCCGGACACCGTATTTCTCGTAGATGTCTGCCAGGCGCAGGATGGTGTCGGCGCTGTCGTCGACGTTGACTACGTCATGGACGTTGACGGCGAATGTCATGTAACCGCCGCCTGCCGCCTCCCGCTGTCCGTAGGCATCCGCAACCTGCGAGTAGGTGGCCCATTGCAGGCGCCCGTCTGCGACCAGCGGGTCCACGACCTCGGTGAGGAAACTTTCCAGCGCCGCGTACTTCGCCGCCGTATGCGCCTCGGCCGCGCCTGCGGCCGCACCCGCCTGTCGCCCGGGGCCGTCCACGAACTCGCCCGGGTGCACGTTGAAATGGAAGACGTTGACCCTGTCCGGCGCGGCGGCGCCCAGCGCCTCCCGCAGCTGCCCCTCCAGGTAGTCGAAGTATGCCTGCTCGTCCCGTTTGAGCGAAGGGGGGCGGGTGGCGGACTCCCTGCCGGAGAGTCCGTCGGGCAGATAGAGGATGGCGCCCGACGGATCATGTTTCGTCAGGGCCGTGACGTCGACAGCGGCACCGGTGGAGCCTGCAGCATCTGTCAGCGGCGATTCTCCGGCGGGAACAACGCCGCCGGATGGACGCCAGGGGTTGACACCGCCCAGCTCCGCCGGCGTTTCCTGGGTCTCGGGGTTCTTCCAGTCGCCGTAGATATCGAAGCCGGCGCAAGCGGCCGCTTCCAGCAGGTCCGGGTAGAGGTTGCCGCCGCTCCAGTAGCGGACGTTATCGACGCCGCCTGCAGCTTCTATCAGGCCGGCCTCATCCCGCATCGCTGAGCACCAGGCCGCCGCCGGCAACGATTCGCTGTCCTTGCCCAGATGGGCGTCCTCATGGAAATGCAGCCCCAGCTCATGGCCGTCCCCGGCGAGGTCCGACAGCAGCGTGTCGCCGTTTTCGACGGCGACGGCGGTAAACGGCGTCTGCGCCTGGATGTTCATGCGGCCGTCATGGGCCGCGACGATATCGGCCACGGAGCGGACAGCGGCCGCATGTGTTTCGTACAGTTCCGGGTTGTTATAACCTTTGACTGGCTCGATGTGCATGCCTATGGAGAAGAGCACGACAGGCTCTGTGGCCGCAGTCTCATCCCTGCCCGCCGGGCCGCCGGCTGAACAGGATACGAGCATAAGGGACGGCAGCGCCAGTAAAAGAATGACGATGATCGTGCGTAAAACCGGGGCCTGGTTCTTTGTCATGGGGACCATCCATACAGTGGCGGCAGGGGCTTGTCATCCGTATCATCGCCTCTCCCGGTAAAGGGCCTGTAAGCAGTATGTAAAGAAACTGTAAGAAAGTGATCGAAGGGGAAAGGCATGAAATGGCCGGCATGGCGGACGACGAGGGCGGCGTCTATTCATGGCGGCGCGGCCCTACATGAAACGCTCGAACTTGTCCCGCTTGGCCTTGCAGATGGGACAGATGCCCGGGGCGTCCTCGCGACCGGCCAGGTAACCGCAGACGGTGCAGCGCCAGACCGGCAGCGGCGGCCCGGAGCCGCCTCCTTCAGATGGTGTCGTCATTCGCCTCACCTCCTTTCCTCTGCGCTCAGGGATGGAGCCGGCCTCCTGCCCGCCGCCGGCGATCGCTTCGGAAACATAGAGGGCGCAGTAACATTGCCCGTATTCGCTCAGGTCCGCGTCCCGGTAGATACAGGGGCAGATGATGTCGTTGTCGGCCTCGGCGTCGCCGGCGGGCAGGCGGCAGGGGCAGCAGCGATAGCCGAAGCGGTCCTCGTTGGTCAGCAGGCCCTCCAGCAGTTCCCGGGCGAATTGCTCATCAGGGTTCAGCAGGTAACCAGCATCCTCAGCCTCCCGCCTGAGCCGCCGGTAGAGTTGGGCCGCGCGCTCCGGCAATGACAACGAGCCGGCCATCAGCCGGGCCTCCTGCACGCCGCTGCCGCCATCAGCCCAGGACCTTCTCGATCTCGCTCCTGTCGAAGCCGACGATGCACTTGTCGCCGTCTATCACCAGGGTGGGGAAGGAACATTCGGGGTTGTGCTTCTTGACCTCGGCCACGGCGCGGTCCTTGTCTTCCTTCTCCAGCAGGTCAACCTCGACCTTGTAGTAGTCGACGCCCAGCGAATTGAGCAGCTCGCGGGTCTTGCGGCACCAGCCGCAGGTGCTGAGGCCGTAGAACCTGACGTCGCCCCTGTCCGTGCCTTCGATATGTTCGGCGGGAATGTCCATGTCTCCATCGGGATGACCGGGCCGCAACGGCCGGTCAGCAGTATTCTTGACGCCTGCACCCCATCCCAAACATCAGGGACTGGCGGCTGACGCCAGCAGCACCTCCCATTCGAGGATGATGCCTCCATCCTGCTCGCGCGCCGTGACGCCGCCCAGGTCCCGGCCCAGGTGCTCCCGCAGCAGCGCCAGCACAGCCTCCCGCCGCTCCGGCGTGTATATCTTCTCAAGGTCCAGCAACATCTCCAGCCTCAGGTCCTCCGCCTGCAGGCGCTTGAACGTATCCAGCTCGAAGCCCGCCGCCGTCAGCAGGTGGCGCAGCTCTGAGGGGCTGTAAGAGCGCACGTGGGACGGGTCCAGCAGCAGCTCGAAACGTTCGCGAACCTCAGCCGCCGCCGCCTCCTCGGGCCCGAAGACGTCCTCCAGCACCAGGCGGCCGCCGGGGACCAGCACCCGCCGTATCTCCGCCAGCGCCCGCTCCGGCTCGGGGAAATGGTGGAAGGCCAGCCGGCAGGCGGCCAGGTTGAAGCTGTCGTCATCGAAGGGAAGCCGGGTGGCATCGGCCTCCACCAGGCTGATGTTGTCGCGGCCGGCCGCGGCGATGCGCTCCCCGGCATGGGCCAGCATCTCCGGCGTCAGGTCGCAGGCCACCACGGAGGCGGCGCTGCGGCTGAGGATGATGGAGAGTACGCCGGTGCCGGCGGCAAGGTCCAGCACGCGTTCGCCGCCGCGCGGGCGCGCCAGCTCCACCAGCGGCCGGTAGAAACGCTCCTCCGAGAGGATGTCCAGCTCGGCGTAGCGGTCGGCCCGCTCGCCGTAGATCTTTCTTGCGGACGGTTTCACTCGTCGCTGGGCCTGTCGGTCTCCGGCAGCCCCTCGATGTCCTTGCGGGTGAGGTAGCGGCTGTAGTTGTCCTTGAGCGCCTCCAGCAGGTGTGGCATGAACTCGTGGCTGACCATTACCCGCGCCACCACCACCGCCGGGATGTTGCCCGCCGGGTCCTGGCCGGCGAAGTCCGCGTTGGCGAAATCGATGGAGAACTCGAACTCCGAATGGTTCACCCGGGCCATGTTGGCGTAGACACCGCCCTGCAGGTCCGGCGGCACCTGCACCTTCACCTGCGGCTGCTGTTTCTCCTGTCCCATGGAATCTTCAGGCATGTTTCCTCCCTCTCGAGTCATCCGGTCAGCGTCATCCTATAACTTCCCGGGGCCGATTCCCCGAAAAAAGCGCTAAAGTTTTCCGGAGATTCAAATAATGTATTACACCTTTTTTAATAATGTTTAAAGTATCGCCGGGGCAGGTCGATAATAGCATTGAATGATCCATTACAATGGACTGAGGCGAAAGCCTCCGCCCTAAAAGGGAGCCCGTAGGTTGTGAGTTTAGCCTCCCCCCACCTGCGGGCTCATCTTTTTCAGGAAGAAGCCGCCGTCCGGCGGCTTCTTCCGTTTTCCATCCCGGTCTTTCCAAATAAAAGTAGGGAAGCTATAATTTAACCTCAGGCGATACCGGCATGCGCCGTCCTCACCCCCGGTCTTTTTTCTTCCCCCGAAAAGACAGAAAGGGAGAGGGGGCGCTATGCCCAGTTAGGGTGTGGGTTGGGTCAGCGCCGCCACTGCGGCCGCAAGCTGCCATTCCCATGCGACAGAACCAGTGAGACGGGAGCCACCTGTGGCTGACAGCAAGACCTCGGTGGGCGTGATCGGCGGCGGGCCTGCGGGCCTGAGCGCCGCATATATATTGAGCAAGGACGATGTGGACACGGTCGTGCTGGAGATGGGCAGCCAGGTTGGCGGCATCTCCCGCACCGTCGAGCGCAACGGCTTCCGCTTCGACCTGGGCGGCCACCGCTTCTTCACCAAGGACGAGGAGGTGGAGGATTTCTTCAGGGAGATCCTCGGCGACGAGATAATCTGGGTGGACCGCTCCAGTAAGATCTTCTATCACGACAAGTATTTCGACTATCCGCTGAAGCCGGCCAACGCCCTGCTGGGCATGGGGTTGGGTACCACAGCGAAGTGCCTGATCGATTACGGCGCCGTCAAGGTCAAGGGCATTTACAGGAAGCCGGATATCGTCTCCCTGGAGGACTGGGTCAGCAACGAGTTCGGCCGCGAGCTGTTCAAACATTTCTTCAAGGATTACACCGAGAAGGTCTGGGGCATCGACTGCGACCAGATATGCGCCGAGTGGGCGGCCCAGCGCATCAAGGGGCTCTCGCTGCGCGTCGCCGTCAAGGAGGCCCTGTTCAAGTCGAAGAACGGCAAGGTGACGACCCTGATCGACCGTTTCATGTATCCCCGGCTGGGCATCGGGCGCATCAGCGAGAACCTGGCGGAAAAGGTCGAGGAGCGGGGCAACGAGGTGCGCATGCGCCAGCGGGTGTCGGCGATCAACCACGAGGGAGAGCGGGTGACGTCCCTGGAGATAGAGGACGTGGCCCGTGACGGCGGCTACACCCTCGAAGTGGATGACGTCATCTCCAGCATGCCGCTGACGGAACTGGTGAAGTGCATGAGCCCTGAAGCACCCCGGGAAGTCATCGAAGCCGCCGACTCACTGCGTTACCGTGACCTTATCACCGTGAACCTGCTGGTGGACAAGCCGCAGATCACGGATCAGACCTGGATCTACATCCATGATCCCTCCATCACCCTGGGCCGCATCCATGAGCCCCGCAACTGGAGCGCGGACATGGCCCCCGAAGGCAAGAGCTCCCTGGTGGCGGAGTACTTCTGTTTCAGTGACGGCGAGGTCTGGAACATGGAAGACCGGGACCTGATAGACCTCACGGTCCGCGACCTGGACCGGCGCCTGGGCTTCCTGCGCGAGCAGGACGTTATCGACGCCTTCGTCATCAGGATCCCCAAGGCCTACCCCATGTACGAACTGGGCTACGAGGAGCCGCTGAAACTGGTGCTGGACTATGTGGACGGCTTCAGCAACCTGCAGATCATCGGCCGTTACGGCACCTACAAGTACAACAACATGGACCACTCCATGAAGACCGGCATCCTCGCCGCGCGCAACGTCATGGGCGGGGCCCACGATATCTCCCGGGTGAACCTGGAGAAGGAATACCACGAGGAGAAGAACCTCACCTGACGCCCCCCGCGCCGCCGCCCCCGATTGACAAAGCGCTATACTGCTTCTAGTATTTTTTCGGCGATTCCGCCGTCTCTTCTATTCCCGAGGCGTTTCAGAGGGGTATCGATGCTGAAGTCCGTTATCCGTTCTTTCACCGTCAGCCGGATATTGGTGGTGCTCTTCGCTCTGGCTGCCTGCACGCTCTTCGAAACGGTCGAGAAGGGTTTCTCCGTCCCCCTGTCCACCCCGGCGCCCTGGTACCTGGAGATGTGGTACAAGTGGGACGCCAACTGGTATATGTCCATCATCGACGGCGGTTACTACTGGGTGGTGGGGGAGCAGTCCAACGTGGCCTTCTTCCCCCTCTATCCCTTCACCGTCCACCTCGCCGGTCGGCTCCTGGGCGGGCGCTACCTGGCCGCGGGCATGCTGCTCTCGTCTCTCTACGCGGTGGTGGGCATGATGTTCGTCTACCGCATCACCGCCATGGACTACGGCGAGAGGATAGCCGGCCGCGCTGTCTGGCTGATGGCGGTCTTCCCGACGGCGATCTTCTTCTCCACGCTGTATACGGAGTCGCTCTTCCTGCTCACGAGCGTCGCCAGCTTCTACTACGCGCGCCGCGGACGCTGGGCGGCGTCGGGCGTCTGGGGGTTCCTGGCGGTGCTCACGCGCATCACGGGCCTCTTCCTGCTGCTGCCGCTCTTGTGGGAATCCCTCTCGCGGGGGTCGTCCCCGCAGTCACGGCTCAGGCCCTCGCTGCTCTGGCTGGCGCTGCTGCCGGCCGGGTTGCTGGTCTACGTGGTCTACCTGCAGGCGGCCTTCGGCGAGCCGCTGGCCTT